>CAZIXF010000007.1:106682-108817 GCA_964543195.1 uncultured Roseivirgaceae bacterium
TTCCCTGCCGAAGATCCTTATGATCTGGGCGGTGTGACGATCACCTCGCATAATGACTATGTGGTGGTGAACGTTACCTCCATGGATGATCAGGCGATCGGAGAGTCTGAAAAAATATTGATCCAGGTGGGTACGGTTTACCGGTCGACCGGCTGGCGGGAGTCCGCCACTACGTTCTCACCACGGGAAGGGTCGGATCCGATAGAGGGCTACCGGATCGAAAGCCTGGGTGAGATGCCCTGGAAAGCAGCGAAGACCCTGGTTAAGGTCGATATTAAAAACACAAAAGTACAATCGGCCTGGGTGTTGAACAGCGCCGGTTATGAAGCCAGGGAAACACCGGTTATCCCGACAGCTGACGGTTTGTCCCTTTGGGTGCCCATGAATGCGATGTATGTAATCCTGGATACCCGAACGCCCAGTGTCGTTACCGGGTTAAGTGAAGATGTGATTGATAAGATCGAGGTATTCCCGAATCCGAATAACGGGACTTTTAAAGTAAGGAATATCGATCAGACAGCCGGGAAGGAGTTCCGGGAATTGATCGTTACGGATATACGGGGCAAACCGGTTAAACGCTTCCAATACGCAAAAAATGAGATCTATTCACTCAGTGTACCGGCCGGAGTATATTTTATCCGGCTTGTTACTACCGATGGTGAGCTGATCACCAAGAAGCTGGTCATGAAGTGATAGGATAAGAAACCGGATAGGAGAGAAGCCCCTAAAAAGGATTAGGGAAACAGGGGCAGGCTGTGTGATAAGGGGTTGTAGTGGGTGCCTGATGAGGAAGGAAAATCCGGGCCAGGGACCCTATATACCCCCTACCGGTCATACCCCGGTATGTTTTTACCCAGTACGATATCGCGGTTACCTGTCCACAATTCACCTTCCTTTTCAAGCTTCAACAGGCCCGAGCTCCCTCCCCTCGGTGCTTCGGGCGAGACTTCCTTTGCTAACAAGAGCGGATCGCCTTCGAAATGGTAACTTCCCAGCCAGTAATATTTCCCATCAGGTTCCAGGACGGTAATATGAATATGGGCCGGTTCGCTCCGGTCAGGGTAGGTGCCGGGTTTCAGCGTATAAAACGCGTATTGGCCATTCCGGTCTGTCCTAACCCAACCCCGGATATAACCATGGCGTCTTTCCCAGTTCTTCCTGTTGAATTTATTTTCATAGATCCCCTGTTGATTGGTATGATATACATACAGGATCACATCCGGGGCGGGTGTTTTTCCGTCGGATTGAAATACCGTGCCCGATACCTTGATCTCCGTGCCCTCTTCATGGAAGCCGGGTAAGGTATCGGTGGAGGTCAGTCGCTTGTCGCCATATTCGAACACGGCCTCACACCCTTCGCATTGACCGACAAGTACCGGTTTGACATATTTGTCGCGCTTCTCCTGTGCGCAGGATGGCAGGATCATCAGGAAGCCAATTATAAAATTGAGGACTATTTTTTTCTGGGAAATTTTATTCATGGTTACAGATCTAAATACCAGAATGCCTTTATTCATTTCAGTGTTGAGCAGTTATGCCCTGACCAGAATTGAAAGATAGGTAATTGAGCCATAAGTGTCAATTCGGATTATTTAAATGATGAATTTTCTTGAATGGATTTTCCCGGGCAGAAGAATGGTGTCTTTGGTGTTTTTACGTCAGAGATTATGTAAAAAAATAAACCCCGGTAATTTTGGGAAGGACCGGGGTTTAAATTCAACCAGCTATGATAAGAGAAAGATCTGATTCAAGGATAGGGAAAATTTTTTTCTGATTCAACATTTTTTAAAAAAAAATTTAAAAAAATGAAAAATAAATATTTTACCTATATGAAAGAACGGGTTTTTTCTGTCCGGAAATTTTTTGTATTGCTCCTGGAAATTCCTGTTTCCCGTCAGAAAAATTCCTGGTTTGTGCTTGAAAATTCCTGGTTTTGAGTTAAATAATTCGTGTTTTACCGGAACCGGTTGAGAAAGACAGTTGAACCGGCATATCCGGTCATCAGGTTTTTTAATTTTTTGACAAAATGCAACCGGCAAAAAAGATCCGGAAAGGATTGCAGTTGAACGTTGATATAAACAGGATCAAAAGAATCCTGTTCTCCGGGTGAGGAGCGAACTATCTTACCCTTGACC
>CAZIXF010000007.1:108917-114417 GCA_964543195.1 uncultured Roseivirgaceae bacterium
GGGATTAATGAACATCTCTTTTAACTTCCGATCCTGACTTACCTATCAGAAAATCCAGGTCTGCCCCAAGATGAGCCTGCTGGACCGTATTGATGTAAAGATTTACATAACCCCGGCCGGCATGCGGTTCGGGGGCCACCCAGGCCGCTTTTCTTTTTTCAAGTTCGGCTTCATCCACATCCAGATGCAGCCTGCGGTTAGGCACATCGAGGATGATCGGGTCGCCTGTTTTTACCAGTGCAAGTGTGCCGCCAATTGCCGATTCAGGGGAGATATGGAGTACTACCGTGCCAAATGCCGTTCCGCTCATTCTGGCATCGGAGATCCTCACCATATCCTTTATGCCTTTTTCCAGTATCTTTTCGGGAAGATCCATATTGCCCACTTCTGCCATACCGGGATAACCTACCGGCCCGGCGCCTTTTAGCACCAGCACACTGTTCTCATCCACGTCGAGGGCGGGGTCATCGATCTTTTCATGATATTCCTCTATCGTCTCGAACACCACCGCACGGCCTTTGTGAACCATCAGTTTATCCGTAGCGGCGGAAGGTTTTATGACTGCGCCATCCTTGCACAGGTTACCATTCAGCACGGCAATACCGGCATTTTTCTTAAACGGTGCGTTCAGTGTGGCGATCACCTTGTCGTTATAACATACGGCATCCGGGTAATTGTCGCCGATTGGCTTCCCGTTAGCGGTTAAGGCTTCTTTATGAAGATGATCCCGCATTTCACTGATCACCACATCTAAACCTCCGGCATAATAAAAATCCTCCATCAGGTATTCGCCCGAAGGCATCAGGTTTACCAGCAGCGGAATGTGGCTGCCCAGCTCATCGAAATCCTTCAGGTCCAGATCTACGCCGGTACGGCCCGCTATGGCCTGGAGATGGATTATGAAATTCGTCGATCCTCCCACGGCCGCATTAATCTTGATGGCATTTTCAAAAGCTTGCCGGGTAAGGATCTTCGAAAGCCTGAGGTCTTCTTTTACCATGTCCACGATCCTTCTTCCCGATAACTGGGCCATCACTTTTTTTCGTGAATCCACAGCCGGGATGGTAGCTGCCCCCGGAAGGGTTAATCCCAGTGATTCGGCCATGCACGCCATGGTGGAAGCCGTGCCCATGGTCATGCAATGCCCGGCACTCCGGGCTGAACAGATCTCTGCTTCGACCAGGTCTTCACGGGTATACCCCTCGGTTTTCATCTTGTCTTTTATTTTCCATAAAAAAGTGCCCGAACCGATCCGTTCACCTTTATAGATGCCGTTCAACATCGGTCCTCCCGGGACCACAATGGTCGGCAGATCCACGCTGCAGGCACCCATCACCGTGGCTGGGGTGGTCTTGTCGCAACCCGTAAGCAATACCACGCCATCGAGGGGATAAGCACGGATACTTTCCTCCGTATCCATGCTGGCGAGGTTCCTGAACAGCATGGCTGTGGGCCGCATCATCACCTCACCGGTGCTCGTAACCGGGAATTCCAGCGGAAAGCCGCCCATTTCAAGTACGCCACGCTTCACAAACTCGGCGATATCCTTCAGGTGGCCGTTACAAGGGTTCAGTTCCGACCAGGTATTGCAGATCCCGATAACCGGTCTTCCCCTGAAATGATCGTCGGGATAACCCTGGTTACGCATCCACGAGCGATGGATGAACCCGGTTTTATCATCTGAAGGTGAAAACCATTCTTCACTTCTTAGTTTCTTTTTCCTGTTTTTCATGGGTCTGTGTAACTATGGTGAAAGTATTTGCTACTCCCTGAATATCTTAAAAAACCGGATTGCCGGGAGCGTCTGTAAGGTATATAAAATTTTAATTTATATCAGGTGATTCCGGTAGATATTGTTTTTTGTGAAAAAACATTGGCAAATTCAATGGGTTGATGGGTATTACTGTCAGTCACTTTGCCCTTCAGTTGGGAAGACTGGGATTGAGCTGATGTGGTCAGGTTTGATGACAGGATCAAAAAGATGGTGGTTGTTAATTTTAAAAAAATCATTTTCTGCTGAATTTTTTGGAGGCCTTTGTCTAAGGTAATTTAGGGATTTTTTTGGTTAGAAGCAATATAGACCATTACCCTGTATTCCGGTATCAGTTCATTCCGGAATTTGTTCATGAGCGGTCGGTGAAATGATCTGTTCTCACAGGATAAATTATGCCTTCTTAAGATCCTGATACAAATTGGTATAGTTGAATATTCGGGAATATGGATAACGAATGTCAAAAACAGATTTTCATCGTCAAATTTGCGAGAATATGAATGATCAGGATCGCTGAGATAAATCTGTTGAATTTAGAATATTATGAGATAACCAAACCTAATCCAGGATGGATCCGGTTGTATTTTTATTTGATTTTTATGAAAGTACCGGTGGATTTATTTGTAAAACCTGGGAAGTTATTCCTAAATTTAACTTCATTCAATAGGATAGGAAATTATGGATACTATCAAGTTCTTGCCTACATCAATCATCCTTGTGTTTATATTTTTTATTGCCGGTGGATGTAATGATGCCGGAACAAATCGATCAGGTGAATTGGATGATCATACCGATAGCAGTGCCATAGATTTAATATTGACTGAAAAGGAACAACTGGGCAAACTCCTGTTTTTTGAGCCTGAACTGTCGACCCCGCCCGGCCAGGCCTGCTCCCAATGTCATGATCCCGAAGTCGCTTTTGCAGATCCAGTAACGGAGCTGCCGGTATCGAGGGGTGCACGTCATGGATTGTACGGCAACCGGAATGATATGCCGGTCTCTTATTCGGCATTTGTGCCACCGTTACATAAAGATGATGAAGAAGGGATATGGGTTGGCGGATTATTCTGGGATGGCCGGGCGAATTCGCTGCTCGAGCAGGCCCAGGGTCCCCCATTGAACCCATTTGAAATGGCCAATCCCGATACAGCGACAATTGCCGAAAAACTTCGCGCTCTTCCTTATTCCAATAGGTTTGTCGAAGTCTATGGTCCGGATGCGTTATCTACTACTGAATATGCATTCAATTACATGGCCGATGCCATTGCGGCCTATGAAATGAGTTCAGAGGTCAATCCATTCAGCTCCAAGTACGATCACTGGCTTCGCGGTGAAGCTGAACTCACCGAACAGGAACTTCGCGGGTTGGAGCTTTTTGAAGCTGAGGATAAAGGCAATTGTGCTGCATGTCATCCGAGCCAACCTGGTGAAGATGATTCTCCGCCGCTTTTCACAGACTTTACATACGATAACCTGGGTGTGCCACGGAATCCGGAAAATCCCTTTTATTCCATGCCTTCTGAAATCAATCCGGATGGCTATGATTTTATTGATCTTGGTCTGGGTAAAACGGTAAATGATCCCGATGAAAATGGCAAATTTCGTGTGCCGACCCTGCGGAATGTGGCTATTACACCTCCCTATATGCACAATGGTGTTTTTAAAACTCTTTTCAGCGTGATGGCATTTTATAACACCCGGGATGTGGCTGATTGGCCGGATCCCGAGGTTCCAGAGAATGTCAATACGGAAGAGCTGGGAAACCTGGGGCTGACCAATCCGGAGTTGGAAGATCTCGTTGCATTTATGAACACACTGACGGATGGATGGGGTAGGTACTGATTTTTGGGGAGAGGGATATTTTTACGCTCAATAAAATAGTCTGTTAATTACTGATATGAAAACCGAACAAGATTACGATCTGTTTATCAGGGTTAACCAGCAGGATACAGGCAATGCAAAACAAAGCATAAAAGCAAGGGAAGGGGAATTTTTGGGACCCTGTCAATTACGAACCAATCTGATCAAAAACATAAACATCGATCCGGACGACAAAGTTTATCTGCTCGGGCATTTATCTATCCGGTTTATTTGACATGGCCAATGGTATGGTGAGGCCATTGAATTAAATTTACCTCATTCCAAAGGCTGGATCGTAATATTGCCAGTCCGGCAACGGATCCACAGGGTAGCTTCTCCATTCCCGATGTTCCCTACCCGGTGGTATAATTCCTGCCGATCATAGGCGACCGAATCGAAATCATTGATATTCAGCTTGCCGGTGGAGGTGGCTATGTCGAAGTTTACTGATGCTTCTTTGGGCAGGGCAACGGTCACGCTACCTTCCTGGGTGGTGAGGGTGAGGGTATGTTCGGGCAGCAATTGATAGATCTCACAATAAATGCTTCCATTGAGGGTATGGGCTTCAACATTTCCCTCGTGGTCGAACACCCCGATATTGCCGGTCAAAACCTCCAGGTTCAGGTCACCGGCTACCCTTTTAGTCTCCAGAATGCCATTATCGCTGCGAAATTTTATATCTCCCATTATATCCTCTGCCGTAAGGTTCCCGTTAATGGTAAAAAAATCCAACGAAACCGAGTCCGGTATGGTAAGATCAAAAGAGGCCACATATCTTCTTTGGATATCCGGAATTTCAGCTGCGAGGTAAAAGGTGGGTTCGGAAGATGATTGCTTGATTTTAATATCCTCGATATGCTTTTCCGCATCGGCAAAATCAAGTCCCCAGCTGCGTTTGTACACCAGTCCTTCAACCGTGCTTACGCCGCTGCCGTGCACAATGATATTGCCATTTATCGTGGTTATGTCGACGTGTTCGATGCCGGATGCGTTCCAGCCGACCGTATCGTATTCCTCATGAAAAACATCGAAGTTCTCGTCTTTCAAAAGACAACCCGTAAAAAAAACGAAACTTGCCAGGAATATGAATAAATCAGTTTTCATGTTCGTGGATCGGTCGATATTACTTATAACGGATAAATATCCGGATCAGTTCGTGAGGTATTGATTTTGCCGGGGAACCAAGCAGATCTGCTAATCACAATCCCTTCTCGCTTTTCTCGATGGAGCTTTTTTATTATCTCAATTTGCCAATAAATTTGCCATTGATTTAATAAAAAAGCCCCGGCCTATCGGCAAGGGCTTGTGATTGTGGGCGCTACTGGATTACTCATACGCGCAAGGCATGCGCTCAAAGCCCTCGTGAATCTCGTCACTTTGTTCCTCGATTTCGAACCAGCCGGTTCTCATCAGGATAATGCCGCCCATTAAATTAAAAAAGGCCACCTTTCGGCGACCTTTTTTAATTTAGTGGGCGCTACTGGATTCGAACCAGTGACCCCCTGCTTGTAAGGCAGGTGCTCTGAACCAGCTGAGCTAAGCGCCCATATGTGTTTAAAGTTTTAATTATAAAGTTTAAAGAACTTTTTTGCCGAACCTTGACCCTCCCGCTGCAAGCGGAATGCTCTGAATTATTTTATCAGCTCCTTGCTAAAAACCATATAAACCGTTTTTCACTGCTTTCAGCAGGACAGGCGATACTTTCCGCTTTTCGCGGAAAACTCAGGACCATCTTCCATCTTCCATCTTCCGTCTTCCATCTTCCATCTTCCATCTTCCATCTTCCGTCTTCCGTCTTCCGTCTTCCGTCTTCCGTCTTCCATCTTCCATCTTCCATCTTCCATCTTCCATCTTCCATCTTCCATCTTC
>CAZIXF010000008.1:0-6910 GCA_964543195.1 uncultured Roseivirgaceae bacterium
CCACAATAATCCCTACCTCAAATCATTCGTAATAGTCAGATAATTCTGATGCACATAGGTGGGATATTCCAGCAGCGGCAGTTCCGCCGGGCCGCCGGTAGGCGTACCATCCCAGCTGAAGGTGGAATTACAGCAGGTGTCGATAAGGAATAAGGTGGATTCATCTACTTTTACCCGTGCGCAGTCGTCAAGAGGTTGATAGGGACAGTTTCTTTCGAAGGCCACGTAACGGTCGGTGGATTCCCGGTAAACAATAATTCCTCTCACACCTCCTTCTATATATACATAACCGCCGATCATTTTCAGGTCGTTATACTCAAAATTATCGAGGTTAATGGTCTCTTCCACGTACACCTGCGGGATCTGATATACCGGCTGATCCGGGTCACAGCCTGAGAAGCCGGCCAGAAGAAGGTAAGTCCCGATAACCAGAAGTGATCCTTTGAAAAAGCGCGATCCT
This sequence comes from uncultured Roseivirgaceae bacterium, assembly GCA_964543195.1. Lineage (GTDB taxonomy): Bacteria > Bacteroidota > Bacteroidia > Cytophagales > Cyclobacteriaceae > JAGTVG01. The sequence continues at coordinate 461 of CAZIXF010000008.1, forward strand.
GATGTTGGGATCACCCTTTTGGACAAAGCCGGTCTTTTGGAGAGAAGCACGCCAAAGGTTAGAAGCACTTTTTTGGAGCGGAGCGCTCTGTTCAAAAGTATGTTTCCGGTTTTTTTCAATTTATCAGTACAAAGGTGTAAACTGTTTCAGGAACCGTATGTCGTTCTCAGTAAATAAACGAATATCCTTTATCTGATATTTCAACATGGTGATCCTTTCTATGCCCATGCCGAAGGCAAACCCGGTATATTTTTCAGGATCGATCTTATTGAACTCGAGCACGTTCGGGTCGATCATGCCGGCGCCGCCGATCTCGACCCATCCCGTATATTTACAGATCGGGCAGCCTTCCCCATGGCAGATCAGGCAGTCGATGTCCAGCTCGGCGCTGGGTTCGGTAAACGGGAAAAAAGAAGGCCTGAAACGGACTTTCGTATCCTTGCCGAACATTTCCCGGGCAAAATAATACAGGGTCTGCTTCAGGTCGGCGAAGCTCACATTTTCATCCACATAAAAACCTTCCACCTGGTGAAAGATACAATGCGCCCGGGCCGAGATCGCCTCGTTACGGAATACCCTTCCCGGCGCCAGTGTCCTGATCGGGGGTTGGGTGTTTTCCATCACCCTGACCTGCACCGATGAGGTATGGGTTCGCAGGACCATGTCCGGATCCCTTTCAAGGAAGAAGGTATCCTGCATCTCCCGTGCGGGATGATTCTCGGGGAAATTCAGGGCGGTGAAGTTATGCCAGTCGTCCTCGATATCCGGTCCTTCCGACACATTGAAACCGATCCGTTCGAATATTTTGTTGATCTGCAGCCTCACCGAGGTAAGCGGATGCACCGTACCCAGCGTATCCTGTACAGGCGGGAGCGTGAGGTCGAAACCGGTTTTCCTGTCTTCCTTGCTTTCCGATTCAAGGCTCCTGATCAGTTCCTTGAACTTTTCCTGCGCCTGGTTTTTCAGTTCATTCAGTTCCCGGCCTACCTGCTTTTTCTGTTCATTCGGAATGGTCTTGAACTCATCGAAAAGCCCGGTCATGACCCCTTTCCGGCTGATGAACTTCAGCCTGAACGCCTCCAGTTCATCCTGGGTGGCTACGGAGGACTCCCTTATCTCATTTTTGTAATCCCGTATTTTTTCAAGTAATTTCATAATGTATTTTGTTTTCGGGCAAACTTCCTAGTGTGTCAATCTGGCTGATAAATTTTAACTGTAACATCCTTATTTTAAAAATTCCGGATATCTTATTGTCTGCATTTATATAAATTTATAACTGTATCCATATCTTTTTATGAACTGAAAGGTGTGTATTCCCGCATCATCCAAGTATAGCATTAACGCCATCCGACATTTAGGGCACCATTTGGTCCTCTTTTTTTACTATATACTGCATATTTTTTCCGATAGTAGTCGTATATTAATCGCTACACAGCAATAAACAACAAAAATACAGTTTAATTAAAATCCCCACAAGGTTTTTAAATATCTTGGGGATATCGATTTCACATAATCTCTATCTGTAGAGCGGACTGTGAGATTCCAGTTATTCGTGACAATATGTTTTAATAAGAATTAATTAAATTCTAAAAAATAATAAATTGTAAATTCACCACAGGAAAATTAACATTAAGAACAAGGGCCATATAGGTATAACTACTTTTACTTTTTTGATTGATTATATAATTTAACCTTTAATTAATGAAAGTTTTACTGGCAAATCATCATTGTAATGGACTAGGGGCAGGATACAATAGAACAATTTCTATTGCTAAAGCTTTGAATCATTTCGGAATTGAAGCGCAAGTTTTTGTAGCCTCTCAAAAGGTAGGCCATAAACCAATAACCTATAAGCATCATGGAATTAGAATCACAGAATTTCCCGGCTATTTACCGATTAAAATAAAAAATGCCGGTTTAAACCTATTTGAAATTATAAACAGAATATCCTTAATAAAAAAAAACGGGGTAGACATATATCATGGTATCAATTTAAGACCTACGGTATTTTATCCCGGACATATCGCGCAGAAACAAATGAACATACCCTTTATTTCGGATTGGGGAGATATTTGGGGTTGGAGTGGTTTGGCATCCAACAGAAACCTTATATTAAAGTATACATTGGGAATTTATGACAATTATACTGAGAATAATTACCGGTGTAAAGCCAATGGATTAACCGTTGTATCAAAGTTTTTATATAATAAAGCAATTGAATTGGGGTGTTCAAAGGATTTTATCAGGGTTATTCCGCCTGGTGCTCCAGATGAAGAAATATATCCTCATAATAAAAAGAAAGTGAGGCAAAAATATAATCTTCCTCTTAATGGAAAAATTATTATTTACTCAGCCTTGTATTTGTTTGATTTGGAATTGCTTCTGACTCTTTTTTCACAAGTTTTAAAAAGAGATAATAATGTATTTTTAGTTTTAATCGGAAACGATAATACGCAAATCAGAAAATTAATTCAAAAATATCATACTGAAGAAAACGTGTTTCATCTCGGATTTCATTATTATAATAGTTTGGGACAAGTATTGTCGACTGCAGATTTAATGATTATTCCTTTATCCAGGGATCCTTATAATTATGCGAAATTCCCAAACAGATTTGGTGAGGCGTTGGCTGCAGGACTCCCCATAGTATCAGTTAAGTATAATGATATGGCATCGATCGTCCAGGAAGAAAAGATTGGCCTTATTTTACAGGATGATCCCGGGCAAGCAAGTGAAGAAATTTTACATTTACTAAATTCACCCACTGACTTAAAAGAAATGTCAATAAAAGCAAGATACTTGGGCGAAACATCTCATTCTTGGAGGAATAGAGCTGAAGTTTTAATCCGATTTTATAATAAAATATTAAATGATCATTAAGTCGTATCGATCCTTCTGAACCTTCTATAATATGTATATGATATCAGATTTCGTATTATCATAATAAATACACCAGCCCAGGCAATTGTATGAATACCAAAATATGAATGGTAATAAATTGCTATAAAAACACCCAAAATTGTAACCAATAGCTGAATATAAATATAATGATTAAACTTCGATGATACCACATTGCCGATTATAAATCCACGTGGAAAGGATTCTGTTATTAATAAAAATGCTATAATAAAAAGAGGAATTAACAAATTATAATAATTATTAAATTTTTGTCTATAAATTAATTCAGCTATTTGATCATGAAAAATAATAAGTCCAGCCGTTATTGCAATTGATATTAAGAATATGAATTGAATAACTTTTTTATGAGGAAATTTTTTATTAATAGCCGTTTCAACATAAACTATTTTAAAAATAACATTCTGAATAAGATAGAATGGTTTTATTAATAACGCCATTGCAGCATAAGCTGCTACTATTGCAGGTTGAAATAATTTACCGGCCAATACAATCAGACCATCAAGAATGATTAATTGACCAAGGCTGAATAATAGAAGATTGTAGCCATAATATCGTTTTGCCAAATTTATGCATTGCGAACCTCGTGGAATTTTCTTTGTTGTGAATACTATTCCCGAAAGAATTGTAAAAATTAAAATAATCAATAATGCCCTAAAAAACCACTCTACGCTTGGTGTAAAGTCAATTATATAGAAAGATAATAATACAGGTATTATCAATAAACTATTTGGAAGCCTTTGCAAGAAAGTAGCAAATTCATAATGCTGGTTGGCATCAATTACCTTTGATACAATAGTAATAAAGAATAATAAAATCACATAAGAAGATAGATAAAGATTGGTTTCGAAATCATGGTTGTATAAAAAATACTGCCCGAATAAAAGCAAAACTAAAATCGGAGAAACAAATATCAAGCTTATAAATATATCTGTTATATAGTCAAATGAATAGGTACGGTTTTGAATATAAGCCCTTTTAATAATATCAGGTTGGCCAAAGGATCCGATTGTAACAATAAAATTAGCCAGTGATAGGACGAGTGCAAATAAGCCAAATTCACTCTCCGTTAATACCCTGGCTAAATATATAAATGAAATATAACCAAAAACTGAAAATAATGATGAAATAAAGAATACACGGAAACTCTTTTTAAAAAAATTTAAAAAAATATTATGCTTCAATCTTGGCAATTATTTCTTATTGAACTGATAGATTAAAAGCGAATTTATGAAAAAATCATTCCAAGTCAGGCATTAAAACTGTAATTGCTACCTCAAATTATTTTAATCAATCTGTGAGAAATTTCACATTGGACTGTTTTCCCGTAATATACTTTTATATACCTATTGTAATATTATCAAAGATGAAATAAGTAAATAGAATTTCACCCTGGGTGTCCTGCGAAAGGAATGTTTTAAATGATAGAATCAAGGATATAATCACATCACCCCTTCTTGATTGGTCCGACATAGGCGGGCAGTATCGTAGGGTCGTTTGAAACAATAAACCCCATCCTGATTGTCCCGCGAAGCCGGGCAGTATCGAAGGGTGGATTGAGTCTCTGATTATTATTACCTACTCCTTAACAATCCCCTGCTCCTTCAAATACTTCCAGATCAGCTCGGTACTCTCCTCCAGGTTATGCTCACTCGTATCGACCACCAGCTCAGCCTTCTCCGGCTCCTCATACGGCGCATCGATGCCCGTAAACTGCTTGATCTCACCGGCCCTGGCCTTCTTATAAAGTCCTTTAGGATCCCGTTCTTCGGCCACATCCAGCGGCACTTTCGCGAAGATCTCCACAAAACGGCCGGCTTCCAGCAATTCCCTGGCCTTGTCGCGATCGGCCCGGTAGGGAGAAATAAAAGCGGTCATGGTGATCACACCCGCATCAGCAAACAGCTTGGCCACCTCACCGATCCGGCGTATGTTCTCCTCCCGGTCTTCCGGGGAGAATCCAAGGTTTTTATTCAGCCCGTGACGGATGTTGTCACCGTCGAGCACATAACTCAGGTGGCCGTTTTCAAACAGTTTTTCCTCCACGGCATGGGCCAGGGTGGACTTCCCGGAACCCGATAGACCGGTAAACCAGATCACCACGCCTTTTTGTCCCAGCAGGCGTTCACGATCGGAATTGGTTATGGCACCTTTATGCCAGGTTATATTGGTTGCTTTTTGTACACTCATCTTTTATTGATTTATTTATTTTCACTTTGATAATATTCCATCAGGATCTTACCGATCTCCGGACGGGTAAATTCTTTGGGCGGCATTTCGCCGTTGGAGAGCATCTCCCGGACCTTGGTGCCGCTGATCAGCACGCGGTCTTCCTTGTCATGCGGACAGGTCTTCATGGACGCCATCTCTCCGCACTTATGGCACCAGAACGTCCAGTCGATATTCAGGGGCTTGATGTGCAGGGCGCCTTCCTCGATCTCATCGAAGATCTTCTGGGCATCGAACGGCCCGTAATAGTTGCCTACCCCGGCATGGTCACGTCCGATGATCAGGTGGCTGCAACCGAAATTCTGACGGAAGATAGCATGCAGCAGGGCTTCTCTCGGCCCGCCGTAGCGCATTTCCATGGGATACACTTTCAGCACCACATTTTCCTTGAGATAGTATTTATCGATCAGGGTAGTATAACACTTCATCCGCACATCGGCGGGAATGTCGCCGGCCTTGAGCTTGCCCACCAGGGGATGGATCAGGATGCCGTCACTCACTTCCATGGCGATCTTGGTCACGTATTCATGGGATCGGTGGATCGGGTTACGGGTCTGGAAACCGGCAATCCGCCTCCAGCCTTTTTCTTCAAAGATAGCCCGGGTTTCGGCCGGCCTTGCATAATGCTCACCATAGGTTTCCGGATAAGGCCCTTCACTGAACACCATCACCGGTCCGCCCAGGTACACATCGTGCTGGTCATAGATCTTGGCCACTCCCGGGTGATTTTCATCCTCCGTTTTGAACACATTTTTGGCTTCGTGTTTTTTATCATAGGTGTATTTTTCCTCGATGAGCATGGAGCCCATGAGCTCCCCGCTTTCATCATCCACCAGGCGTATCTCGCTGCCCACGGCCAGTGAACCGGCCTGTTCTTTCGACACCGACAAGGTGATCGGGATAGGCCACATGGTACCGTCGGCCATTTTCATGTCCGTGACCACGGTTTTATAATCCTTCTCTCTCATAAAGCCATCCAGCGGGCTGAATGCGCCCATGCCGAGCATAAGCAGGTCGGATGTTTCCCTGGAATTAAGCCTGACCTCGGGAAAATCAATGGCTTTCCGTTGCGCCTCTTCGAGGTCGCTGCCCGTCAGTAATAAGGGCTTGAGTTCGCCACCATGCGGTGGGACAAGTATTGAAGACATATGAATGTATTTTTTGGTTAAAAGTTCAACTATTGAAGAAACAAAGTGGGGCAAAAATAAAACTTTTTTGGGACATGGATGGGGGATGAACACGAATATATAGTCACGAATGCACGAATAATTGTGTTTAAGGATTGCACGAATATATAGCCACGAA
>CAZIXF010000008.1:7010-110377 GCA_964543195.1 uncultured Roseivirgaceae bacterium
CTAAAAACATCATTCGTGCATTCGTGGCCATATATTCGTGTGATAAATCTAAAAACATCATTCGTGCATTCGTGGCCATATATTCGTGTGATAAATCTAAAAATATCATTCGTGCATTCGTGGCCATATATTCGTGTGATAAATCTAAAAATATCATTCGTGCATTCGTGGCCATATATTCGTGCAATAAACATAAAAATATCATTCGTGCATTCGTGGCTACATAAAATTGTATTCGTGCCATTTAAAATTTAACTTCGCACCTATCATCCAACAAAACACTAACCACTAATGCCCGAAACAGATATAACCCCCATCATCGAGATCGCCAAAGAGGCTGGAAGCGAGATCATGAAGATCTACAATGATGATTCCCTTTTTAATGTCGTGGATTATAAAGCCGACGACTCACCCCTGACCATTGCCGACAAACGATCCCATGAGATCATCGATAAAAAGCTCAGAGAGCTCCATCCGGATATTCCGATATTATCCGAAGAGGGCAAGGATATCCCTTATGAAGAAAGAAAGAATTGGGAGCGGTTCTGGCTGGTCGATCCCCTTGACGGCACTAAGGAATTTATTAAAAGAAATGGCGAGTTCACCGTAAATATCGCCCTGATCGAAGGTAAATATCCGGTGCTGGGCGTGATCTATGCCCCCGACCTGGGACTGACCTATTTTGCCCGGCACGGAAACGGGGCATATAAAATGGAAAACAACGAGATGAGCCTGCTGGAGGGCCCGAAACGGAAGGATCAGGATCTGACGGCGGTAAGGAGCCGGTCGCATGCTTCTCCCGGAGAAGAAACCGTGTACAGGAAACACAATGTGACCGAGTTTACCTCAGTGGGAAGCTCACTTAAATTCTGCATGGTAGCCGAAGGAAAGGCTGATCTGTATTACCGGGAAGGCCCCACCATGGAATGGGACACGGCTGCCGGCCAGTCCATAGTGGAAAGCTGCCGCCTGCACGTGATCAGCCACGATACCGGTGAACGCTTTGAATACAACAAAGAAAACCTCTTGAACCCCGGGTTTATCGTCGGCCGGAAGTATATTACTGCCGCCGGGTAAAGAAACAACTCAGGTAAGTTGTTGAGAAAAAATATGCAAAGACCTTAAGAGTTCCAATGTGGAGGGTTCGACTGCTTCCGGATGTAACATTTAAAGTCTTTTGGAGGAATTTGAAATAATTTAGAAACGAAATTAAGCGTTTTAGGATCCAGATAATTTAAGTGAGTAAGTACTTCTGTTATTTTTCTCTCTCCATAGTAGTCAATAACTTTCCTTATGTCAGCTACCTTTCCCATCCTAAATACACGTTCAATAATCAATCTGTCAGACCTTTCGGGATTCAGTTTTGATGCATCCACATCCCAGAAATACTTGTCATCCAGATCTTTAAACAATTGATGCATTGTGATTATTTTATTGCAAATATACGCAATTTACAAGCTGAAATAATTATACTCAATAACCCTCAACAGGTCACCTATTCAAAAGTTAAATATCAATTCTGATTAAATCCTATGAGTTCTCCTTGCTCTCAGCGGTTATATCTTAGCACTTTCTGTGCCCTCAGCGGTTACCCCACACAGCCTTTACCTGCGCCCTCAATAAGCGTTTTTATCCCCCCGGAAAATCAGGTTCATAGTTAGAAAAACAATCTTGATATCAAATAAAAGAGACCAGTTATCCACATAGAATTTATCCAGTTTATACCGGTTTCGCATGGATAAAAGACTGGATGTTTCTCCCCGGTAACCCTTGGCCTGAGCAAGACCGGTAATGCCGGGTTTCACAGAATGGCGCAGCATGAATTTATAGATCTTTGGTTTGAAGCTATCGTTCAGGTGAACAGGATGAGGACGGGGACCGATAACTGACATATCTCCGGCCAGTACATTAAAGAATTGCGGGATCTCATCGAGTGAAGTTTTGCGTAAAAACCGACCCAATTTTGTTACCCGCGGATCATTTTTGGTGGCCTGTTTCACATCCGATTCCCTATTTTCCACCATGGTGCGGAATTTATAACAAACGAAGGGTTGATTGCTCATCCCATGGCGGTATTGTTTAAAAAACACAGGTCCTTTTGAATCCAGTTTAATAAGCAATGCGATCAAAGGAACCAGCCACCAGAGCACCAGTACGATCATTAAAAATGAAAAAACCACGTCAAAGATCCTCTTAATAGCCCGGTTAAACTGGTCATCCAGGGGATGAGGCCGGAATTTCAGGACAGGAATATAATCATACAATTGTACTTCCACACTTTTATAGGGGAAACCCCGGAAATCGGGAATGATCTTGCATTTGATAAAATGATCATCGGAGAAATCGATGATCTCCTGCACGGTTTCAGGTTCAAGATCAGGCAGGCAGCAATAGATCTCATCGATCCTGTTTTTCAGGCTGAAATCAAAGATCTCACCAATCTTACCCCGGATATGCTGTCCGGAGTATCTATCATCGAAATAGCCAAAAAATTTATATCCATGTTCCGGGTGAAAGATAAAGAATTTCCGCAGTTCCCTGGCCAGATCACCATAACCCACCACGATCACATTCCGGTAATTATATCCGATCCTCCTGTAATACTTTAAAAAGAGTATAAATGACAGGTGAAAAAAAGTAATCCCTAAAGCCGTCATAAAATAACTTTGAAGGATAAACAATTTATAGTAATCATTGCCCTTTATCCCCAGAAAGGCAAAGACAAGTAAAAGGTATAAACCCAGTGCATTGATAATTTTCCGTAAATGGATCTCAAAGGGAGTAGTCCGGGTTGTGTCATGGATCTGAACGATAAAGGCAGCTACGATCCAGGCAATATTAAAAAACAGCAACAGTTCAAAGTAATTGCTGCTCAGAAAGGTATTCAGATTATTGAAGGTTAAAAAATAACCCAATAAGAAGAATATATTCAGAAAAAACAGATCTCCTGCCAGGTTGATCTCTTTCTGATATCGGGAATAACGTGGATCCATAATGGATAAAATTAAAAATAATAAAAATGAATTTCTAATAATAATCTATAAGTTCATCATCATCAATTCTGATTATTAAATCACAATCTTCATTTTTTATTACTTGAAATTTTAAGCTTTCATTATTTACTGATAAATAATATAATTCTGTTTCGGGTGAAACTTCATCGATTATCTCCCAAACTAAATATTCAGGATATCTCTTATTCGTCAAAACCCCAATTTTTTCTGGTTTTTTCTCTTTTATATAGGATTTGAACTTATTATAATTAAGTTTCAATGCCTCTGGATAATTAATAAAATATAAATCATTATATGATGTATTAAGAAGGGTTTTCTTATATCGGCTGAATTTTTCATTTTCAATAGGATCTAACAGATTAATATCTTTTTTAAAGATTTCATTTATATATTCATTATTCAAAGGAATTATTTGACGACTTCGGTTGAAAATTAAAAAAGGAATTGCTTGTAAAAAGGATACTATTAAAATAAAACTATAAATTCTCCTCCTGTTTTTACTATGCTTATGGAATAGTAATATAAATGGAATAAAAAGAAAGAAGTAAATTATGTGAAATCGACTATTCCAAGGTTGCCATTTAAGAAATAAACAAAATGTTGAAAAAGATAAAAATATTGATATAAATAATAACCATTGTTTTGCAGGAATATTTTTTATTACGGAATTATTATAAGCCAGTCTAATACTCACTATAATAAATGTGCTTAAAATCAGAATAAAATGCCAAAAATTTCCAGTGGTGCCTTCACTAAATGATAAAAAAGGTATTTTGAATTCAGTGTTTCCAAATGTATTTGCAGGATTATGTGGATCAATATTTATATACAATAATGCATTAGATATAAATTGTGAAATATTCTCATTTAGATGATAGGATGGAATCTGGATATGTAATGCTATATTTCTGATGATGTTTGAAAAGTATGTGGATATATCAATAGTTTGATTTTGAAACATATTTTGATTTGAATCAAATCCTAATATGTTTTCTGACAGATTCAAATTTTTAACATATAAAGGACTATTAATCGTGAAAATTAAAAGCATTATTATAAGAATACCTGTTAATGCATTTTTCGCTGAAAACTTGAAAGAATAACCAACCAGTATTAAAAAAAAACTAGGTAAAATTAAATATGATGTTCCTTTGGTAAAAATTGATAATGCAGCAACGATTCCAATTAGATAATAGGTTATTTTATTTATACTTTCTTTATCAGTTATTTCTAAAAGAAACATAACTGTACATAAAATAAAAAATGCTGCAACTAAGTCATTTTGAGTACTTGTAGATTCTAAAATTGCCATTGGAAGGGTAATAGCCAGGAAGAACGATATTATTTGGCCATATTTGGATATGCCAATGTTTTTGGCTATCAAGGATACAACTAATGCAGATGATATAAAAGCGATCCATTGAACTATATTATCGAATCTATCCGTACTTGTAAGTATTTTAACATTTAGAATTAAATATTCTGCAAATGGCGCCAGATATAATTGAGTCAATATAGGAGTTGGATAATTATCGGTATTATTATTTTGAATCCAATGTTCAATTTTGGGAAGATGATATTCCAGTGAATCATTTACATTTGGGGGAGAATATATTGCCAGGAACAAGGTCGTAAAAACTATAAATGCTGCAGCGATATATATTGGGTTTTTAAATTGATTTGATTGGAATTTAAAAACTTTTTTGAAATCTCTTAATGAAGTGAAAATTAATAAAATAAATATACTTGCAATCCATGTAATTATAATTGCACTTTTATTTATTGAATTAATTATTGATAAAAATGTTATTTGCAGCCAGATAAAAAAGGCAACTATAATAAGACTAAAAATAAAAGTTCTACGAAAGCTAAATTCTACCTGATTCTGAAAATATTTATATATTAAATTAATAGTTAAGAGACAAAAAAATATTGGAAGCAGTATTAACATTACAAAATTATATCAACAATGGGATTTTCATTCTTGGATTTTATTATAATCCAGTTTATGTAATATCAATTGCTTAACGAAAAAATATGAAAATAATAGATTGGTATATAGATATCTTTTCCAAAGTCTTTTGGGATCTTGTTTTAACCTAAATACCCATTCTAAAGAATATTTACGCATCCAAAACGGTGCTCTTTTTTTAATTCCACAATATACTTCAAATGCACCTCCTACTCCCAACAACAATGCATTAATTTTTGGACTATTTTGAGCCATCCATATTTCTTGTTTTGGGCATCCCAACCCAATAAAAACATATTTAGCACCAGATTCATTTATTATTTTTACATATTTATCCAACTCATCCTGAGATAGGTCTCTGAATGGTGGTGCAATCATTCCTGCAATATTTAATCGCGGAAATTCAGTTTTCACTTTATCTTTAATTTTGTTTAAAACATCATTTGTAGAACCATAAAAAAAAACTGATTCATTTCTTTTTTCTGCTTTATCCATTAGAGCAGGCATGAAATCCATACCAGCGATTCTTTCCTGTTTGACATTATATAAAAGTCTTAATGCGATGACTAAAGGCATCCCGTCTGTGACAGAAAACCATGATTGATTAATAGCAGATCGAAGTTCAATATTTTTGAGGGACTCAACCGTCGAATGAACATTAGAAAAACAAATATATGATCTGTTAACTGGAATTTTATAATTCAAAATTGAATCAATAAATTCTTTCCACTTAATTATTGAATAATAATTTGATAATATTTTTCTTCGATTGCTTTTCAACTTTATTTTTTTACAGCTGATTCAATTACTTTCTCAATATTTGCTCGATAATCCTTGATCGTAAATGTATTTTCATAAATTTTTCTGCTTTCTGCTCCCATCTGTATTCTAATATTTTTGTTTTTTATTAATTCCTCAAGATAGTATGCTATCTGTTCAGAATTTTTTGTGTCGGCTAAATAACCATTAATTCCATGTTTTACCAATTCCGGAATACTTCTCCATTTTGTGGTGATAATTGGAAGAGAAAATTGCATAGCTTCTATTATAACTACAGGTTGATTTTCGCTCTCATAATAAGTAGGAAAACAAAAAATATCAGCCATTGCGAATAGGTCAGATTTTGATTTCCCGGTAACCAATCCGAAATATTCAGAGTGAATATATTCAGGATGTTCGTACATGACTTTTTCGAAGCCTTCATCATGGAATAATCCTGCAAACAATATTTTATGCTTGATCCCTTTTTCAGTAAGAATTTTACAGGCGTCGAATAAAATCTTTATTCCTTTAGATTCATATAAGTTGGCTAAAAATAAAATCTTAACCGGCTCATTTTTATTTGAATGTTTTTTAAAATTTTTTTCAACATCAATTACAATATCTTCTATGCCATTTGGAATTATTGCTGTCTTTTTTGGTTTTATAAATTCTATTTCTTTGCGATTATATTCAGACAGGATTATTGTTAAATCGGATTTAAAATAACTTAATTGTATCAAGCTTCTTAATATAAAATTGGCATTATCATACATTTTTTTTAATCCAAGAGGATGAATGTGAAATATGGTTTTTTTAACAAAAGGACGGGTTAACAGTAGCAGGAATATATCTCTGATAACACCGGCCTTACTATCACCTGCTGGAGGATAGTACATGGCATCAATTTTATATAATGCAATGTTTTTCCACGTAGATATAACAATTAAAAATAAATGGAAAATCTTAGATAACTTAAATTTACCTACCTTATTTAGATCTTTTGAAAAATTAAGTCTAACATGAATGAAATTCAACTTACGGTACTCCCCTTCCAATAATTTTTCTAACATTACTGCTTGTCCATGGTAGGGAGGTGGTGTTTGCGCAAGAAAAAGTATATTATATTTCCCTCTTTCTTTCATCTATAATTTTTGATACAAATCCTAGGATAAGCCAATACATGGAGGCAAAAATTGGTGTTTCCAATACAAGATTAAATATGCCAATGATTGAAATAGATATGAAGGCAATAAAAAATAATAGATATCCTTTATTGTTATAATATTTAAAGTATTTGAAATATTCTTTGAAGAAATTATAATATAAGAGAATAAATATAATAAGTGACATGATCCCTAATCTGGAAAAAACAGTTATGAAAGTGCTGTGCGCCCCCGTTACATGAGCATCATGTTCATCATCCCCTCTGGAGTCGGCAGTGTTCATTCCAGGTTCATATTCTAAAAGGGGAGTGCCAAAACCTTTCCCAATAATATTTCCAGGAAAATCTTCTACGAGTAATCTATAATATATAATGAATCTGAAGGCTGAATTTGGATCGATTAAAAACAGAGGTTCTGCTTGTATTACTGCAGTCGTATTACCATACAACCTGTAAGGTGGATCTTTATAGTGCTTTAACGCAGGAGAAAAATACAATATCAAGGAGAGTAATATCACAATACCGGAAACAACCAGAAATTTAAAAACCCTGAAACTTCTAAATATCAACGCATAAAACAAGAAAAATGCTATAGCCAGGGCTGTTGATTGCTCGAAATTTCTTGCATAAATAATATTAAAAATGATGAGAAGAATCCCGGAGAAAAGAGTAATTCTCTGAAATGAAAAGGCTAACGCTATTGATCCCCCAAAATAACCCAGCAATCTATGAATTTCAAAAAATATGGATGATAAGATTGAAAATTTAACAACCCTTTTAAAATATTTGTGAATTTCCAGGAAACCATCAATTATGTAATAACCCAGAAAATAAGCAAATACTGAATAAAAAATCACACTGTTCCGTAGATAATAATATAAATTGGTAGCAAATGGAATTGAAAAAATTAAATAAACTATGCAATTTAAGATAAATAAATAAACCAGTATCTCAATTATGTTCTTGTGAACAGATATTCTCCACTTATTTTGTCTAAATGAAATAAAAAAAAGCAATCCGATTAAAGAAAAAATTTCATTGACAAAAAAGTTCCTTTCAACTAAGCTGTTATGAAAAACATAGGCAAAAAAAACCACTATAAACAAAAAGACTAAGAGTTTTTTGTTTATAAGAACTTTATTAAGACCTACTCCAGCAGTATTCATAATGTTAACCTAAACTGGTTTCGTCCTATTTCTATAAAAATGAACCAATAAAAATAGTATTGAGTTTATTAGCATTCATTTTCAAGTTGAATTTCTGAAAAAATTAATTTCTCATTTATTTTTTATCAACCATAGAATGATTTTAATTTCATCTAACCCTTTAAAAACGCATTATAAAGGTTCAATGCTCTTTCCCTCTCATCTTGATATTCTTCAGACATAATGATGGCTTTAACCTTTTCTTTCTTCTTATTTCGTTCTTCATTCGGGACGGAGGGTTTATCGGAATCAAATTCTTTAAGTCGTTTTCTTACATTATCTTCCATTTGTTCTAATATGAACTCATCATCTCGTTTTTCACCCGAATATATTATCTCTATTTTATCACCATAAAATTTATCAAAATCCTCAATAACCTTAGGAAAATCATTTGTTATTCTACTAAAATCAGCAATAAAAAATGCTTTTCTATAGGGTAAAATCGCCTCGTAAAAGTTAAGATATTCTGTGAAATATTGCGAAATATTTTTTTGAGGGAATCTTATAACCACTGAAGGGATTACCTCAATTGGGTTTCTAATTAGAACTACACAGGGTACATTAAGCCGCAAAGCTATTAGAAATTGACCGGGATGATGTAAGTGATGGGCAATTTTTATTCCTTTTTCCAGATAATCCCTGAATTTATTGAAGGAAAATGTATTGGCTGAAGATTGGAAACCATCAATTACTAAATCGGTTTGGGGGGTCACCAACAGTTTTCTTTTATTTTTTTTCAAAAAATAAAAGAAATAGAAAATGTATGGATGATAAAACGAGTAAATTTTTATTGAAAACCTTATTTTCGAATAAATAGAATATATTGAATTAATTTTTTTCATTATTGAATGACCTAATCTTTGTATTTGTTTACCATTAAGAATTTAGTTATATAAAAACTTATCAAATTATCAGAGCTAATATAATTTTATCCGGTCTTTTATTTTTCATTCTATGCCAATCCACAATTGGTCAACAAATTATTATTCCCAATATTCGCCATTTTGATTTAAAGAATGAATGGTTCGAACTGAATGATCAAACAAAAATAATACTTGATTCAAACTCATACGAGAAGCTTCAACCAATAGCTAGTTTATTTTCCAATGAATTACAATCTTTCAGTGATTTGTCTCCCCCAATTACTACAACGAAAGTAAACAATTTATCCTGTATACACCTAAAATTAAATTCAGAAGTACAAATTTATGGAAAGGAGGCCTATCAAATTAAAATAGCGGATAATATCCTGATTCAATCAAGTTCAATCAATGGAATTTTTTATGGTTGTCAATCTTTAATCCAGTTGATCAGGGATTCTGAGAATAAAGCATCAATTAGGAAAGGAGAATTACTCGATTATCCATCATTTGAAGTACGTGCAATCATGCTTGATGCCGGAAGAAAGTATTGGGACATTGAGTTCATTAAAAAGATCATTCGTGAAATGTCGTATTATAAATTAAATACGCTGCATCTTCATTTGTCAGATTGGAATGGTTTCAGATTACAATCAAATACCTATCCCGGGTTAAGTTCAGCACATTCTTATACGCATGATCAAATAAAAGACCTTGAGGATTATGCTAAAAAGCATTTTGTGAACATTGTCCCTGAAATCGACCTCCCAGGTCATTCCACTCATATTATTAATTACAATCCCCATTTAAAATTCCCCTGTTCCTCCATGCAATCATCATTATGGCAAAGTGCAGAATTAAACTCCAATGGATCTGCCTGGACAATAGATATTACTGAGAAAAAAAATAGGGATTGGATTAAAAATCTTTTAATTGAATACCTGAAACTTTTTTCATCCGAAAATTTTCATATCGGAGGAGATGAAATTCAATTTGACCAAGACAAATATGATTGTCCGGAGCTTGTAAATTATCAACTAAAAAAAGGCTATGATTATCCATCAGATGTGTTCATTGAATGGCAAAATGAAGTAAATGAATTGCTCAGATCCTACAATAAAAAAATGCAGTTATGGAACTGGTGGGGATTTGAAAATCACCAGGGATCGAACAATTATTCTATTCCTTTAGCCAAGGATATTACCATAAATGTTTGGAAGAATAATATGCTTCAACAAACCCTGGATTCAAATTATCAGGTTATACGAGCACCCAACAACTATTATATAGTACCGGGTCGAGATAGATTGCAGGATCCCGAATTATTTTATGAGAAAAACAAATTACGTGAACATGAGAATATAGAAGGTTATAAACTCTGTGTATGGGCAGATGGAGCAGAAAACATGTCTGACGAATGGTTTTATGGTTTCTTTTACCTTCCATTAAGAATTTTTGCAGAAAAAACCTGGCATAACGGTAAGGAAAGAGATTATTTAGAATTCATCGAGCATCTAGAAACTATTACTTCAATAAAAAAAATCAATGCCTACCCTAATTCCACCAGTAATAAAAAATGTGAAAAACTGAACATAAATCAATGGATACGATCACAGCAAATTTCAGGTATAAATGATATTGTATCAGATGATATATATTTAGAAGCTATATATTCCCTAAACGGTATGGATTTGTTTAAAATAAATAAGGAATTAAAAAAGCGTTTCCTTTTTGATAATCTCAAAGAAGGTTTATATATTTTTAAATTCGCTTTGTTAAAAAATGATCCTGCGCAATCATGCTTTAAGAAGGTATTTATCTCCCGCTAACCTTTAGAATTTTACTATAAAAAGGAATCAGTTGACCTTCGACAATTTTTTTCCAGGTATATTCATTTGAATCCATATAAGCTTGCTCTATGATTCGGCCGTTTTGTCCTACAATTTCAAAAGCCCTAATAATACCTTTATAAACTGAATGGATATCATCATCAGTTAATATCCCGGACACCTGATGTTTAATTAATTTTTCTGTTTCAATCGTTTTATTCGAAACTGTAATCAGACCGGACATCATATATTCCAATATTTTAGTCGGCGGTTGATAAGCATAAGGTGTGTTTACGGGAGTGTAGGATAGGCCAATGTCGGAAGCTGTATAATATTTGGGTATATCTGGATAGGATACTTGTCCAAGAAATATAACATTACTCAATTGTTCCTTTACAAATATAGA
The DNA here is from genome assembly GCA_964543195.1 of uncultured Roseivirgaceae bacterium. Lineage (GTDB taxonomy): Bacteria > Bacteroidota > Bacteroidia > Cytophagales > Cyclobacteriaceae > JAGTVG01. Next base: position 18,221 of record CAZIXF010000008.1, read on the forward strand.
TTTCAATTCATTCAAATAATCATCAGATCTATAATCACCTAAAATTATAGCGTATATCAACGGATGATCTTCCATGCTTTTGGAAATTGCTTTTAATAACACATTAATATTTCGGGAAGGAGATAGCGAACCGGAATATAATAGTACTATACTGTTTTTGGGTATGCCAAGTTTTTCCCTCGTTAAATATCGGTATTTATTCCTGTCTATAATGGTAAATCGTTTATCGCTTACACCAAGAGGAATTATGTTTGTTTTTTTAAAAGAGGGCCATAGTCTTCGTTTGATTTTTTTTGTCAAGGCCAGTTTATAATTATAAGTTAATGACTCTATCCAAGTTAGTCTGTCCTTTAAGAATCCTTCAAATCGATTAGTGACCTTTGCTTTTTTATTTTCTACATGGATTGTTCTGACATCAAGAATCCAACGTGGTGTTCCACGAAACAACGTATTAAGTGGAAATAATCCGCTTCCCCTGTAATGGAACACATGTACGATATCTATTTTTTCACTTTGTATAATTTCCTTTAATTTCCTGGCTATGACAATCTTTTTTGATAGCTGTTCATTCCTGATATGAATTACGGTTACATTTTCTTCATTGAATATGCCTGGTTTATGATTAAATCCGAGATAATATATACTGAAATGTTTATTTGAGGCAAGTAGTGTAGCGTATTCATAGATATCAGTGAAATTATAAAAGCTCTTTGAACTATGGAAAAGAATTCTAATACACTTATTCATTGGAACATTTAAATGACATTACATAAAAAATCAGGTTCCCGAATTTTCACTTAAATGTAGTGATCGTATCTTGGAAAGAGATGTAGCCATAATATAATTGTGATATTTATTATTTGTGGTTTAGACTTCATATCCTAAATGCTCTAATACAGTTTTTAATTCTTCATTCAATTTTTCAATTTGAGTACTGTTCAATTGTACTTTCCAGTCATTTCTAAGTTTAGAATATTGAGGTACAAGATTAAAATACCGGCTTTCCTTTTTCAATCCACAATGATCAATAATGCTCTCTAAAATTACATGAGTATTATTAATCAGATCTTCATATTTGATCTCAAAATAATTTTCTCCAAAATCTTCTCTGTGTTCTAAAATATTTAGGGTGTCTTTTTTCCAATGTTCTGCAGCAATGATTAAACTATCCTCTCCTTCATTTATCATATCCTGGACTTTTTTATCCGCCCACCATAATTCAGTATCACTCCACCAACTGACATTAATAAGAGAGTTGACAACAGCTCTGCCATCCCGGATCACATGAATATATTTTGCATCCGGAAACATTTTATGTAATAATCTGATTCGCTGATTATTCGAAGTTTGTTTTCCAATAAAAAAAGGCTTACCGGTATACTTAATATGATTGTGAATAACCTTTTTAAAACATTTTTCTTTTTCTACTTCAAAATCATTTTCTGTGGTTAATTGGTTATGAGAAAATCCACAATAATCGTGATAAATCCTATCGCCTTCATTTGGTTGTAATGGAAACCACCAGGTTTTTTTATTCATTACTATATTATTTTTCAATTGTGAATCTACCCATGGCAAATCAAGTAATCTGTGAAAAGAAGGAAGAATTCCAATTTGGGGGTGTCGGTTGGTTAAATTGGATAGCCAACAGACGTAAGGATGAACACTTAAGTAATTAAGCAACAAGGTGGTCCCTGACCTCCCTGAACCAATTATAAATATAATATTGTTTTCATTCATAATTTTATTTGCTGCGATGACATTTCAAAATTTTTAAATGTCTATTTCTTACTAAAAAATTTCCATCAAAAAATTGTAGTAATAAATATTTGCTATTTATAAAATAAAATAATTATGGCATTAAAATTAACAGTTTTCAATCCTATATTATAAATCTATATTCTTATGTTTCTTTATTGTATTCCTTAGGATGAATTTATAATAAGAAAAAAAATTATAGATTTTTTTATATCGAAGATCAAAAAATAATCGCAGAGCTTGTTTGATCCTTCTTATATCTGTTAATATCAAAAATTTTTTAAATGTTATTTTTTTATTTTGTCTCAGATAAACATGCAGGAGGCGAAAACGTCTTTGAGATTTATTCAAAAGGTATTTATACTTTGAATAAAAATCAAAATAACCTCGAAATGTATTCTCATTAAAAGAAATTCTAAGCCTGTCATCACGTGCATTTACAACATAGGTTGGATCGCTGATTTTAAGTGCACTTCCATAATTAATCATTAATCTCAACCATAAATCATAATCCTGACATGCACTGAGTTTTTCATCAAAACCACCAACATGCATCAACATGTCTTTTTTTGTAAATACCTGATTACCTACCACATTACCATATAGCATATCATTTTGGGTATAAATCCCTTCTCCTTTGCTGATTTTATTAAACTTTCCATAGTCATAAATATAATTTGAAAACAAAAATGAATATTCCGATGCATAATTTGATACAAATTTTGATATTCGTTCAGGAAGAAAATAATCATCATCATCCAATCCGGTAATGAAGGTACCGTTGGCATTTTTAATGGCTATATTTCTTGATACTGGGGCACCCATAGAATAAGAATTCCTGAAATATTTTATGTTTTTTTGTTCTCTTGATATCTGATTAATCAACAGATCAGTCCCGTCTTCTGAGCCATCATCAATTACAATTATTTCAGTATGTTGATATGATTGGTTTAGAATGGAGAAAATGGCTCTTCTTAAAAGTTCCTTGCGATTATGAGTGGGTATATAAATGCTTACCAATGGAAAATCAGGATCTGTCATATATAACCTTCTTACCGCATTTTATATACTTCTGTAGCAGCCAGTAAAAATGCTCCTGCAGCAAAATCTTCATAATTATTAGGTTGAACCGGCTCGGGTTTGAAAGAGGGAGGTTGGACAAATCCCAAATACATATCATTTATTATACATGATCTTAAGCCATTCCAGGCATTAATAACCGCATTTGAATATACTTTTTCTTGTAATATCCCCATATTAATTCCCTTAGCTAAGGCATAACAGATTAAAGCGGAACCGCTTGATTCCTTGCCAGGATATTCAGTTGCATCCAATAAATTGGTTCTCCATAATCCATCTTCTTGTTGAAAATAAATCAATGCTTCTGACATATTTTTTAGAAGATTGATATATTTAATGTAATAAGGATCCTCTGGGGGTAAATATTCCAATATCCTTAAAATGCCTGCAATAACCCATCCATTTCCGCGCAACCAAAAGATCTTTTCACCGGTTGTATTTTTAATATTTATAAATCTTTTGTCACGATAAAATAATTGATATTCCTGATCAAATAACCTATCATATACCTGCCAAAATGATTTGTTTAGATACATAAAATACCTCTCTTGATTGTAAAGATCACCGAAATTTGAAAAGACAGGAGGAGACATAAATAAAGCATCTGCCCACCACCAAAATTCTTCAGAAGGCACATTATTATAAATTATACTATCTATTTTGTTTTTTAAACCGTAAAGAATTGTATCATTATTATTAATTCTAGCGTATTCAATTAGGACCTGACCTTTAGCATGATAATCAGCAAGATCATTATTTAGGCTAATTTGTATTTCCCAATTTGATCTGCTCAGCCATTCTTCGGTAGCTGTATAATAAACTGTATCTTTAAATATATTGTATGATTCAATTGCCCCGATATAAAATGTAGAGGTTGACCAGGAATTTTTTCCGTAATAATACTTTAAATTCTCTGAATGCCATTGAAACAATTTTCTGGCAGCAGATGTTATGTTTCTTTTACTAATATATGCCTCAGGAACTATTTCTTTACTTTTATTTGCTATATGATTTTTATAGTCAGGAGGAGATATATCATCCGTTTCATTATTGCATGAAAAAAAAAATAATATCAGAAAAACAGTGGAGATCCAATTAAGATCGCAATAACTCATCTAGTTAATCATTTATGACCTTAAAAGATTTTTGATAATTTTCAGTTATTATATTAATTAATATTATATTCGGCATTTTGCTCCTATCAAATCTTACTGGTTCATTTGTGTAAATATCATTTATTTCCATCAGTTTCTTTCCTGTCAAATCCATAATTATTAGATCCAACTGTACATAATCAAAGGATTCAATATATAAAAAATCATTTTCAAAAACCAGAAGATACTCCTCATTCATGTAGATATCCCCGTTTACATCACGAAAGTTTCCACAACAAAATTCATCAAAATACTGTCCTTTATTATTTCTTTCACTTGCCGGGATCACTTTATTATCAAGATTTTTATCGGGTCCGAACAAAGGCCAGTTGTAATTACCAAAGAAAAACGGTCTTGATTTCAGATATAATGATTCAGAAATGTTATCGTTATTTTGATGATTATGTGCCTGTACTGTTCTGTTTTGTATTTCAGTTATATTAATATTCTCCTGTTGAACATAAATAGAAGAATAAGGAAGTATATTACCGTATAAAAATTGTTCCGTGGAAAAGCCATCAATTTTTATTCCAGTATCACTGTTCCATTTATATACTCTATTGCGGAAAAAAGTGTTACCTGGTCCTGCAGGACCCCAAAAGTCATCCACGTGAATGAACTTTACAAGGTTATGTTCAAACAAATTATAATTTGGATAGTTCCCGTGAACTGAAATATCGGATAGCTCGAATTCAGGACCATAGCAGGTTCCTTCTGATAAAGATCCTCTTTTAGCAACTGGATCAAGTGAATAATTATAGGCAAAAACGTTATTGTTAGCACCAATCGAAACAATCATCGAATGTCTTAACCTTTTGAAAATATTGTTTTCAATTAAATTATCCGAAGAGTGTCTTCCCGTCCAAACACCATATCCAGTACCTCCTCCACAATGATAATGCGCATCGGAAAACACACAGCCAAAAACCACAGAGTTAATTGTACTTACAAGTTGAACATGATTAGTTCCTGCCATTTGACTGTTAAGACAACGTAAATTGATATTCATACCGATATCAATATAAAAAGTGGGAGACTTGCCTGAATCAATCCTTTGAATAGATAATCTGGAAATACCTGAATTTTTTACTGGATCGAGCAAATACAATTCTCTCTTAAAACCAGAATTGTAGTGGTGTAATATCTTTTTATTTAAGTAAATAATATTAGCCCTGATTGAGTCAACCTTAAAAATCTGACCAATTGCATTTTTTGCCCAATTCTCAGCTTTTGGTAATATACTGGGATCATTTTCAATTTCTAATTCAATAATATCACCTTTATCTAAAGTCGATGTCTCATTTAAATATATAAAGTTGGATCCTATCGGGCCAACACTATCAATTGATACAAATAATTTTGTTCTCTCCCCTTGAACAGTAATTAATGGCAAGTTTCGATTTTCAAGATTGAATTTAAATAAAGTGGTTGTTGGAGATCTGCCGATCAATATTTTATTGCTTGGTATATTTAAAGCATTGTTAAAAAGATATGTCCCTGAAGGGAAATAGATAACAATGGAATCAGGTGTTGAATCAAGGGCGTTAGATAATAATTCTGAATTATCCGTTTTACCAGTGTTATCCCCGTTAAAATCCTTTATAAAATTATATTCCTCGAAGGATGAAAAATCAATAAATCTGTTAATATCCTCTGTGTTTGTCAATGTAGTTACCCGGGATTGATGACCAAATTCATTGTTAATAATCAATCCAGCCTTATTCCAATTTGAAAGAGAAATTATTTTATCGATCTGGGAAAAGGAAATATCAGTAATGAAAATAGCATTAAATAAAAAAGGTAAGCATTTTAATATTTTCATTTTTGATTATTTCAATTTGCTTTGTGGATTATATTTGTAATCTTAAGTAAAAGAAATATAATCAAATTTCGTGCATTTTTAATAAACCAGAAAATAAAATCCTAATATTTCGCAATGAGTGATTTTAAGATTTCGGTTTTAATTCCTGCATATAATGTGGAAAAATACATAGAACAGGCGGTATCATCTGCATTAATGCAACCTGAGACAGAAGAGGTGGTAATAGTGGAAGATGGATCCCAAGATAATACACTTGAGATCTGTAAAAAACTGGAAAGAAAAAATAATAAAATAAAGGTATTTCAGCATCCGGACAAGAAAAATCATGGGGCGGGCCCGACAAGGAACCTGGCTTTAAAAATGACTACACAACCATACGTAGCATTTCTTGATGGAGACGACTATTATCTGGAAAACAGATTCAGTAAAACCTGGAAAATATTTGAGAAAATTCCGGATGCAGACGGAGTTTACGAATGTTTGGGTTCTTATTTTGAAACACAGGAAAATAAACGGCGATGGAATGAACAAAATCGGCCGTATATTACAACACTAAAAAAAAATGTAGGCCCTAATTATCTATTTGAGGAATTAATTGCGGGACGAAACGGTTATTTCAGCATAGATACACTGACATTTAAAAGGGAAAAGCTAAGGATAAACGAAAAAATTTCTATAGGATTCTCCGACATCAGGTTATCACAGGATCTGTTATTCATATGGAAACTCGCTTCTATTCGAAAACTTTATCCCGGAGAAGTTAATAAACCAGTTGCAATACGACGTGTTCATGATAATAACCGTCATACTAAATCTGAAACTGATTCCGTTTATTATAAAGTTAAAGCCTGGGAGGAATTATTGGACTGGCTGATTACGATAAATCTGTATCCTCAAATCCAACGTCATTTAAAAACCCAGATTTTCAGCAAGAAAATTGATTTATCCTTACATATGGAAGACATTTTAGAACGGAAAAAAATTCAATTAAAATTATTTAAAAATCTAATTAAAGACAATCATCTGATTTATTCAAAATATAACTTGAAATTATTTTTAGCACTCACTGAAATTTTTAAGTTTATAAAATCATAATTCCGTTATGAATTTTTCTTTCCTATTATCTTCTTATAAAATTCATAATGTTTTTTGCCTACAATGTCCCAATTCCAACTTTGTTTTGCATAATTAAAATTTGCTATTCCCAGCTTATTTAAATCTGATCGAAATGCCTTTTCAATAGCCTGGACAGCAGACTCAATGATTTGGGGACTGTAAAAAGGATTTTTCGTTTCCTGTAAAATTTCTCCCACATTACCGAAATCCGGACCTACTACTACCTTTCCGAAAGAATATCCCAGTATTAAAACACCCGAATTTAAGTTATTAATCCTAGGGATAAAAACCACATCTGCAGAATTAAAATAAAGATGTATATTGTTATTATCAATTAATTTATCGTTAAGCTTATATTGAGGATGTAAAAGATAATATAATTTCTGAAATTTTTTTAAATACTTATCGGATGAGAATTTCCATCGTGGTCCTATCAGTATTTTTTTATTTAATTGGACTTCTTTAAATACATTTTGTATAAAATTCACTTCCTCAAAATTTCTAAGGGTACCAAATACTAATACTACCTTAGCATTTTTAGGTATATTTAGTTTCTCTCTCGCAGAAACTTTATTTGAATTATTGGGATACTTTTCGTAAATACCATGAGGAATAATTGCGTTTTCAACATCATATTTAAACTCTTGATATCGTTTTTTAAAATCATCAAGGCTGAATTTTCCAAGATGAATAATACCATTGGAATATGAATAAACCAATTCGTATAATTTATCGTAGTTTGATTTTTCATAGATGGATTTGTTGCCAAATGAATGTCGTGAAAAATTGTGTCTTGTTACTACAATTTTAGTATTATTTTTTTTCCAAATATCAAGGATTTTTTCCAAATAAATTAACTCTTTAATATTTGGTTCTGCCCATTTAAATAAAGACTCAGGCCAGTGAATATGTAAAATATCTATATTTTTAATTGGATTCCAGAATCCCGATAATCCATATGTTGCATCACATCCCTGATGTTGTATTGCTTCCTTTAAGTCATATGGATATGTATTGTGATACCCGGCGGTATAAAAAGCATAATGAATCTTCATATTAAATAAAAAATATTAAAAGATCTAACCTGTCCAGGACACTTCAAATGTTTGATTTTGCCATCGATATATTGTTACAGGCCACTGCAAATAAAGAAAAATATGGCATAAATGTGGAAAACAAATAATTCCGGACATTTTATTACTGCCTCACCCCTATAAAGTTGATATGCTTTTAATATGTCATCAACAAATTGATTTGCCGGTTTAACTTTTTTGACCAATAAAAATTTTTATGTTCTAAGCTAATAATTGCCTTTTTAATAATCAATAGACTGGTTTATCCACTTTAAAGATCTTGTTCCTCCACTTCCTGAGTTGGTATTTTAATAGTTTCATTAAATGATATCTATGCCGCTGGTTAAAAAAAGGTTCATGTTTTATGTGAATCAAGTAATTATATTTGTAACTATTCCACGGATTATAAGAAATTCCACCATGTTCATAAACGATTAGCGGTTCATCGGAATAATAAATGAATGGAATTTCTTTCTTATACATTTTGTATATAAAATCAAAATCAGCCGCAGTATTAAGAATTTTATTTACTTTATAAGGAAATTGTTTTTGAATATTTGCACTGATTAACATGGTATTATGTCGAAAAATCGGTCCCTTCCATACCTCATCAGGTCCTCGGAAAACTTTCCTTAATTCTCTATGCCCATCCTTATATTCTGCGAAGCAATCTGCATAAATTAATCCTTTTTTATTCATAATTCCAGAATCATGCATATTTTTTAAAGAGCTAGATTGTAAAAAATAATCGCCTGAATTTAAAAAAATAATCCAATCACCAGTGACCCTTCTAATTCCCTTATTCATAGCATCATAAATACCATTATCTTTTTCGCTTATCCAATAGTGAATTTTATCTTTTTCTTCTTTTATAAAATTCAAACTTCCATCTGTCGATCCTCCATCAATGATTATATATTCAATATTTTCATATGACTGGTTAAAAACACTGGAAGCAGTTTTCTTTAAGCCTTGTAAATTATTTAAATTAATTGAAATTACAGATATTCTCATGAATTGAGAAGAATAGTAAATTAACCTATCTCATCCTGATTAAAGAATATTATATTGAATTTTACATGAGGCTTAAAATTTTGGAGAAAAGTAAAATTTTTTTAATAATTCAGATCTTCCAATCTTGTTCTCCATAAAATTTTTCAGCGATATCGCAGGTTTTAATGTATATGTTTTCTATTTCTTCTTTTGATAGTGCGAATTTCCATTTATTCACATTACTTTTAGAATCTCTATGAAGTTTGGTTGAGTTGTTTGATTGGGTTGTATTGATAATATATTTCTCTGCTTCAGAATTGTACTTAAGATTTAACTCATTGAATATTTCTTTAAAAACGTCTTGTGGATCCGAGGATATTTCTTCGTGTTTTATAAACAACCACCTTCCTTTATACTCATCCATGTATTTCCATATAATATGGTGTGATATATTCCAGAAAAGAATTGCCTGATCAATTATTGAAGGATTATTTGAATTTCTAATATTCAATATTTCTTCCTGTAGATAGCTTGGGAGCTTTTCAAAAAATTTTGGCTGACTGGTTATGTGATCAAATGGGAAATTCCAATTTTTATCCTTGATACTTAATGCAAATGCCGCTGGATGCCGTATAAGTATTAAAACCTTTAAGTCAAAATTTACATGTAGCCATTCTGCTGAAAATAATGCGATTGGATCTTTTATTAAATAATTTTTTGTAATCAACCTATCTCGAAAGTAATTTTTTGCAGTTATAAGTTTTTTTCTAAATTGTTTTCGCCTTGCTAGTTCCTGTTTGATAATATCAAAGTCAATTTGGATGAATTTCCTAATATAATTGTATGCCTCTAATTGTAGCTCTTCAGAACTATCATAAGATATATGTTCGAACCAGTACTTAAACGGAAAATTCAGCTGTTTTTGATAATCAATATTAAAAGGTTCATGTATATAATATAATTGGCCACCTGAACAAAGCACATGTCCAACCCATGTTGAACCAGAACGGTGGGTACCGGTTACTAAAACGTTGTTCAAAATAGAATTAAAGAATAGTTATTTTAATTAAAAATCCTTTTGATATTTAAGTATAATAGGGAAAAGCGACTTTTTTATCTTTTTAAAATATTTACAAGAAATTTTTTATTATAATTTACTAAATCCGGGGATTTTCCATTCTCTTCAACCAAATTCATTATATATTCGTTAGCTACTTTTGGGCCTTTTTATGATTAGTATAAATTATTAATGTTTCGGCAATTATTAATTTTTTTTCGCTGTGATTTTGGCATTAGTATGAACCAAAAAATGGGAAATTTCCTCCTTTATTCTTCTGATTCGGAATTTTTGAGTAAGCTTTAGCCAAAAATCAAAATCAAATCAGATTCTATATGCAGGATCTAATGGAACACATTTATTCAATACTTCTGAACAGAAAAATCACGCTGGTTGACTGAAATTTCCATTATCAAACCCATGAAGAGAATTATCATATGATATTTACGGTACCTAAGGGGTAAATGCTATTTTTCCAGAATCATTAAGTTTATTTCCCATGCCCACAATTGCACCAACATTTTTATCCCAATTATACATAGCTACTTTATGCAAAACATCTGGTAATAGATAATCCTCACTACTTAACCAATAAAATATCTTTCCAGAACAATATGAATATCCTTTATTAATTGCATCAGGTTGGTCATTATCTGATTCATTTATCCAACTGGATATTTTTTGTTCTCAAAATTTCTTAAATTAATGACAGTATTATCTGCACTTCCGCCATCAATTATGAAATATTTTAAATCTGGATAATTTAGTTCAAGTACAGACAATATGGCTTTTTTAATTAATTACCTTGAATGAGGATTAAGTATTACAATAGATATTTTTGGTAAATTCAACTTTTTGCTTTTTCTTAATTCTAAAGTTTACCAGGATATTTTTCAATTTATGTTAAGATGATATTGATTCGTATAAATTTAATACAGAAGAGATCTGTTTATCCATTGAGAATTTACCGATAATTACATTTCGTACTTCCTCCCTGTTAAATTCAAATTTATTATTAACAAAATCATTTATTGCATCCGCTAGACTAAATTCATTAATATCATTTACTATAATACCATTTTTATAATTTGTTATCATTTCAGGGATGCCACCGGCATTAAAAGCTATGACGGGAGTACCACTACAATTTGATTCTAAAACAACATTTGGTAAATTATCCTCTCTTGAAGGAAGCACAAATAAATCGGCAGCAGAAAAGGCAATATTCATTAACCTTTGATCATTGATTGTTCCAAGATTAAAATATTCCCAATCATTAATTTCATCAATTCCCTTTCCTACGGTAGAGATTGCAATTTTGTTGTTATTTTTTATTTGGGATAAACTCTTTAGTAGTATGTCAAAACCCTTTCTATAGTTTTTCAGAGATTCCGAAACAAACAGAATTATAATTTTATCGTAAGGCAGGTTGAATATCTGCCGAGCTAGATTTCTATTTAATAATTTATATTGATAATTATCTATGCCGTTGGGTATATAATAATGATCGAATTTCGATATTAAATTACTTTTTATTGCCAAATTATACATCCATTTTGATGGCGAAATAAATGATAGATTTTTAATTTCACTATATATTTCTTTTTTGATTTTCAGAAGTTTTTGTTCTACCTCATTATATTCAGATTCATTCCTTTTAAAATCTCCTATATAATGAAATCCTCCCATAAAAGGATTCATATCGTGAAGCGTCCAGACTATTGGCTTTTTTATTTTTTTGAAAAATGATTTGTAATTAATAATTCGCGGGACCCAATGTAAGTGAATTATATCTGCATCTTTTATCATTTGCACCTTTTCAATTTCATTATTGGAAAAAGGAATTGAAAACATTTCAAAATTTCTACTTTTACCTTTCAGGAAATTGTTTTGGATTGATCTATTGGACTTAAATATCCCTATTTTTTCAAGTATATTCTTTTTAAATGAATATTTATGTGATGAAAACTTGTGGATTTGATCAGTATATATTGGATTTCCTTCAGCATATAAATATTTTGATTTAACTGAATGTTGAATTAAAGCATTATGCAATCTGAGGCTTGCTATTGCTGCACCTCCTGATAACTTTGTATTAATATGTACAACTTTCACAAGTGAATAATTGATTAAGATTTAAAAGCAAAAATATTTATTTGAAGGTCCATCCCAGATAATGCTCTTCTTTTTATAAAAGTTAACACAGGAGTACCACAGGATAATGCCTCCAACATAGTATTTGGTAAATTATCTTCACGGGAAGGTAAAATGAATGCATCCGAGGCTGAATATGCAAGTGCCAATAATCTTGGATCTCTTATATAACCTAAATGATATATTTTATTGTCTTTGTTCTCATTTGATATTTTTTTACCGATGGCACAGAAAATTATTTGATCTTCATTAAATCGATCTATAACATCCAATAAAATATCAAATCCCTTTCTTCTGTTATTAATACTTTCACTTACAAATAAAAATAGTTTTTTATCCTGGGGTAAATTAAATATATCCCGAGAAAATTTTTTGTTATAGATTCGAAATTTATCGGTGTCAACACTATTTTGAATTAGAAAATGGGGAAATTTATTAAAAAGACTACTATTTAATGATTTTCCCTTCAGATAATGTGACAAAGAAACAATATAAAGATTTTTTGTATTTTTCAAGGCTTTATCTTTAATAGAAATCAGCTTTTTTTCCAATTCATAAAATGATTTGTGAAACCTCTCCTCATCATTGGAATAATGAAACCCACCTAAGAATGGATTCATATCATGTATCGTCCAAACCAATGGTTTATATACATTTGGAAAAAAAGAAGGATAATCGATGAACCGTGAAACAAAATGTAGATTTATTATATCAGCTTTTTGAATATAATCGTTCTTATGAATTTTATATGGGGTTATTGGGAAACTATATCCCTCATACCCCTTAGGCTTATTAGACAAGATTCTTTCAACAATTTTTTCTTGATTAAATCCAAATTTATTTTTAATCTTATCTGGAATTAAAACAAATAACCCTTTCGACGAGGATTTATAATAGTGACTATTCTTTATATTTTCCCCAGTATTTTTCAGGAATAGGCAATGGGAATCAACACCCTTTTTCAGTAATCCATAGTGTAAATTAATCATAGCTGATGCTGCGCCTCCTCTATCGTGGGTGCTGATATGTAATATTCTCATTTTCTTTTTGCCCTAATTAAATTGCTCATTTCTCACAGATATAAACGATAAGTTGAAAATCCATGTAATTCACACACTTGACATTCATAAAACGTATTTTCAGATTTTATTCCAACTGAATCGATATAATTTCAAAACTTTACTGCTAAAAGTATAATGAGCAAATTGTTTAGCTTTTGTTTCCTATTGTAAGAAGAATAAAATTCAATAAATATTTTTTAACCAAATTTAGATCGCCTGACACTTCATTTAATACATCCAACTTACTTTATTATTGATTTTAAGTAAATCTAGTTACTGATGACCCAATTGTTTTATCTTAAATTTGAAATCTTATTATCTGGTTTTTAATTATCTTTTTAATATTATAACACATAACCAATTTTTTGTGCTGTTTCAATTGTGTAATGATTCAATTTTTCTAATTTAGGCAAATATTTTTTCCATTTTTTTTCATCTGGTTTAGTAATTGTAGTCCAACTTAAAGGAGGATTCAAAAAATACTCATTATATTCATCTAAAAATTTCACATTTATTTTTTCTGAAATATCTCTTATTATTAATAATGAATTATTTATTAAATCTTCGTAGTGAATAACGATAGGGCTAATCTTATTATCATTAAATCCTTTAATTGCTGATTCAACATGCATTTTCCAACTCCAGGCACAAATTTCGGGAATATCCTTGTTAATCATATCTATCCAACCTTTAGGAGCAGGATATGTCCACTTACTAATACGTGAATTATTATACCCTTCTATATATTTTCTTAACTGTGGCTTAATAAAGTTTTCATTTCCCCATCCTTCAATCATACTGCTAATATTTGGATAAGGATGTCTAACAAGAAAAATATATATAGCATCAGGGAAATACCTATTTAAAAAATCAATATGAAATGCATTTGCAATTGTTTTATCCAGATATCTTATGTTTTGTAAACCATGCTTATAAAAGAAGGGTATCTTTCTATTTCTTTTTTTAAAATAATTTTTAGCAGCTCTAGTATAAAACTCCTTTTTAAATTCATAAATAATATCTTCATGATATTTATGATTGGGTACTTTATCTGATGGATCATTCATTTCATCATATGGAAAAAATTTCCACCATATTTTATCTGCTTCAAATTTAAGATGGAAAAATTCCTTAAAACAGGATAAACATTCAAACAAAAATGATGATCCTGATCTTGGGGGAGCGATAATGAATACCGGCTTTTTAATTTTATATCTCGGCAGGAAATAAAAAGTCGAGAATAATTTTTTTAAAAGATCTTTTTTAGATATCCTTTCACCATTGATAATCATCTTCATATCCGAATTTTATCAAAGTATTATTTTCTAAAGTCTTAAAAAGCTGAACCGATTCCTCATCAAAATAATTTTTCCAATCACCTGTCACCCCTTTTCGGGTAAAAAAGGCCAAATTATCTTTATTTTGATATTTTCTTCCTTTTTCCTTTTCAAGTCTTCTCATATTATTAAAAGAAGATTTATGAATAGCTGATTTTATTTCTTTTTCAGATACCGATAATCCGGAAAAGTCAATTATCTTTTTTAAAATACTATAAGTATCTTTTAATAATTCCTCATATTTAATTAACAAAAAATTTTTAGATCCCCATATTTTATGGTTATTCCATGATTCGATATGGGAGCTCCAACTATTGTTTTCTTTATATATTTTATCCTTAAGAAACGATTTAAAAGAGTATACCTCATTTAATTTATTTTTCTGATAATTATAGAATGACGAGTATGCATCTCTTCCATCTCGAATAATATAAATAACTTTTGAAAACCTGGTATTCAGTTCAGAATGAGATTTGAAAAATCTCGAATTCATATTAATTGATTTCGAATATTCAGTATTTTCAAATTCAGGAACAATATCGTGAATGGTGTTAAAATTCACTTCTATCTTTTCTTTGATAATAAGATTAGCAATCAAAAACCTTACCCAGGTGTTTCCGGATTTCGGATATGAGACAATAAATATGTCGTCTTCTTTTATTTTTTTTCTTATTGAACATCCACGAATATATTTTTTTATAAAGCTTGATTTTATCATTTGCTGACTTTAAATAATGACTGTTTGAATTTTTTAAATAATTTAATAACTGTTTTTATAGATTATTTACTTTGATAATAATATCCAACCCTCATTTATTAAGAAATTATTATTAATTCAAGTTTGAAAAAGAAAATTGCAGGAATAAAATACAGACGAAGTTAATTTTAAACAGAAGATTAACTATTTAAATATTCCCTTATTAAATCTTTTGGGTTTGTAAATTTTATTTTTCCTCCATGTTTGAATTTTACTATGCAATGATCTGAAAAATCTAATATGCAATTAAGAACATTCAACAACTTTCCATTATTAATATTGTGCCTGAAATAATAAGTAATTTTTTTCAATTCAGTAAAATTATAAATCCTATAATCCAATAATCTTGCATTTCTCCAGGATTTATCATCTCCAATATGAAAAGTTAAATGACTTTCTTCCAACCATATCACCTTAGACGAGTTAGATAAAAAATTTACTGCAAAACACAGCCCTACAGGACCTGAGCCAATAATAGATTTTTCAAAATTAAATTTTTCATAATATTTCCTGCGAAACACAAAACAATCAATACCCTCATGGGACTTTCCAATATCAGAGTATATATAATTCAGGTCATTTATAGATTTATAATTGTTGGAAACTGTGCGACGATTAATCATTAAAAAATCATATCCCGCGGTAAAATAATTTAAGATCGTTAAATAAAAAAAAGGCATAACGCCGATATCAACATTGGAATATACTATGAAATCTGCATCTGTCAACTGAATTACCGAATCTAATAAATCCCGAATAAATGGCAATTTTTTAGTTACACGAAATAAGTTTAAGTCTGCTGTAGATCTGGTAAGGTTATTTGTTTTAATAAAATAATCCGGAATAATATCTAAATCCTCTTCATATTGACATGAATATAATTCTACTGTTATATTTTTTTTTGCATAATCTTTAGCATTTCTTAAAGATTCAAAAGTTAATGGTTGGGCGATATACAAATCAGAACTGGAATTTACCTTTACGGGATTAATTATGTGGGCAATTTTATATTTTGGCACTGTGATGAATTAAATATATAGTGTATCGGGTAAACTAATGTTTTGAAATTCTGCTTTTTTAATATATTCATTAATTCGATTAGAACAATAAGTGATATCTACAGAATGATTAAATTTCAGTTTTTTATCCTTTCTAGTATTTATCTTCTTCTCAAAAATTATTTTAGTTCTTTCAGTGATTCCGATTTTCAGGTTTTCAAATAGTTGTTCAACATAATTGAATTCATTAAATCTATCAAGATACAATTGGTGTACTTTAATATGGGGAAATTCTTTTTGGAATCTATATGCTCTTGACTCAATATCAATCAAATATGCTATTGTCTTATCAAAGTGATCCAGGTCATCGTAGGGTTCTACACAATTTATTGCTCTTGTTTTTGCCAATGGACTGGTCATCCACCTTTGCCACGCACTATTTTCTGAAGTAAAATAATTGAGTTCTGCAAAACTTCTAACTAATTCAGGTAATTTTCTTCGTAATAAAATAACCTCTACATTATCAAAATCATTAATAATCACATCATAAAAAGTTTTTATAAACATATGATTAGTTTCAATATATTTAGTCGAGTTATTATAATATTTTAACAGATCATATATAGCTTTTGATTTAATCCTTCTTTTATTATAGGATTTCAATAGACTGTATTGATTTACCATAGCAACATACTCTCCATTCATTTTAGGCTCTGGTTCATGAAAACTTAATACATTATCTCCAGTTCCTAGTAAAAAGGAAAGATATTCAGACCCGCTCCTACCAGGATTTATACAAAAAATAAGCTTATTTCTGATTTTTTTGTATTTATTGAAAAATATCATAATTAAGACTAACTATAATTGTTTTCACATGTTATAAAATTCAACCTGTGTAGCGGAACAAATGTTATGCTAAAAAATAATCAACGATTTATATGCATATAGTATTTAGTAAGATTTCCCCCTTTCAGCATAAAAAATTATCTCATAATAAATTGCTTCCTGAATTGAATAAAAATCTTTTTAGCTATGTAATATATATTATAGTTCATAAAATGTAATCTTCTTTTAAATGGAAGTTTTGATATTAGAAGAGAATATGATAATAGCTTGAAGATCAATACTATCGATACTGCTGTATTATCTATTATTTTTTTATAAAAAAAACGAATAGTATTTCCGCCTTCTTGAAAATATTTATATTGATAATATCTTAATCCATACTCCCAAATTTCAATCCAGGACAAATTTCGATTTAAATAAAACATTTTATCTCCCATCCCCGAATATGAAACTCCTTTTCCGGTATGCCGGTATACCGCCATTGGTTCATCAATAAAATAAAAATTCCCTGATTTTCCCAGGATCATACTTAATGGTACGTCACCAAATTGAACGTGATAAAACCACTCCGGAAATTCATTTAAGATGTTCCTGAACATATGAGTCCGGGTTTTTACTCGTAATTGGTTGGTGAAAATATTTTTAACTGTGGCCTTCTTCTTTGGGAAATATCCTGTGTTTTTTTGGGGAGTAGGTATTATCTTGTAGTGACCATCTTCATATTCAAAACGTGTTTCCTGCCAGTGATGACAGGAAACACAGTCAGGATTAGTTTCAAGGGCATCAACCTGTTTTTGCAATTTAAATTGGTCCGTCCAATAATCATCCCCTTCCAGTAAAGCAATATATTTTCCCCTGGCATTTTTTAAATTATTAATAAGGTTCCATCTTCCGGTAGGACTTCCATTAACATATATAACATTTTTACGACTGTTTAAAAATAGTCTTATTTTTTGGGGATATTCCCTGGCATATTCAATACATATCTCACGGGTGCCGTCATCAGATCCATCTTCTCCAAGTAATATTTCAAAATCAAATGTTGTTTTCTGAATTAATATGCTATCAAGACATTCTTTAATGTAAGGTGCATGCTGATAAGTTTGCACACAAACAGAAACCACTGGATTATCAAAGTCCTTTTCCAACTTTGTTAATTTTTTGACAATGATTTGAATTTACACTTGTCTTGCTTATTAGAATTATTAAAAGAATTGTCAACCATTAAATTCAATATATTTTTCTTTAATGCCATTTAAACCTGCTATTAATTTTGATGAAATCATCATCATTCAAAATGCTTTCTTGTATTTTAGTTGGTAATTCTTCTCTCCATTTATAGTTATCCTGTTTTTTGCGGTATACCCCATATGGGTCCTGACTATTCTCAGATTTTGATTTCCGGATAAAATTTTCAGTCTGTTTTTTAAAATTCAAATTAACGAAATCGAAAAGTTCATTTACTTCTTTTATTGTATTTTCATTCAACTTTTCATAAAGTTGAATTTTGAAATGTTCCGGATATTTTTTCTCTAATCTTAAATACATATAAACAAGTTCTTTCCATTTAATATATCCATTATATTCTTCAGGTTTATCCTGGTTTTTTTTAGCAGCATATTTCCATTCCTTCAATGGATTCCACCTGTAGTCAAATTCCTTGGGAGCTTTTAACCAACTATTTATTACTGCACAGGGATTACGTACCAGTCCGATTATTTTTATATTGGAGTTAAGAATAATATGTTCAATTAAATAGTGATATCGAACCTCTTTCCATATTAGATGGGTAACTTGGGCTTTATTAAACTGAATGCCCTTGTGGCCACTTATTGTTTTTTTTTGAAGCACGAAATCATCGTTTGTTTTTAACAAATCGGCAAAAAAATTATTGATATCTGATATCTCAGAATTTAAAGTAATCCTATTCTTAAATGCGTAAGAAAACAAGGGTTGAAATCGATATGCCACATTAGGTGAACTATTGAAGATCTGACCTAGCCAGGAGGTTCCTGAACGTGGTGCACCAAAAATCGCGACATTCTGCATTAAATGATTTGATAGGCTGGTAATAATTTCTTTTGAATATCCTCTTTAGAATTAAACATAAGTATATCAATGATTGATAACCAGGGCACAAAATCTTTCCCGAATTGTGTATATGGAATAAGTGTAGCCTGAAGAAAGTGAAGTTTAATTCCGTTCTTGGTAAAAGTATCAAAATCGTATAAATTTTTCCCCCCTACTGGATTAATGTAAACGTCTGCATTTTCAGTAATGCATATATCAAGAATTCTATCCTGACCTTTTAGATCTGAATTCTTATATATTTCTGATGAATTAATTACTTCGGATTCAATATCCAGAAATTCACAAATCGTTTTAATGCTAGCTTTGGATAACTCCCCAATATAATTATACTCTTTTGTTAATAATTCAACAATAATGGGTTCGATATCTTTATAATATGGTGCTTTCGCATATGCTTGAAAAATCGTTTTATCAAACTTTGATAACCACTGTTGGTAATTATCTTTTTTAATTTTTACCTGATTAATTTTGCTATTCTGACTAACATATTCAAGCGGTATTGAGAACAGATTTGGTTTATCATTCACTAAGATGTTGTTTCTGGCAATCCAGCCTCTTTTGATAAAATTTACGTCATCATAAAAAATAAATTTATCAACCGCATTAACGAGTTGAAAATATCCTATATAAGGGAAAAGATAGGGTTGCATGATTGCAATTTTCATTTACCATACTTTTGAGTTCTCAATAATATCCTGGCAATATAATCCTGCTCCTCTTTTGAGAGAGCATGATAAAGTGGCAGGCATAATATTCTCCTTGAAACATCGTCTGAAATTGGTGTTTCCTGATTCTCTACATAATCAAGTGCTGAAAGGGAAGGATAAAAATATCTTCTTGGCATTATGGATCGTTTCTCCAGTTCCTCCTTCATCCTCATTGCAATAGTTTCTGATTTAAAAATAATAGGATAATAAGCATAATTACTTTGACAACCTTCCTGGACTAATGGTTTTTTTGCATCGAGATTATTAAGAATTGAATTATAATAATAACACTGATCTTTTCTCTTAGCTAGTATTTCGCTTATATACTCAAGATTGCATAATCCCATTGCAGCGTGAAATTCTGAATTCTTTCCATTTATGCCCACACCATTAAATCTCTCCGGCCCATCATGGCCAAAATTCCTCATAAAAGCCATTCGTTTTAATAAGTCAGGATCATTTGTAAAAATAGCACCTCCTTCAATTGTATGAAAAAGTTTCGTAGCATGAAAGCTGCACGTGCTAATATCTCCATAATCAAAGACAGATTTCCTGTTTATTGTCACTCCAAATGCATGTGCTCCATCATAAATCACTTTTATGTTATTTTTCTTTGCGATGGCGTCAATATTTACTACATCGCATGGATTCCCAAATACATGAGTTGCCATGATGGCTGAAGTTTTGTCTGTTATTGCATCCACTATATTGTTTGGATCTATGGTTAAGGTATCAGGATCTATATCAACGAATACTGGAGTGCACCCTTCCCAAACAATACTACTAGTCGTAGCGATATAAGAAAATGGAGTAGTAATGATCTCACCCTGCAAACCCAATGCTTTAATGACAATCTGAAGGGCAATAGTACCGTTGGAAACCAAAAGTAAATGCTTTATTTTTAAATATTCTTTCAGTTTTAACTCCAATTCATTGACAAGGGGACCATTATTGGTCAGCCAATTTCTTTGCCATATCCCTTGTAAATATTTTTCATATTCATTTTGTGGGGGTAAAAATGGTTTTGTTACAGGTATCATTACTTAGCTTTATTTTCCCAGGGAAATTCTGCATAAACAGGGTTTCTATTTAAAAACTCACAAAACTTTAAATAGGCTCCTTGCTCTCCAACATTTATAACCAGTAAATTTTCTTTGTTTTTGAAATATTTCATCACATTATAATAGTGAATCATGTAATCCTTCAACAATGATTCTTTATGATAAGGATCACTTTCCGGGGAAGTGTAGTTGGCACGGTTGGCATCCCAGATAAATCCCTTATATCTGTATGGTGCATTTTTTAGATCATCAACCGTGGGTATGGCGTTATTGATACCAAACTTTTTCGAATGATGGTTTAATAGAGAATTATACCACTGTTCGGCCGAATCCCGAATACTTAAAATAAATTTACTATTCGGGAAAGCCTGATCTAGTACAATATAAATATACGGGCAACTAAAAGGAATGTCCTGAAAAGCCTCGGATTTTCTACAATACTGGATTATAGGTTTAAATTCTCTCCTGATATAATAGGGAAGAAGTTGTTCTGCTATTACCTGATTACCTACTTTTAAGCCCAAATCCTTTAAAGCTTTCTTAATGGATGTAGTTCCGGTTTTATTTTTCCCTATGCAAAATATCTTGGTTTTTCGCTTGAATAAATTAAACATTGAATTTTATTTCATCCATGTCATAAGATTAATTTTCCTGTTATTCTCTATTCTATTTATACCAATAAATGCCATGAAAAAATTATAAACAAACTGATAAAATAATTTTAAATCAATTAACTCGATTGAGTCCATTTTGCCGGTTGAAATGTTTCTGACCAGGAAACGTATTTATCATAAACAACAATTTCAATGGAATTATCCAATCTCCCTAACACTTTTCTTTCATCTCCGGAGATAATTATAAGTGAAATACTGTATTTTCCGGGATTTAAATAAACATGTGGGATTTCTACCTTAATATTATGCTGTTTCCCGTTATTTTTAAAAATATCATCTGTTTGCTTTGAATAAAAATCAACAACCGGACGTTGCTCCAGATTAAAAATCACAATACGTATATAAAAATTTTTATATTCATCTCTAATTTTCAGTTTAATCCTCATCTCCATTTTGCTTCCATGAGGAATTCGACTGCTATTAATAGAATTTGGTGATGATATAGTGATTTCGCTTATATCAACTTCATTTGATCCAAGTAATGTTTTATCTCCAGTATTAAATTTACTCATATATTTTTCAATAAGTAGTCCTATATCCGTTGTCTTTAGTTCAGATCTTCCTTTGTCCAATAAGATCCCACTATTACATATTCTTGAAACAAATGGCATCGAGTGTGTTACAAATATTACAGCCGCATTTGAAAGCATTCTTTGAATTTCATTAATGCACTTAATTTTAAAACCAATGTCCCCCACAGCCAACACTTCATCGATCAAAAGAATATCCGGTTCCATCTGGGCAGCCACGGCAAAACCCAAGCGAACCTTCATCCCAGAACTGTAGTTCTGTACAGGAGTATCAATAAAATCTTCAATCTCAGCAAAGTCCACAATAGAATCGAACTTCCTATCTATTTGTTTTTTCGAAATTCCCAATACGGCACCATTGTTATAGATATTCTCCCGACCAGTAAGAATAGGATTAAAACCCGCTCCAAGTTCAATTAATGCACTCACTCTACCTTTCATCCATATTTCTCCCTTATCAAGTTTTATTAATCCATTCAACATCTTAAGTAATGTACTTTTACCAGCTCCATTATGTCCAATTAATCCCAGACAATCGCCCCGTTTAAGTTCAAAGCTCACATCTTTTACTGCCCAAAACTCATTTTTCCTTAAATTTCCAGACCTCTCAATCCCGAATAATTCACTGCCAATATCTTTTACGCCATACCATAATGATCTTTTCAAACTCCTGCAGAATTTTTTAGAAACGCCTTCGGCTTTTATCAGTACATCTTCATCCATTATTTGTAAAAATATCTATTTATCTAAACCTGTTTATACAATTGATTTAATTTAATTACCAATTCTTTCAATGATCAGGGATAAAGAAATTCGATAGATTATAATAGCTATAAAAGCAAGAATTATAAATATTCCGAGAAAAAACCAAAATTGATTTAATTGTTCAACCTGCTGACCGGTAAACCAATTTCGTGTAACTGGAATGATCGTTGCCATAGGATTTATATTCATAATGAATCCCATAATTCCTTCATCTGGTTTTGGATACACTACTGGTGTAAGATACATTAAAAAAGGTAATAAAATCATTAATCCCTGTTCAATATCCTTATAAAGTAGGCCAATAGGTATTAATAATACTCCGAGGCTGAATCCGACTATTATTATACCCAAAATACCTATTGGGAAAAAAAGAAATTGCCAGTTGAATTGCTGACCAAAATATAAAAGGAGTATTATTATTAATAACAGTTTGATCACTGTATTAAATATAATTTCATACAGGCTGGATAAAATTAAACCATTTTTGGGTATATTGATCTTGACAATAATCGATTTACTTTTTGTTATATTTTTTAATGGTAATTGTATTGATTCTGAAAACATTTTCCACATCATTGTTCCAGTAATTACATATACAGGATACGATATTCCAGTATCACCCATACTTATTACATTATTACTTCTTAATACGATCCATAAAGCTGCTGTCATTAAAGGTGGAATTATTGCCCAAGTTATTCCCAGTACCGACTGTCGATATAATGCTTTAATGTTTCTTTTAAATAATCGTATTCCCAATTCATTTGATTCCTTCCACTCAGAAATCATTTCTTTAATGATCCTTTTAATTGAGTTACTTTTTTTACTGGAACCATAATGGATAATCTTCATAATATTAAAATTATGTTAAAAGTTTATAGCTAATATAATTCCTTTGGAGTTAAACAAGCGTGAGAATACCCTCTTAAATAGTTCAACCGATCATATATTTTAATCGATGCGAGATAGGTTATTTATAAACGATTGAATTATATATTTTTAAATAATTAACACTCTGAAAAATGAAAATTTTGATAAAATATGAAAGGAAAGTATTTATCACTATAATAACCACCTTGGTAATAATATTATTCCGATTACTATTACATGCCATTATTACTTAATAAATTTTATTCAATATTAAAATATTAAATACTTGCAGTTCATATCTACTACATTTTTCTATTTTTATAAATTAAATTTGAATAATATTTAATTGATTTTAATAAGGGAGTTTGAATATAACTTCAAAAATGAGATGCCCAAAATTACAACTCCAAAAAATAATCCGAAAAATGTATACATGAATACTATTTTAAACCTTTCAGGTTCGCTTTTGTCAAGCGGTACCTTAACCGGTTCCAAAACTTCAAAAACAGGGGTGTTTTCTTTTACTTTGATCTTGGCCTGCTCCAATTGCTGGCTGAGAGTTTTATATAGATTAAAGGCGAGCTCATATTCCGCTTGCAATCTCTGCTCCTCAGATTTAGCCCTGGCGGTAGTAATATTCATATTCCGATCACGGAACTCAGCCAACCTGTTCTGTGCCCGGTAAAATTCGGCCTTTGCTTCTTCCGTTCTTTCCTGAATAAAAAGCATTTCCTGCATCGCCTCACTTGTTTTATTGTCTGTTATGTATTCAGTGAGTTCCTCAAACACCATATCAGTTAGAGCGGCGGCGGCAATAGGATCAGGCATTTTGGTAGTTATGACTACATATTGCTCAGATACGGAAACAGTTATTCTGCCTTTTAATTTACCAATAACATTTAATTGTTTCCTTGTAATTTTTAATGGCTTGGCTCGAGAAGTTAATACAGTATCTGCAGGATTATTGGTCAGGTTATTTAAATTATCTGTATCAGGTAATGTAACGGGAAGATCAGTAAATTCGGGTTTTCCTTCAATTATAGATCTTAATTTCCCCACCATTCCAATCGTGTTTTTTCTAATTATATCCAGGGCAGAGGGTTTCTGGATTTCATTGAAAAAATATTCAATGTTAACAGTCGAATCATATTTGGCAAAAAACACCTTTTTGTCAATTATACTTAACATAAAAGGAGTACTCTTTACTATATCAGGATATATTGCTGCTCCTAAAAAACCATCCTGGTCATTCATGCCGAAAATATTCATATTCCGAAATAAGTTTCGCGTTCGGATATTCTGGGATTGAGGATTTTCCTGAATTAACTGTATGGATGAAGTGTATTCGACCGGTGATAGAATGGCGACAGTAATTCCAAGGATAAAAAATATTCCGGCTGTTATTATTATTAGATAATATTTTCTTTTAAGAAAATCCCATACCGGTTTGAGATTAACCTCAAAGGAATCTTTGGTCGATTTTATGATATATTGTTTTTCTTCCACTGATTTGATGGCTTTATAACTGATTGATCAATACTATAATCGAAAGCGAAAGTGATACAAATGCTGATCCAATAGCCGCTACCTGCTGAGGATTTAGTGGTTGCTTTGGCGGTTGAGTCGGCACAAATATCTGTGCGCCCCTTTCCACTTTTGGATAGTTTTTGAAAAACAGGAAACTTTTAGTTCTGTCCACCGAGCCATTGGCATACACGATGTAGGCTTTCTTTTTGGCTGCCTGGTCGGTGAAGCCGCCGGCTTCGGAAATGTAATTCCTGAAGGATTTGTTGTCTTCAAAACGGGCGGTTACCGGGTATAATACCTCGCCCCGCATTCGTACGGTTTGCAGTTCCTTCGGGATGCTGATGATGTCGCCGTCCTCCAGGATCAGGTCGTCGGAGCTGCCGGGATTGGTTACAATGGCTGCCATTTTTATTCCGATCGCCTCACGGTCTCTTCTCCTGGTCTGCTGGACCTGTATACCTTCAATGCCCACTTCCTGTTCCACCTGTTCCATCTGTGCGATCCGGGCCTGCTGGGCTTCCTTGAGTTCCTCCTCCACGTAAAGCCTTCGCTGGCGGGCGATCTCGGCGAGACGCTGGTTGCGGAGCTGTTCGGCTTCGGTGGGGTTCAGTTTTTCCTTGCCGTAGTATGCGGATTCGTATTGCCGGTACAATGCGATAAGATCCTGGTAGCGCTGTTCGAGCTCGGTGGGTGGGATAAATGTTTCGGTACGGCGGATCAGGGTGGCGCCTTCGGGATAGGCCTCCACAGTGAGGCCGCCGGCACGCCGGATCAGGTTGGAAATACGCTCGTTCTTTTTGGTGAGGGTGTATGTGCCGGGATAAAACACCTGGCCTTCGAGGATCACGGTTTCCTGTGGCTGGTAACCGGGAGCACGCCTCACGTACACTTTATCGAACGGTTCGAGGTAAAAATGCTGACCGGTTTCTTCCACCTTGAGATCCTTATTGATCCTGAACTGGAATATCTCCGCGATTTCATTGGAACTATGATCGGCCCTGTCGCCCTTGATCCGCCGGGCTACCTCCACACGCAAAGCCGATGCGGATTCACGCAAACCGCCGGCCAATGCGACAAGATCCTCGATGGTCATGTTCTCCATAAAGGGGTATACGCCGAAAATCCGTATGTCACCCTCAATTTCCACATAAGGTTCTTCTTTGAGATCATATATCGATGGAATGATCACAAAATCTTCCCGTTGTAATACAATATCTTTCGATTTATCCTTCATCACTTCCCGCAGATTGATGGACACGATTTTCGTGGTGAAATCATCCTGCATCCGGTGTATGCTGGAACGCCCGAGATAGGCATCGCCACGCAGGCCATCAGCCTTTTCGACCAGGCTGAGTAAGGTCATGCCCTCTTCCAATTCATATTCGCCTTCACGGAAAACGGCCCCGCTGATCTGGACCCGGTTGGAAAAACGGTTCAAAATGGATTCCACGGTTACAAAATCACCTGTCCCGGGATGGGCTTTTGCCATGTTTCTGCCGGGTATATCGACGATCTTTCTTTCTTTCCCTGTGTTCCGCCTTACCTTGATCCGGTCGGTATAAGCATTTTCGGTAAATCCACCGGCATAATTGATCAGATCCGCGAATGATTCTTCCGCTTTGATCTCGAATATACCCGGTCTTTTAACCTCGCCCTCTACTTCGATACGGGATATGTAAGGATTGATCTTGATGATGTCCTGATCGGCCAGGAAAATATTGTCCTCGCTTTTGCCGTTCATCAGGAAATCATACACGTCCAGCTCCGTTATTTTTTCCTTTGCGCGGATCACCTCGATCTTCCGCATGGAGCCTCTAACTGTTGGTCCTCCTGATAAATACAGGGCATTAAATACCGATGACAGGGAATTCAGCGTATACGTGCCCGGTCTCCTGGCCTCTCCCAGTACGGAAACCTTGATGCTTCGAACATTGCCCAGGCTGATATCCACAAAGGTATTGGGCCTGCCGTTAGCCGGATTCAGGCCGGCGTATATCTTGTATAACTGGCCTTCGATCCGCCTTGAAGCCCGTTCTATTGTCATTCCGCTAATGTATACCGGTCCAAGGCTGGGAATACGGATATTTCCTTTCGTAGTTACCGGAAGCTGGTAAGTATTCTCTGATGCTCCCCAGATATCGATAACGATCTCATCGCCCGGCCCGACAATGTAATTCTCCGGCGTGGGTATATTCAGACTGGGTTGAAAGGTCAGGTTTGTGGTGTTGAACAGGTCAAAACCGAATATCTTTTCCTGAAGTTCCGTGATCTCTGCTGCTTCTTCATCCACTGCTATCGTTGAAAATAATTCAGCAAATTCTTCCTGGCCAATCTCCTCTTCCCTTACCTGTTCGTAAGCCGACACATCCACACCTCTTTTGATCTGAGCGATCCGGGCACGCAATTTGTTTACTTCCGAAGCCGGCATACCTCTTTCCTGAAGGGCTGTATAGAGATCATTTTCAGTCAGGCCCATTTCCTGTGAACGTGTATAAAGACGGCGAACCTGTGCGTCGGAAAGCTGGTCTACCTGTACCCGGCTCAGATCGGTCTGAGTAAGCGATAACTGTCCCTCGGTGGCTGTTCTCTGCTGTTGCTGAGGCTGACCCTGTCCCTGCTGATTAGGTATATTCTGGTTGGGTACCTGACCGAATGCAATCCATACATTCAGAAAAACAAGACAGGCTGTTAAAAATAATCTTGACCGGAGCATTAATTCAATTATGTTGATAATCCGCACAAAACTAAGCAATTAAGGTAAAAAGCTATATAAATTGTGAATTATTTATCATGTTCGCAATTCGAATGGTTTACACCCGGCCGGACAGAGCTTCGCCACGTGAGTCCCATAACCGGAACATTATGACCAAATAACACAAAAATGAGTAAAATTTCTACTCAAAATAAGTGAGATTTTTTTACATGTACAATAATTCAATAATCTAAATGGTTTTATGAGGAGAATATTGTGTGTGGAAAGCAAAAAATTCTGTTACGATGAATAAGATCCTTCCTGTTGTCAGGATGAAAGCTTATGTCCGCGGAATAATTCACTAAAGGTGGTCTTTACAGAATAATTTATATTATTCGATTCCTTCAATCTGGTCAATATAGACATTGGTTAATCTATGAGTTTCAGAAATATCTTCAACTTCGTTCCAATTATTTGAAATAAATTTTTGCATTTCATTTAACCTGAGATTACCAATCCTTAAATGGATGACTTTTGTTTTTGTCTGTTTGTATAAAACTTTTTCTGAAAAATCAGCATCTTTTAAAATAATCGTTAAGTTGTCATTTACTGCGTATTCCCAAATTGCCTCATCGGTCATTTGTTCATCCAAATCAAATACATGAAGAAACTCACTACTTTTCCAAATATCAAATAAATAGGGAAGATTGGCATCAATAAGGTATTTTGCCATCAGGCGACCGGTTTGATCTTATAATTTTTATTCATCAGGTCCGCTGCGAACTGTAAACAGGCAAAAATATCATCTTTTTCCAGGCCGGGATATTGTTTATGTATTTCTTCAATGGTATCTCCTGCACTTAAAAATTCAAGAATAGTATTAACTGCTATTCTTTTTCTTCTGATGGCAGGTTTTCCGTTACAGATTTTTTCATCAATAGTAATTCTGTTCCGAAGATCTTTCATGGCTCCCCATTTTTTACAAAGATAGTAATTCTATTATTCTAACAATAGATGATATCTTTCGCAGGATGCTTTCAGTATTTCGTATTAACAGATGGTAGAAAGAAGGAAAACTTTTTGAATGAGTAATATTTTCTTTGCCTAGAAGAAAGCCGGTAGAAAACCTGCAAGATCCCTTCGGGATGACCTATTGTTTAAGAGACAATAATATCAATCTGACAATACTTCCCTTTTGAAATTTTCATAGACCCTGCGGATGCCTTCCCCAAGGGAGATTTGGGCTTTGAAGCCCAACTCGTTCAAACGGGAAACGTCCATCAGCTTGCGTGGGGTGCCGTCGGGCTTGGAAGTATCGAATTTCAGTTCGCCTTTGTAGCCGGTTATGTCCTTGATCAGCTGGGCCAGGTCTTTTATGGAGATATCTTCTCCCACCCCGATATTGATGAAGCCGGGTTCGTCATAATTTTCCATCAGGAAAAGGCAGGCTGCCGCCAGGTCATCGACGTGCATGAATTCCCTTTTCGGTGAGCCGGTACCCCAGATCTCAACGAAGGGCTGATCGTTGACTATTGCCTCGTGGAATTTCCGGATCAGGGCAGGCAGCACATGGGAGTTCTTCAGGTCGTAATTATCGTTCGGACCGTACAGGTTGGTGGGCATCACGGAAATGAAATCACAGCCGTATTGCGCACGGTAGGCATCGCACATCTTGATGCCGGCGATCTTGGCAATGGCATAGGGCTCGTTGGTCGGTTCCAGCTCTCCGGTCAGCAGGTATTCTTCCTTCAGCGGCTGAGGCGCATGCTTGGGATAGATGCAGGAAGAACCCAGAAAAAGCAGCTTTTTCACCCCGTTCACATAACTCTGGTGGATCACATTGTTCTGGATCATCAGGTTGTCGTACAGGAATTCGGCACGGTAGGTGTTGTTGGCCTGGATGCCGCCCACCTTGGCTGCCGCCAGGAAAACATAATCGGGTTTTTCTTCCCGGAAGAACTGTCCCACCTGCTGCTGATTGCGCAGATCCAGTTCATCCAGTGTCCGGGTAACGAAATTGGTATGCCCTTCTTTTTGCAGTTTCCGGTGAATGGCGGAACCCACCATGCCGCGATGGCCGGCGATGTAGATTTTGGAATTTTTATTCATTTTCTGGGTTTAGGGTTTAAGGTGTAAGGTTTAGGGTCGGGATCTTCCACTGTTTTATCTGAAACAACACCTGTCTTATTATGATATCTTTCCTCAGGTTCCTGAATATAATTTGATAAGGATTGAATTAAATTTGATAATTGCTTACCAATATGTTCTGTTTTTTTAAAAATATCATCAAAGATCGCCTTATCTATGTACTTGAGATCAAATGACAGTTCAATCAGATATTTTAACTCTTCCAGTGATCCCTGGGATATATATAAAAATCTAATATAATCAGTTGTAGTTCTTCTGCCTTTCCCTTCTGCTATATTTGCAGGTATAGAGATGGCTGCTCTTCTAATCTGACTTATTAACCCAAATCTTTCTTCGGATGGAAAATCTTTGGTTCTTTTATAAATTTCAAGAACAAGTTCATGAGATGTCTCCCAAACCTCCAAATCCCGATAACTGGTTATTTTCTTTTTCATTATTTGCTTATTTATACTACTTCCTTTCATCCTTTAAATAAACCCACACCCTAAACCTTACACCCTAAACCTTAAACCCTAAACCCTAAACCCTACTCATGATAATTAAACACTTTATGTCCCCCTCTCAACAAGTATTGATCGCGTTTGAAGAGGTCGTAATCGGCATGGATCATGTCCTTGATGAGGGCTTTGAGGTCGTATTTGGGTTTCCAGCCCAGTTTTTTATGGGCTTTGGAGGCGTCGCCGATCAAAATGTCCACTTCGGAGGGTCTGAAATAGGTCGGGTCGATCTTCAGGACCACTTTCCCGACCGGCAGGTTGAATTCCTTGTTGGAACAGGATTTGACCACCCCCACTTCTTCGATGCCCTCACCGGCAAATTCGATCTCCACGCCCATTTCCCGGAAAGTCATCTGCACAAAATCGCGGACTTTGGTGGTCTGGCCGGTGGCGATCACGTAATCTTCCGGTTCGTCCTGCTGCAGCATCAGGTACATGGCCTCCACGTAATCCTTTGCATGCCCCCAGTCACGCTTGGCATCCAGGTTGCCCAGGTAAACGGTATCCTGCAAGCCCATGCATATCCGGGCTACGGCCCTGGTGATCTTCCGGGATACGAAAGTCTCCCCGCGAATGGGTGATTCATGATTGAAAAGGATCCCGTTCACGGCAAACATTCCATATGCTTCTCTGTAATTCACGGTGATCCAGTAGGCATATAGCTTGGCCACACCGTAGGGTGATCTCGGATGAAAAGGCGTGTTCTCGGTCTGGGGGATCTCCTGCACCTTGCCGTACAATTCGGAAGTGGACGCCTGGTAGATCTTTGTCTTTTTGGTCAGTCCCAACAAGCGGATGGCTTCGAGAAGCCGGAGCGAACCGAGTCCGTCCACATTGGCGGTGTATTCCGGGGTATCGAAACTCACCCGCACGTGCGACATGGCACCGAGGTTATAGATCTCGTCGGGCCGGATCTCCTGAATCAGGCGGATCACGTTGGCGGAATCGGAAAGGTCACCGTAATGAAGCTTGAATATCAGGTCGGATTCGTGGGGATCCTGGTAGAGATGGTCGATCCGGTCGGTGTTGAACAGGGAGGCCCGGCGTTTGATGCCATGCACCTCGTAACCTTTATCGAGTAACAACTCGGAGAGGTAGGCGCCGTCCTGGCCGGTGATGCCGGTGATCAATGCTTTTTTCATTTTGTAACCGCGTTAGGGTATTTCGTTATTTAATGGATTAAATGCAAACTTACGAATTCTGGGAAATTAAATTAAAGGCACGGAGGGAATATCTGTAGCCACGGAGGCGCTAAGGCACTGAGTATTGTGGGCCACAGAGGCACGGAGGCTCGGAGTATTGTGGGCCAGGAAGGCACCAAGGCACTGAGTATTGTGGGCCAGGAAGGCATCGGGGCATAGAGGATTCTTAGGAAAGAGAGGGTTTCAAACATCCTTCCACGCTTATCAGTGTGACAGGCGATATAATCCCGCCATTGTCGGATCACTCAGGATGTGGTTTTTTTCAGCTAAACCCAACCCTAAACCCTAAACCTTACACCCTACACCCTACACCCTACACCCCGTAATACTCCCGGTACCATTCCACAAATTTCCCGATGCCGTAATCGATGGAAGTGCCCGGGCTGAAGCCCACATCTTTCATCAGGTCGTCCACATCGGCATAGGTGGCGGGGACATCGCCCTGCTGGATGTCCATGAAGTTTTTTTCAGCCATTTTACCCAGGTGCTTTTCAATGGTCTCTATGAAGGTCATCAACTCCACGGGCCGGTTGTTGCCAATATTATATATGCGGTAGGGGGCAAAACTGGAGGAAGGATCGGGCCGGTCGCCGGACCAGGAGGGATCGGGACCGGGAATATGGGGGATCAGCCGGACGATCCCTTCCACGATATCGTCCACATAGGTAAAATCGCGTTTCATTTTGCCGTGGTTATATACATCGATGGGCTTCCCTTCAAGGATGGCCCGGGTAAACAGGAACAGCGCCATGTCGGGCCGGCCCCAGGGGCCGTACACCGTAAAAAACCGCAGGCCCGTGACGGGTATTTTATACAGGCTTGCATAGGTATGGGCCATCAGTTCGTTGGATTTTTTTGATGCGGCATACAGGGAGATCGGGTGGTCCACATTGTGATGGATGGAAAAAGGCATCCTGGTGTTGGCCCCGTAGACGGAACTGGACGAAGCGAAGATCAGGTGTTTAACGGGATTGAACCGGCAGGCTTCGAGGATATTGAGAAAACCGGTGATGTTGCTGTCGATGTAGGCATAAGGGTTTTTGAGGGAATAACGCACCCCGGCCTGGGCGGCGAGGTTCACCACATGATCGAATTTTTCACTTTGAAAGAGCCGGTCGATATTCTTTTTATCCGCCAGGTCGATCTTTTCATAAGAAAATTCCGGGATGTTTTCAAGGATGGCCAACCGTGATCTTTTGAGGGTTACATCGTAATAATCATTGAGGTTATCCAGGCCCGTTACCCGGTATCCTTCTTTCAGCAATCGTTTGGACAAATGAAACCCGATGAATCCGGCTGCCCCGGTGACCAGTACTTTCTGACTCATGAAGAATTATTTTTTACCTGGTGCCAAAATTAGTCCAATAATTTATCCTGTGCCATTATTAGGGTCCTAAAAATCGCTTCGGTGGTGTTTTGCAGCAGATCCGGGGCATTGGCCAGGGCTTCTTCCAGGGGCATGGGTTTATCCATGATCGAAAAAATGGCGGTAAACCCGTGATGGTATAATTCATCATAACCCTCACCCAGTGAACCGGCAATGCCGATCACCGGTTTGTTGTATTTTTTTGCCAGGTCCGCCACGCCGGAAGGAGTCTTACCGTAGCGGGTCTGTTCGTCCAGCTTTCCTTCCCCCGTGATCACCAGTCCGGCGTTTTTAATCTTTTCCTCAAGACCGGTGAGTTCATTTACAATATCGAAACCGGGCCTGAGGGCCGCATTCAAAAAGGCCACCAGCCCGGCTCCGAGCCCACCGGCTGCCCCGGCCCCCGGCAAATCGATGATCTCCCTCTTAAAAATCCCTTCGAGTTTCCGGCCATAACGAAGCAGGTTTTTATCCAGCCGGTCCGCCATACCGGCCGTGGCCCCTTTCTGCGGACCATACACGCGGGAAGCACCCTGTTTGCCGCATAAGGGATTCTGTACATCGGAGGCTACCAGGAAATCACATTCCCGGATCCTTTTATCCAGCCCGTCGATACGGATCTCCGCCAGGTTTTCCAGGGGACCTCCTCCATGCCCGATTTCATAGCCATTTCTATCCAGGAATACAGCCCCAAGAGCCCGGGCCATGCCTGTCCCGCCATCGTTGGTGGCGCTGCCGCCGATGCCGGTGATTATCTTTTTGCAACCGGCGTTGAGGGCTGCTTTTATTAATTGCCCGGTACCGAAGGTGGTGGTTGCCCAGGGATTCTTCTCGTTTTCTTTAAGAAGTTCCAGTCCGGAGGCGGCCGCCATCTCGATCACGGCCGTATTGCCGTCCCCGAGGATACCATAATAACTTTCGATGTCCCTCATGTGGGGATCTTTTACCTTTATCTTTTTTATGGTACCGCCTGTGGCATTGACCAGCGCATCCACCGTGCCTTCACCGCCGTCGGCCATGGGGACTTCTTCGCAGACCGCATCGGGTAAAACTTTTTTGATGCCGAGGGCTATGCAACGGGCTGCCTCACTGGCTTTAAGGGATTCCTTGAAGGAGTCGGGGGCGATCACGATATGCATTTTATTGAGATTTATGTTGAAAGCAACGTTTTTATTGGTCTATAATAATTAAAAACAGGCTTTAAAGGAACAATTGAGGTCATCATTATTTTAATGCCACGAATGTAATAATAATATTGTCACGAATGCACGAATGTACTGTTGGATAATATTACACGAATTGTTGTCACGAATGCACGAATGTACTGTTGGATAATATTACACGAATTGTTGCCACGAATGCACGAATGTACTGTTGGATAAAATTACACGAATTGTTGCCACGAATGCATGAATGTACTGTTGGATAAAATTACACAAATTGTTGCCACGAATGCATGAATGTACTGTTGGATAAAATTACACGAATTGTTGCCACGAATGCACGAATGTACTGTTGGATAAAATTACACGAATTGTTGCCACGAATGCACGAATTTTTTTTGTTGTGATTTCACGAATGGGGTTGCCACGAATGCACGAATATACTATGTAACGATAACACGAATAGGGTTGTCACGAATGCACGAATATCTATGTAACGATTACACGAATAGGGTTGCCACGAATGCACGAATATCTATGTTTTAAATTTCACGAATATATTAGTTTACTTCATCGATTATGTTATAATATTTAGGATCTAAGAGGCTCTAATCTTTTCAATCCAGTATGAAGCGGTTCAATGCCTCGTTGTCGTTGATCCAAAGGGCATCCCTGCCATACTGAAAAAGTTTACAGCATTTGGTCCCGATCAGTTCATATTTTTCTTCAGCATATTGAATGATCATGCCTTCCGGAAGGCCGATCACCTTCATTTCACGGTTCACCTCGATGAATTCCCTGATGCGCAATTCCCGGCTTTCACCCCCGTGATTGGGTATCACTTCTTCGGTATAATGGGGATTGATCTGGAAGGGTATCAGATCAAGGCTCCGGAATGACGGAGGCTGTACCACGGGCATATCATTGGTGGTCATCAGGGTGGGGCAGGCCATGTTCGAGCCGGCGCTCCACCCGATATAGGGAGTGCCCTCTTTTACTTTCTGCCGGATAGGTTTAAGTATCTCAAACTGGTATAACAGGCTCAGCAACTGCCAGGAATTGCCGCCTCCGACCATTATGGAAGAGGCTTTTTTAACGGCCCCGACAGGATCATCGGCCGTGTGGATACCCATCACTTTAATTTCCATTTCTTTCAGAGCATCATTAACCATGTCGGTATAATCATCCCAGTCTATAGTGACCGCCGCGTAAGGGATGAATATGATATCATCATGGACCGGGCCCAGAAAATTTTGAATCGCCGGTTTGGCGTAATCTAAGTATTCCTCGCCGTAATTGGTGGAATTGCTCAGGAGTAATAAGTTCATGTAATTGGTTTTTTTAGTGTAAAGATACGAAGGCTGGTTGAATTGGAGGTTTTTTTTTGTAAGAAGGCGCTAAGGTGTTTTGCCACGGAGGCTCTAAGGTACGGAGTGATTTTTTGGCAGGAAGGCATCCATCGATACATCCCGCTCCGCGGGACACCTGGGATGAATATTGTAAACTCCCGGCTGGTTACTCACCTTTCCACGCTTGTTAGCGTGACAAGCGATACGATCCGACCCTGTGGTATTTTACGACAGGGTCGGATCACTCGAACTGAATTGGGGATTGAGGGACCGGGCATACACTCAGCCCCTTTCTTACAATAAAATTCTGATATACACCTTACAAAATCCCCTGCCATTCTTCCCGGTAGGGACGTCGGATATACCTTTCGGCGGCGGCTTTGGCGTTCATGGTCTCGTACTGGGTGTCGAACTTGGGATCACCGTCCACCACATCGAACTTGTCGGAAGTCACCACCCGGATCTCTTCATTCAGCCCGATATTGGTGATCTTCATCTCTTTCCCGTTCCAGTCAAGCACCCGCTTCAGGTCCTGCAGGCGTACGCCCAGGTTGCCCATCACGACCACTTCGTTCAGCGGGCCGGCATAATTGAAATTGGAGCTCGGCCGGTCGGGATCGCCTTCGAGGCAGGCCTGTACCCAGTCGATCTCGTGCGCGCCTTCATCCCATTTGAGCCCGGTCTCTTCTTCCGGTCTCCGCAGGATCTTCGGGGCCGGAGGATACTCGGGTTCGCCGATGATGAACGGATTGGCCGCATACACGCCGCACATCAGGCTTCGCTTACTGCCGATGAACCAGTCACCGCCACCCCAGTCGCCCATGATCCTGCCATCGGGCAGGCCTTCCGGCCGGTCAGGAAGAAAACCGCCGTCCCACCAGGTAAATTCACAGGACGGGAAGGCCACTTTCGGCAGGTTCGGCCTCGAGTGGAAATAATAGGTCACTTTTTCGGCCATCGGGGCACTTTCGGTATTCACCTGGGTTGACGATCCTTCAACACCCACCGGATGTCCGAAGTGCAAGGCCTTGAAGGCCGGATCCATGATATGGCAGGCCATATCGCCGAGCGCACCGGTACCGAAATCCCACCAGGCCCGCCAGTTCCATGGGGTATAGGAAGGATGGTAGGGGCGCACGGGGGCCGGACCTATGAACAGGTCCCAATCCAGGGTTTTGGGCACTTTCGGAGTCTCTTCAGGCCGTTCAAGCCCCTGGGGCCAGATCGGCCGGTTGGTCCAGGCATGCACTTCCTCAATGGTGCCCAGGTCACCGTTCCAGATCCATTCGCAAATCCTCCGGATGCCTTCCCCGCTGTTGCCCTGGTTTCCCATCTGGGTCACCACACCGGTATCGATAGCTATTTCCCGCATCCGCCTCGATTCATACACTGAATGGGTTAGCGGCTTCTGTACATATACATGTTTGCCCATTTTCATGGCCATGGCCGCCGACACGGCATGGGTATGGTCCGGGGTCGCGATCATCACCGCATCGAAATCATTGCCCATCTCCTCATACATTTTCCGGAAATCCCGATACTTTGGGACATCGGGATAATCGTTGAAGGTCTTTTCGGCATATTTCCAGTCCACATCGCATAAACCGGTAATTTTAGCCTCGCCGGTCTTGACCATATGCCGCAGGTTGGTGCGGCCCATGCCGCCTACACCCACCCCGACGATATTCAATACATCGCTGGGGGCCCTGTAGCCGCTGCCGCCCAGCACATGCCGGGGCACGATACTGAAAGCCGAGGCCGTCAATGCAGCGCCTTTGACGAATTTTCTCCTGGAAACTCCCATTTTGTTCACAATTTAGTTTAACATAAAATATACATTACAGGATGAAAAAGGCTGCCCCGGAAATGTGCAACTTACTGTTTCGATGGAAGGAAGAAAAAACCGTTCATCCAATCACCACCAGGGTTTTCAAATGTACGAATCGTCATTCCCTTCGAAATCACATTTCCAAAGCAGCCTCTTTCAAATACAATCACTATGTCAATATATCCTTATATCAAGGACTAACTTGGCATATCAGGCAACGACCAGCCATCCCGGTAGGTATGCCTGACCAGTTCCTGAGCATACGCATTGGCATTTACGGGATCGGTCCATGTTTTGGCAAACGTCGGATGTCCGTCATGGATCTCGAATCCGTCCCTGATCACCGTGCGTATTTCCTCGGAATCTTCAATATTGGTGAACCGCATGTTCTCGCCATCCCATTCGAGTTCTTTGTTCAATGACTGCAGCCTGACCGCAAGCACGCCCATAACCACCATCTCATTGAACGGACCGGCTTCGGCAAAATCGGATGTGGCCGGGGTGCGGCTTTCCGGGCTTTCCTTACACGCGCGTACCCAGTCGGCCTCATGACCGCCCCGGTTCCAGGCCTTGCCAATTTCGGATTCCACACGGCGTTCGGTCACCGGTACATCGGGAGTACGTCCCGAAAGCAGTTCGGGCTGCACGCCGTAACATCCTACATGCAGGATATCTTTCGTGCCGTAGAAGAAAGTACCTCCACCGGCCTTGTTCGGGTTTTTACCTGCAGGCCAGTTGTCGGGCAACATGGGCTTTATTCCGCCGTCATACCAGGACACTTCAACCTGGGGCATTTTCACCTTTTTAACCTTATCCCTTTCGGGGAAAACCAGCTTCACGGCCTGGGCATTGGGCGCACATTCGTTGAGCAGGAGCGTGGAGCTTCCCTGTGCACTTACCGGATAGCCCAGTTTCAGTCCTTCGAAAACGGGATGAAGGATATGGCAGGCCATATCGCCCAGTGCACCCGTTCCGTAATCCCACCAGCCTCTCCAGTTCCAGGGATGGTAGATCTCGTTATAGGGCTTCATTTCGGCGGGTCCGGTGAACAGGTCCCAGTCCAGTGTATCGGGTACCCAGTGACCCTGTTCAGGTGTATTCAAACCCTGGGGCCATATCGGACGGTCGGTGAAGGATTCAACTTTAGTCACTTCCCCGATCTCTCCGTTCCATATCCATTCGCAGGTAAGGGCCACACCATCTCCTGAAGCACCCTGGTTACCCATCTGGGTAGCCACCTTGTGTTTTTCAGCCAATTTGGTCAAAAGCCTGGACTCATACACAGAGTGTGTCAGGGGCTTTTGGAGGTAAACATGCTTGCCCATGGTGATGGCATGAGCGGCCACAACGGCATGGGTATGGTCTGCCGTGGCGATAACCACCGCGTCGAAATCATCGCCCATTTCATCGTACATCTTCCTGAAGTCCCGGTATTTTTTTGCATTCGGGAAATAGTCGAAACATCCTTTGGCATATCTCCAGTCCACATCACAGAGTGCCACGATATTCTGATCTTCTATGTTCTTGAGGTTGGCAAAACCCATTCCACCCACACCGACACCGGCAATGTTCAGTGTATCACTCGGCGCCTTGTATCCCTTGCCACCCAGTACGTGCCGCGGCACGATGGTAAAGGCGGAAGCGGTGAGTGCAGCACCTTTTACAAATTTCCTTCGTGAAAGGTCTGTTTTTCCGTTGAAAATTGTTTTGTTCTTTTTCATAAAAAAATAATTAAAAATGAATTGTTATTGTTATCGATCTTATGATTTGCAAATAAGGACCTAATTTTACAATTATTATTTCAATTTTGCCATTGAATCGGGAAAAATCATTGGTGGTGGGGGGTAAATTGACTGGTATAAAGGATCAAGGACGCCAGTATTCAACATTTTTGGTTGCCACGAATGAACGGATTTAGGTTGCCACGAATACACGAGTTGATGGTTAGCCACGAATGCACGAATTATGGTGGGCCGCGAATGCACGAATTATGGTTGCCATGAATACACGAATTGATGGTTAGCCACGAATGAACGGATTTAGGTTGCCACGAATACACGAATAATATGTTTTCGTGTATTCGTGGCACCTATATTCGCGTAATCCTTACAAATAGTATTCGTGCATTCGTGGCACACTAAATTCGCGTAATCCTTACAAATAGTATTCGTGTATTCGTGGCACCTATATTCGCGTAATCCTTACAAATAGTATTCGTGTATTCGTGGCACCTATATTCGCGTAATCTTTACATATAGTATTCGTGTATTCGTGGCACACTAAATTCGCGTAATCCTTACAAATAGTATTCGTGCATTCGTGGCACCTATATTCGCGTAATCTTTACATATAGTATTCGTGCATTCGTGGCACACTAAATTCGCGTAATCCTTACAAATAGTTTTCGGGTATTCGTGGCACACTAAATTCGTGTCATTGAAAAAAAAATTTGGATCTTCCCCAAACTATATTTAATTTTAACCGTTTAGTTAAATCAAATGGTTAAAAATAAAAATACCGAAGAGACCATCCTCGAATCCGCACGGGAGATCTTCATTAAAAAAGGATTCGACGGCGCCCGGATGCAGGAGATCGCCGACCACGCCGGCATCAACAAGGCCCTGCTGCATTATTATTACCGCAATAAGGAAAACCTGTTTGCGGCCATTTTTGAAAATACCCTCCGGCAGATCAGCCCCCATATCATGGACCTTTTCAATGATGAAATTCCCCTCGAGGTCAAGGTCTGGAAATTCGTGGATAATTATATCGAACTGATCAGAAAATACCCCCGGTTGCCTCTATTTATATTGAACGAAATTAATGTAAACCCCGGAAGGATACTCGAATACCTGAAGTTCACTGATCTTGTAGAATTTGACAAGCTGGAAAAACAACTATCCGAAGAGCATAAAAAAGGAAACATCATCAAGGTGGATGTAAAACATTTTATCGTAAATATTCTCAGCCTGACCATATTCCCGTTTGCTGGCAAGCTTATTATCCGGAAAAACCTGCAAATCGATGACCGGGCCTGGGAAGAGTTTATTGAGGAACGAAAAAAAGTGATCCCGGAAACGATCATGAACTGGATCAGAACACATTGATTAACCAAAAAGTTTAAACAAATGGTTAAAATTTTAACATATTTTATCCTGGGCACTGCCATCATTGCCGGAGGACCGGCCAGGACCGATACGCTCACGCTTCAATACTGCTATGAGGCGGCAAAGTCGTTGAGCCCCCTCAAACAACAGGAGATATACAATAAAAACATTC
This sequence comes from uncultured Roseivirgaceae bacterium, assembly GCA_964543195.1. Classification (GTDB taxonomy): domain Bacteria; phylum Bacteroidota; class Bacteroidia; order Cytophagales; family Cyclobacteriaceae; genus JAGTVG01. The sequence continues at coordinate 59,176 of CAZIXF010000008.1, forward strand.
ACGAGCTGAGCCTGAAAAACCATGCCTCCAACTATCTGCCGCAGCTCTTCCTGAATGGAAAAGCGACTTACCAGTCCGAGGTATTCACCATACCCGGGATCGGGATGGTCAGCGATATTCCGGAGATCCCCAAGGACCAGTACCAGGCCAGTGTGAACCTCACCCAGAATATCTACGATGCGGGACTCACCCGGTATTCCAGGCAGGTGGAAGACTCGAAACTGGAAGTATCCGGGAAAGAGCTCGAAACGGAGCTCTATGATATCCAGTCCACCATCAACCAGCTCTTTTTTTCGTCCCTGCAGCTCCAGGAAAGCCTTCACATTCTTCAGACCACCCTGGAAAACCTCACCAATCAGAAAAAGATCGTATCGGCCAGCGTGGAGCATGGGGTGGTGAAAAGATCCAGCCTGTATTCTATCGATAAACAGATCCTTACCCTTCAGCAGGAAAAGATCACCCTCGAATCGGAAAAAGAAGCCCTGCTGCAGATGCTGTCGGAATGGACGGGTGAACCCATCGATAAAACCACCTTCCTGAAAATCCCGGATCTTAAGCCCGCCCCGGCAACGGAACTGAACATCGAAAGGCCTGAAATATCCCTTTTCAATGCCCGTAAACAATTGCTGGAGTCCCAGGCTTCCATGACCAACGTCCGGCGGCTCCCCCGCCTCCAGGCTTTCGGACAGGCGGGGATCGGGCGCCCCAACCCGTTCAATTTTTTTGAGATTGAAGCCTCTACTTTTTATATAGTAGGTCTTCAGCTGAACTGGCAGATCTATGACTGGGGGAATGCCCGTCGAAAAAAACAACTAATCGGATTTCAACAGAATATAATAAGCACCCGGGAAGATAATTTCAAACGCAATATCTCGATCGCCCTGACCCGGCAATATGCCGATATCGAAAAACTCGAAGCCATTCTTGAAAAGGATGAGGAGATCATCGCCCTTCAGGACAGGATCGTGAAAACGGCCTTCTCCGAGCTTAATAACGGGGTGATCACCTCCACGGATTACATTACGGAGCTGAATGCGCTTACCCGGGCCAGGATAAAGCAGGCCCTTCACCGGCTTGAACTTTCAAAGACTTATGTGACCATATATACCACCACCGGAAATGATTTTTAACAGTAAAACCCGAAATATAGCGATGATTAACGTAAAAAGATATATACCCTTATTGATCCTCCCCCTGCTGGCGGCTTGTAATAACGGCAATGACCGGGCCGATGCCTATGGCAATTTTGAGGCGACGGAGATCATCATATCTTCCGAGGCGAACGGAAGGTTGCTGAAATTCGACGTGATGGAAGGGGATGAACTGTCTGCCGGCCAACCCGTGGGGCTGGTCGATACCACCACGCTCCACCTTAAGAAAAAGCAGCTCCAGGCGCGGATCGAGGCACTCGGTACCAAAACGATCGATATCCCTTCCCAGATCAATGTGCTGCTGGAAAGACGCAGCATCCTGGAAAGGGAACAACGGCGGGTGGAAAACCTGCTTGAGGATGGCGCAGCCACGCAAAAACAACTGGACGATATCGTAGGGCAGATCGATGTGATCAACAGTGAGCTGAAAGCCAGCCGGGAAAAGCTGCGCACAAACAACCGGGGCTTGTTAAGCGAGATCACTCCCATCCAGTACCAGATCGAGGAGATCAACGACCAGATCAACAAGGCCATGCTCATCAACCCGGCCACCGGCACGGTATTGACCAAATTTGCCGAAGAACATGAGATCGTGGGTTTCGGGAAGCCCCTGTACCGGATCTCCGACATCAGCAAGATGTATCTCCGCGCCTACATCAGCGGCAAACAGCTCGACGACATCCGGCTCGGCCAGAAAGTGACGGTGAGGATCGATGAGGATGCCTCGGATTATAAGGAATATGAAGGCACCATTTCCTGGGTTTCCGATGAGGCCGAGTTCACACCCAAAATTGTCCAGACCCGGGAGGAACGGGTCAACCTGGTGTATGCCATCAGGGTCAGGGTCGACAATAACGGGTATATCAAGATCGGAATGCCCGGGGAGGTGGTGTTTTAAAGATCAATGAATACCGCAGTTACAATAAAAAATATTTCAAAAAATTACGGGGAGGTCGAAGCCCTTAAAAGGGTAAGCCTCGATATCCGGCCGGGTGAGATTTTCGGCCTGATCGGCCCGGACGGGGCCGGGAAGACCTCGCTTTTCCGGATCCTGACCACCCTGCTGCTGCCCGATGAAGGGGAAGCCACGGTCCTCGGTCTCGATGTGGTAAAGGATTTTAAAAAGATCCGTTCTATCCTGGGATACATGCCGGGGCGCTTTTCCCTCTACCAGGACCTGAGCGTGGAAGAAAACCTCACCCTGTTCGCTTCCATCTTCGGCACCACCATCGAAGAAAATTACGACCTGGTAAAGAATATTTACTCCCATATCGAACCGTTCAAGGACCGGCGGGCAGGCAACCTTTCGGGTGGCATGAAACAGAAGCTGGCGCTGTCGTGCGCGCTCATTCACCGGCCGGAGATCCTTTTCCTCGACGAACCGACCACCGGCGTGGACCCGGTATCGAGGAAAGAATTCTGGGGGATGCTGAAGGACCTGCAGCAAAAAGGGATCACCATCCTGGTCTCCACTCCCTATATGGATGAGGCCACCCTCTGCGACCGGATCGGGCTCATCCAGTCGGGGGAGATCCTTTCGGTCAATACCCCCGATTCCCTCCGCGATGAATATCCGAAAAAGATCTTCGCCATCCGGACCGGCAAAAAATACGAGCTGTTGAAACAACTACGCCGTTTCGAACATACCCATTCTGTCTTTTCCTTCGGCGACGAGATCCATTATGTGGACAAAAGGGACTCCATCGGCCTTGATCAGCTCAGGCTGGAACTCAAAACTCCTGAAACGCCGGATTTCGAGATCGGGGAGACAAGGGCCGAAGTGGAGGATTGTTTTATGGAACTCATGCGAAAAAACTGAAAAAATGGATACGGTCATACAGGCACGGGAACTCACAAAGATGTTCGGCGATTTCACCGCCGTCGATCACATCACCTTCGAGGTGAACAGGGGGGAGATCTTCGGATTTCTGGGCGCGAACGGTGCCGGGAAAACGACGGCCATCAAAATGCTCACCGGCCTGTGGCTGCCCACCGGCGGCGAGGGTAAGGTGGCCGGCCTGGATATTTTCACCCGGCGTGAAGAAATAAAACGGCGGATCGGGTACATGAGCCAGAAGTTTTCGTTGTACGAAGACCTTACCGTGGAAGAGAACATCCGGTTTTATGCCGGGATATACGGTCTCCGGTCGAAGGATATCCGGGAAAAACAACAGGAGCTGACCCAAAGACTTGGATTAGGGGACCTGAAAGGCCAGCTGATATCGTCCCTGCCGCTGGGCTGGAAGCAGAAGCTGGCTTTCTCGGTAGCCATCATTCACAACCCGGACATCGTGTTCCTCGATGAACCCACCGGCGGGGTGGACCCGGTAACCCGGAGGCAGTTCTGGGATATGATCTATGAGGCCGCCGACCAGGGGGTTACCGTGTTCGTCACCACCCATTATATGGATGAAGCGGAATACTGCGACCGCATCTCCATGATGGTGGATGGCCGTATCGAGGCCATCGGGAACCCGACCGACCTGAAAAACAAATACCGGGTCGATTCCATGAATGAAGTGTTTATCAAGCTGGCCGGAAAAGAAGAATCATGAAACGGTTTTTAGCCTTTGTAAAAAAAGAATTTTATCATATTTTCCGGGATTACCGGACCATGCTGATCCTTTTCGGCATGCCGGTAGCCCAGATCATGCTGTTCGGGTTCGCCATTACCAACGAGATCAGGGATGCCCATATCGCCATACTCGACCGCTCCAGGGATCATATGACCAGCCGGCTGAACGAGAAGATCCTTTCATCAGGCTATTTCATCCTCAACAGGTACCTGGAGGATGAAGACGATATCGAGGAAGTTTTTCAGCAGGGCAAGGTCAAGCTGGTGATCATTTACGGCGCCGGTTTCAGTAAAAACCTGCTGAAAGCCAATGAAGCCTCCATACAGATCATTGCCGATGCCACCGACCCCAACACGGCCAATACCCTGATCAATTATGTGTCTTCGATCTTTACCGGCTTTGTCAGGTCGCTCAGCCCGTTGAATGAACCGCCGGTACAGATCAACCCGGAGGTACGTTTCCGGTACAACCAGAATCTCAAGGGGGTTTTCCTGTTCGTACCGGGGCTGATCACCATCATCCTGATGCTGGTCACCGCCATGATGACCTCCATTTCGCTTACGCGGGAAAAAGAACTGGGCACCATGGAAGTGTTGCTGGCCTCCCCGATGAAGCCCTTCCAGATCATTGCGGCAAAAGTGATCCCCTATATCCTGCTGGCCTTTGTCATCTCGATGATCGTGCTGCTGCTGGGCCTGTTCGTGTTCGGCGTACCGGTGAGGGGAAGCATGGTATTGCTCATCGCTGAATTGCTCATTTTTACCATCACGGGCCTTTCGCTGGGGATCCTGATCTCCACCATCGCCAAAACCCAGCAGGTAGCCCTGATGATCTCGCTGATGGGGCTGATGCTGCCGACGATCATCCTTTCGGGATTCATTTTCCCGATCGAAAGCATGCCGAAAATACTTCAGTGGATATCCTATGTGATCCCGGCCAAATGGTTCATCACCATCATCAAGGGGATTATGCTGAAAGGTATCGGGTTGGCCGCACTCTGGAAAGAAACCCTGATCATCACCGGTTTTTCGCTGGTTTTCATATTCATCAGTGTGAAGAAATTTAAAATCCGTTTAGACTGACCATTATGAGAATACTGTTCTACATGCTTCAGAAAGAATTCCGGCAGATCTTCCGGAACAGGGCCATTCTTCCCATCATATTTATCGCTCCGCTCATCCAGCTGCTGATCCTGGCCAATGCAGCCACTTTTGAGATCAAAAACCTGAAGATCTATTTTAACGATTTTGACCGCTCCGCCTTTTCCCAGCGGTTGAAAAACAAATTCGTTCATACCGATCATTTTATCAAGGCGGGCGAATCCGCTGAGCGTCATCTTGCGGAGGAAGCGCTGGAGACCAACAAAGCGGACCTGATCGTTGAAATACCTCGGGATTTTGAGAAAGACCTGTTTAGTAACGGCCATGCCAGCCTCTTCCTCAAAATCAACGCAATCGACGGCATGAAGGCCGGGGTAGGGATCAATTACAGCCAGAACATCATCAGGAAGTTTACTGAAGAGATCACCGGCGAGGTGCTCATGAAATCGACCCCCACTATTGAAATGGAACTGCCCCCGGGGATGAATATTGAATATTCGAACTGGTATAATATTCACCTGGATTATCAGACCTATATGGTGCCCGGCCTGCTGGTGCTCCTGGTTACCCTGGTGGGTGGTTTCCTTGCTTCGATGAATGTAGTGAGGGAAAAGGAGATGGGCACCATTGAGCAGATCAACGTGACGCCGATCAAAAAACACCACTTCATTATCGGCAAGCTGCTTCCCTTCTGGATCCTGGCCCTGGTGGTGTTTACCCTGGGATTGATTTTCGCCAAACTGATATTCCACGTGCCTATTGTGGGGAATCTGGCCGTGATCTACCTGTTCACCATGGTCTATCTGCTGGCTATTTTAGGGCTGGGCCTGTTCATCTCCACGATCACCGAGACCCAGCAGCAGGCCATGTTCATCTCCTGGTTTTTCTTCGTGATCTTCGTGCTGATGAGCGGGCTTTTTACGGCCATAGAAAACATGCCGGTCTGGGCCCAGCGGATCACCTTGTTTAATCCGTTACGCTATTTCATGGAGGTGATCCGGATGGTGCTGCTGAAAGGGTCCGGGTTTGCGGATGTGCAGCTTCATTTCGGGGTGATCACCGGTTTTGCCGTGCTGATCAATGCTTTTGCTGTCTGGCGGTACAGGAAAACGGTTTAGGGGTATATGGGGGGATGGGGGGATGGGGTAAGGTGTAGGGTGTAGGGTGTAGGGTGTGGGGTGTTAGAGACCGGGGACCGGGGACGGGAGACCGGAGGTCGGAGGTCGGAAGCTGGAAGTCGGAGGTTGGAGGTCGGAGGTTGGAAGCGGGAGGCCGGAGATGGGGGTCGGGGACCGGGGACGGGAGACCGGAGGTCGGTGGAAGGTGAAAGGTGGAAGGAGGATTGAGGATGGAGGATGGAGGATGGAGGATGGAGGATGGAGGAAAAGTGGGAGGCCGGAGATGGGGGCCGGGGACCGGGGACGGGAGACCGGAGGTCGGAGGTCGGAAGCTGGAAGTTGGAGGTTGGTGGAAGGTGAAAGGTGGAAGGAGGATGGAGGATGGAGGGTGGAGGATGGAGGATGGAGGATGGAGGATGGAGGAAAAGTGGGAGGCCGGAGATGGGGACCGGGGACGGGAGGTGGTGATGGGGTGATGGGGTGAATCTGAAGTCCACCGTCTCGTCACTCCGAGCCTGACGGCAGGAGCCCGTGGGAGTCCCCTGTATTCACCGTCACTCCGAGGCGAAGCCGCGGGAGTCCCCCGGTTACGGATTCCGTTCCCTTACCAGGAGATTCCCGCAACCCGTTTAACACGGGTCTCTGAATGACGTTATGTACCAGGGGATTGCCGCGTCGCCGGCTCCGACTCCTCCTCGCAATGACGTTACTGTATTCACCGTCACTCCGAGGCGAAGCCGCGGGAGTCCCCCGGTTACGGATTCCGTTCCCTTACCAGGAGATTCCCGCAACCCGTTTAACACGGGTCTCTGAATGACGTTATGTACCAGGGGATTGCCGCGTCGCCGGCTCCGACTCCTCCTCTGCATGATGTTTTGTGATTAGAAACCTACCAAATATTACCCACTTTCAGACCAACATTAAACATCCTGGGCTGGCAGGGGCCGTAGATGTAACCGGCATCACGGTAAATCCCGCTGTCATGCCTTTGCTGCGTCTGGTTGAAAATATTCTGCACCCCCGTATAAACCTGCATATTGGTCTGCCCGGAAAGCGGAATATCATAGGCCAGACGCATTCCGAAGATCAGAAAACGTTCACTATGCTCCAGTCGCTCGCCTTCGATCACATCCCCGTTTAAAATAGCTTCGACCTGCTTCTGCCGGTCCTCACCCAAAGTATTCAGATTACCGGCATCGATCATTTCCCATTCCTGACCGGTGATGGGATCGAGCCCTAAATGCGGCACATGCATTCTCCCGGTATAATTTGACGTGAAGGAAGCACTGAATCTTTCTGCAGGCTCCCATTCGACTGTAAGGTAGCCATACGATCCCGGTGTACGGAGAAAATATTTGGTCAGGCTGCCATCCTTTTCTCCCCATGCCTGTGGATTGTCATACTGGCTGGTTTGAAAGGTAAAGCCAGTCTGCAGAGTGACGTGCTGAGGATGAGGAAGGGCAGCATTGAATTCCAGGTTTACGCCGGAAACAAAGGCCCCATCCGCTGCATTATTCCTTGTAGTGATCAGGGTTTCCGTCGAATCAACAAAGGTGTAATCATAGGCGAAAGGATTAAGCAGCCGGGTATAGAAACCTTCAACCAGCAGCTCCGTGGATACCGATCCGAATTCATGGGTATATCTCAAAGAAGGAGTGATCGTATGAGAGCTTTCCTGGTGCAGATCCGGATCATTGACATGGATGATCCTCCGGGATCCCGAGGATTCTATATGAAGGTCTTCATCGAAGATCTGCGGTGTCCGGTAACCCTTGGAATAAGCTGTTCTGAATTGCAATTCATCGGAAATATCAACCAGGATATTCATCCTGGGAGCCAGCACATTGCCGGTTATATCCTTGTGAAAACCGTTCTGGTCCTCATCATTGAAATCCCGGATCAGATAAGAATCGAAACGAAGCCCCAGGGAAGCTTTGATCATTTCGGTGTGCCATTCATATTGTGCAAATGATCCGATGGTATTCGTAAACTGGTCCACGATCAAACTGTTAGGCATGCCGGCAGCACCAAGTTTCATGTCTTCCAGTTTATTGAAATTGTCATCAATGCCCATTAAAAGGGTCGATCTATCGTTCAGGTGCATGTAGAACTGGCCACCCAGTGATGCGGTGATATCGTACGTGTTTCCGTAGGCATCCGGATCCTGTTCGGCCCCATAGTAACTATCCCTATGGACCGACTGCCCGGCAGCATACAACATCAGTTTATTACTTTTATCGCCATTCGTGAAAAGATCGTAAGCAAGGTTTGCACCGGTAATTCTATGATCTACCTGTTCGGCGATATCCGCTTCATGTGGAAGATAATCGAATTTATTTCCGCCCCTGCGGAATTCATTGATGCGATATAGATCGAGGGAAAGTTTGCTCTTTTTCGACACCTTGTGAAAAGCATTCAACCCGAAGGTCGTGTTATTCATGGACACCATTTCAGAAAACCCATCCCCATTTTCATCGAAGGGTTCCCTGTCGCGGATCATGCCGAAAAAAGACATCCCGCTTTTAAGGTCATCCGTAACGACCGACCCATTAAGATTGATAAGCCTGTCCGCAGACTGACCGGCCTCGTGGGAATTTCCCACACCCATCAGGCCATAGCGTCCTTCTACATTGAATGAATTAACCTCAGGCACTTTTGTCAATATATTTATTGTTCCGGCAATCGCATTCCCGCCAAACAGGGCAGATCCGCCTCCGCGGACCACTTCGATCCGGTCTACCATGGAAGCCGGTATCAGTTCCAGCCCATATACTCCTGCCAGTCCGCTGAAAACCGGCCGGCTGTTGATCAGGATCTGGGAATAGGGACCGTCCATTCCGTTCATCCTTACCTGGCTGAATCCACAGTTCTGACAATTGCATTCCATTCTTAATCCGGGCACGAAATCCATCCCCGTAGCAATCGAGATGGCCTGGGTTGATTCCAGCATTTTCGGTGTTATGGTATTGACCACGACTGCGGCATCCTTCCTGCTGGTCCCATGCCTGTCGGCGGTTACTACTACTCCTTCAAGGTTCAGAATATCTTCCTCAAGTTTGAACTTGATCTCACGGGTTGTGTTCTTTCTGATCATCACCGTGGTCTCAGAAGACCGGTAACCCACACCCTTGGCAACAAGGGTATGCTCCCCTTCAGGAAGATTGACCAACTGGAAATGACCCGTATGATCTGTAATTGTACCCAATGTGGTGCCTTTAACAAAAACACTGATAAAAGGAATATGCTTGCCGTTACATTGTACATCCCCTACCACGTTGGCATCGGTTACTGTCTTTTGTGCGCTAACGAATTCTGTTGTTATTAAAAAAGTCAGTATCAGCGCTGAAAAAATTCTTGTTGTAGTATTATTATTCATTAGTGCAATTAAATCAAATTGGTTAAAAAGGACCGGGCTTATCCGGCATATTTATTATGAAATCATCTTCACTCCGTCGATGAACCTCTGCAACTGTTTTACTTCAGTTACATGAATGAAAAAAAAGTGTAATTCCCGTCAGGCAGGAGGAGCCCGGCTGGCCCTGTGACAATGAAACAGTTGAGTAAATCCTGATCCGGCCGGGGCATAAAGAATCTCAAAATTTCTCAGGATAATGAAGGCAAAGTAAATACCGGAAATAAAAAACAGGACCTTCAGTACTCCCAGCAATACCAATTCCGTTTTGGAGTGTTGATGGGATTTAAATGGTTTCGAATCGCTTTTATTATAAGGATGGGCATGCGTGATCACCGTACCATCCACCAGGATATGCCGGTGTGTATAAAAAGCATAATTGACGATATACAGTCCGAATAACCCTGCCAGCATAAGGGAAAAGATCCGGGTGACCATATGGTGTCTGTGCGGTTCCAATTGTTTCGTAAATGTATTTATTTAGAATCATTCTAAATATGACAAAAATCATGTTTCGGGAAAAAAGTTAAAAATGTCCTGCGGAATGGGAGGTGGTGATGGGGTGATGTGGTAAGGTGTAGGGTGTAGGGTGTTAGAGACCGGGGACCGGGGACGGGAGACCGGATGTCGGAGGTTGGAAATCGGAAGTTGGAAGCGGGAGGCCGGAGATGGTGATGCGGTGATGGGGTGAATCTGAAGTCCACCGTCTCGTCACTCCGAGGCGCAGCCGCGGGAGTCCCCTGTATTCACCGTCACTCCGAGGCGAAGCCGTGGGAGTCCCGCTCCGCGGGATACTCAGGACGGATGTGTTCTGATGTTCAAGTAAACTGATCCCGTTCAGGTGCCCGCAACTACCGAGCTCGCTTACAATCAGGCTCTCCATTGAATATTCCTTTTAAATTTTTTATATTACCTGTATAGCCGGACCGGTATTTCATGAGCCGATAAATACGGGCTGGTGAGAAAATCTGCCTTTTGCGGATATTTTTTCTGCATTTTTTTGTTATACAATTAACTGCCTGTATCGAAAATGAAAAATGTACTTGGCGAATATATGCGCACCCGGATGGAGCGTAAGCAATCCGGCGAGCGGTTAATAAAAAATGCCCCTGTCATTACCATATCCAGGCAATACGGTTGTCCGGCCAAGATAGTCGCTCAAAATCTGGCCATCCGGCTGAACAAAATGCGGTCACGCCTTAACCGTCCGCAGAATTGGAGGTGGATCAGCAAAGAGATCCTGGACGAATCGGCCAGGGAATTGAAAATGGACAAGCATACCGTACAGGAAGCGGTCAATGCAGATTATAAAGGCGTGCTCGATGTTCTCATCTGGTCGCTCTCCAACAAGTTTTATCCCGGAGATGATAAGATAAAAAAAACACTTGGAGAGGTGATACGGGGATTTTCCAGGCAGGGTCATGTGATCATCGTGGGACGGGGAGGAGTAGCGCTTACCCGCGAAAACCCAAATACCCTTCATGTCCGGCTGGTCGCCCCGCTGGAATGGCGTATCCATAATGTGAGTGAGAGACAGCAGTTAACTTATGATGAAGCCAGGCAAAAAATAATGCAGATCGATAAAAAGAGGAGCAATCTGCTGAAATATTTCGATGTGGATCCCTCCGACCAGGCTCTTTTCGATATCATGCTGAATTATAAAACCATGGCGGAAACTGAGATCATGGAGGTGGTCATCCAGATCATGGAGCAGCGAAGCGATATTTAGGGGTTGGGTTCTGAATTATTATCAAGCATAATTATCCCAAATCCGTCATTATAGCATACATAATAGGTATAACTCCCCTGAAAATGTGAATATTACACATTAAAATCTCTAATGATCGTCATTAGAAGCTACTTGATTATCAACCACTTATGTTCAAATGAATAATCCGGGATTATTATAACAAAACACCACACAATAGCCGGACGGTTTTTCCCCATAAAATTATCCCCTGGCGCCCGTTACTCACCATGCGGCAAATGCTGCAATCAACTTGCCCAGCCTTCCCTGTCAAGGCTGCGGTACTGAATGGCCTCGGCAAGATGTTCAACCTTGATATCCTCACTTTCTGCAAGGTCCGCAACGGTTCTGCTCACTTTCAGTATGCGATCATAGGCTCGTGCCGATAAGCCTAATTTTTTCATGGCGGTTTTTAACAGGGTCCTCCCCGCCTGGTTTATTTCACAGATCTTCTTAACCATTGAAGGCCGCATCATGGCATTGGAATAAATGGCATTTTCATCTTTGAACCGTTCGAGCTGCCTTTCGCGGGCATTCACCACCCGCTTTCGTATTTCCTCACTGGTCTCATTTTTTCTGATAAGCGTCATCTCTTCGAAACCTACGGGAGTAACTTCCACATGCAGATCGATACGGTCGAGCAATGGACCGCTTATTTTATTCAGGTACCGCTGTATCTGGCCGGGAGCGCATACACATTCTTTTTCGGGGTGATTGTAGAACCCGCAGGGACAGGGATTCATACTGGAGATCAGCATGAAATTAGCCGGGTAATCGATCGTGAATTTCGCCCGGGAGATGGTCACTTTTCTTTCCTCAAGAGGCTGGCGCATCACTTCAAGGACGGATCGCTTGAATTCAGGCAGTTCGTCCAGGAAAAGCACGCCATTATGGGCAAGGGAGATCTCACCGGGCTGAGGGAATCCTCCACCGCCTACCAGGGCTACATCGGATATGGTGTGATGCGGAGACCTGAAAGGGCGGGTAGATATCAGGTGCGCATCCGGGCCAAGGTGGCCTGCCACTGAATGGATCTTGGTGGTTTCAAGCGCCTCATGCAGGTTTAACGGAGGCAGGATGGAGGGAAGGCGTTTGGCCAGCATAGTCTTTCCCGCACCGGGTGGGCCGATCATAATCACGTTATGACCTCCGGCAGCGGCTATCTCAAGGGCCCGTTTAATGTTTTCCTGTCCCTGTACATCGCTGAAATCGGCTTTATAATCATTGATCTGATCATAAAAAATATCACGGGTATCCAGTTTGAGCGGATTGATCTCCCGCCGACCTGACAGAAAATCCACTGCTTCGCTCAGATCGTTCACTCCGATCACATCCAGGTCGTTTACAATGGCCGCTTCCGAGGCATTGGCCCCGGGCAATATCAGGCCCCTGAAATTCTGTTTCCGGGCCTCAATGGCAATGGGTAACGCTCCTTTTACCGGCCGGAGTTGTCCGTCCAGTGAAAGTTCGCCCATGATCACATATTCTTCTATCAGGTCAGTCGAGAGCTGACCGCTCGCTTTCAACAGGCATAAGGCGATCGGCAGATCATACGCGGAGCCTTCTTTTTTTATATCGGCAGGAGCAAGATTAATGATTACCCGGGTGTTGGTCATCCGGTAATCCGACTGTTTTAATGCCGATTCGATCCGTGACCAGCTTTCTTTTACTGCATTATCCGGTAGTCCCACCATATAATGCTGCGTGCCAGCACTCACGTTTACCTCAACTGTGATGATACTGGCATCCACGCCGAAAACGGCACATCCATGAGTTTTTGCCAGCATGATTATAAAATGTTTTTTAAAAGTGATAATTCGCGTGTGAACTGATTGACATAAATCCCCGGAGATCCCGGAGTCCCTGGCTTGCAGGATTTTTTGATGTAAGGTATCATAGCGGTTTATTATTTAAATTTAACTGGCTGGGTTAATAACTGACGTTTTCAGGTATAACCGTGGACTTTAATATTTTTCATGTTTCGTTTACTCACTCTTGAGCGCCTTTTTTTTACCGGCCTCTTCAATATCATATAACCTGGCTTTCATACTGGCGGCTTCATCTTCGGCCCTTGTTTTTGATTTTTTCAGCTGGTTAATTTCCAGATAATATAAAAATATTATACCAATAAACAACAAAATATTGGTTAATGCAAGATAACGCATATAGGGAATATACCGGGCCATCTTGACGAGAAATTTCAGATCATCGATATTCATCTGGAAAGCTATGATCAGGAATACCAGGTTCAGTACAAGAAAGACAAGGATAAGGATATAGTTGATTTTACTGAGGGCGGATAAATTTTTTATTTTTTCCTTAATCATGGGATCTGTTTTTATGTTGGCACAAAGACATGCCGGATTATTTTATTTTATTGCCACCAAGGCAGTAAGGCACAAAGTGTCAGGGTTTCTTTTTTGCCACCAGGACTCAAAGGCACCAAATTTTACAGTTGTTTTATTGCCACCAAGGCACCGGGGCACCAGGATCCACGGTTTTTTTACTGCCGCCAATTACCGCGAATCCCATTATTTTATCCTCGCCACCCGAAAGCACATACATTGCCGCCAGATATCCCTGCAGCCAAGCGGCGGGACAGAAAACCAGGTTTCAATGTTCCTTTAATGCCGTTTGGGGCAAAAAGCAAAAAACCCATCCTATGTATATTACCGCCCCGGCCTCCGGGTAACCCGGTAACAAAAATTTGCCGCCTCAAATTATAAAATTTTTTTAAAAAACAAGGATTAAAAGTCAAACTCCCGCCTGGGTATGTTCCACCTGAAATGCAATGCGGCATAAAGAACGTTTTTATCGATAAGCGCAAGCTCACTGTTCACCCTGTGTGTAAGCAATTCAAGATCAAAAAACACATTATGTTTAAACTGATAGGTTGTGGTGAAATTCAGGTAATTCAACCGGGTTGCCAATCCCTGTCCGGTCTCATTACCGTAATCCTGTTCACGGGTCAGGTAACTTTTCATCACATCTTTTCCCCAATTGGTATTTTCATCATCCTCACCGTAATCCGATACGACCAGTTTTGAAATAAACATGATCTTTTTGAAGGGCTGCCACCGGGCTACCGCAACCAGCTCACGGAAATTGGCTCCCGTGGGATGGGCCAGCGGCATACGGTAATGGGCAAAATTGGTAAAAACGGACTGGTGAGCATAAGTATAGGGACGGACCGTATTGAACTCCATCTGCAGGTCCAGGTTATTGATCCAGAAAGCATTCATATACTTCAATCCTAACTGGGATCCGTATTTATTGGCCCACCATCCATTACCGGCCCGGATCTCCCTCAGTAAAAACTCATCGAGGAGAAACTGACCGTACAAAGAAAACCGGCGGAGGAAATTCCACTTCATGTCAAGACCGACGATCGCATTGTCTTTGCTTCCTGACTGATGTTCGAGGGCACGGTAGAAAATTAAGGGATTCAGATAGTTTATATCAAAAACCTGGCTGGTTGAATCGCCCTGGACGATGTGTTCATAAACACCCAGGTTCAGGTTATCCGTAATATTCAGGCTCAGATGATGATGCGCCAGGTACTTTCTGGGATAATCACCGTATAGTGATCCGGTACCGCTCTGCACCCGGGTATCCGCATAATGCTGGGCGAAAACGAGCCGGTATTTTAACTTCCATACATCCACGTCGGTTTTGAGGAAAAGATAGTTATTGGAAAAATCGGACAGCGCCATGGACCGTATGCCATTGCCCAGGAAAAGCTTATCATGGCCAAATTGAATATTCACCGGCTCCACCACATTGAAGGATATATAACCCCGGGCAGTAAAAAAATCCACGCCATCCTTGTTGAACACTTTCCAGAAGCCTTCGCGTGGCACAGCCCGGTTCCGGTCGATCCAGGTCCTTACATAAGAAGGGAACGCAGCCTGGGTAGTAGACAAATAGGTATAAAAGCCGATCTTTTCACTGATGATCCCACTGGCTTCCAGTCCTCTTGTATTGATGTAAGGGACTACCTCGTTATCCCGCTCTATTCCACCACTGAAATGAAATACCGGGTTAAGATGGAGTTCGAACTCTTCTGTATTCAGGGAAAAGAGATCGGGTTTTTTTTTGTAAAAATGATTGAGAACCGGTTTATTGCTATCAGCGTCGGAGTTGGCTGTATAGGTCCAGTTATCATTGGCCAGGTATTGAAGATCGAAACGGTCAACAGACGTTAAATCCGGGTCCGGGGTATAGAGGCTATCTACAAACGATCCAATAGAGGAACGCCGATAGGGTTTCATTGAAGAGTGGAAGCTGCCCGATTGCTTTCCGCTGAGGATCTCGAAACGGTCCAGCAGATGATAATAATCCGGGTTCAGAGGTGCGTTCGGGCTCTGCGAAAAAGCCGCAGGGATCAATATAAAAACAGAGAGACTTAAATAAGCAAGGAATACCGGTAGGCGCCTCACCGGATCTAAAGGCAAAAAAACAGGGTTGTTATTGAAGCACTTATTAAATACCACAATATTTTCTCAAATAGTTAAGGCCTAATTTAGAACCCAGTTCATAAGCCATTCTGAAATCAGAACAGGCATTCAGCGTGTTGCCCGTTGATGTAATGGCAGCACCCCTTTTGATATAGGTATCTGCCAGGATCCGTTTTATCCGGACCGTTTCCTTTTCTTGCGCCCGTTTTAACTCATCCCTGAGCAATTGAATGGATTTTGTGTAATCTTCATATGCCCCGTTAAATTCCTGGATATTATGCCTGCAAAGTCCCCTGTAACGGAAATGTTCCTCCCTGCCAGGATCCAGTTCTATGGCCTGTGTGAAATCCTGGATAGCTGACCGGTATTTGTCATTCTGCATTTTTATCACGCCACGTTCAGAATAGGCTTCAATACGATAGGGATCCAGTTCGATCATTTTATTATAATCGGCAATTGCCTCCATAGGTTCGCCCCTTGCTTTATTCAGATGACTTCGAAGCAGATAATAATCGAAATTATCAGGATCCAGGGTAATGGCAAAGGTCACATCCCTTACAGCAGATACGTAGAGGTCATCACCGTTAAAATCGAATTTTGCCTTATAGGCTTTGTAATTAGCCCTTTGGATATAATATCTGGGTTCATCCGGATCATGTTGAATGGCCCGGTTCAGCTCATTGATCGCCTCATTCTTATCTTTCAGGGTCATGTATTTATATCGTGCCAGTTCGTAAAAAGCATCTGCATTTTCGGGATTCAACCGTAAAGCCATTTCGATATCTTTTTCGGCAGCCTGAAAATCCTTTAAAGCCATACGGGCCGAGGCACGCTTAAGATAATATTCGGCCGCATACGTGTCGGATGAATTCCGCATATCGATGATCCGGGTAAAATCATCAATAGCCAGCTTGAATTTTTCAAGTTCAAGAAAGGCTTCTCCACGGAGAAAATAGGCATTTTCATACTCAGGGTCCTGTTCAACAGCCTTGTCCAAAAAATCAATGGCTTCAAAATATTTGCCATCATCGTATTTATTTTTACCGAATTTGAAATATTCACGGGCTGAGAACTGACCATAGGCCTGGCCGGCTACCTGAAAAAGGATAATATATAATAAGATTAATCGCATATCCCTTGATTCATATTACAACGAATCATCAAAAATAGTTATTATATAAATTAATCGTTTGTTGTATTTAAAAAGATTGCCTACTTTTGTGATCCTAAAAATTGAAAGTTGAAAGGCAATGAAAAAAGGAATACATCCGGAATATCAAACCGTAGTTTTTCACGATACGCAGAGTGACCATAAATTTATTACGCGCTCAACCATGAAATCAAAGGAAACCATAAAATGGGAAGATGGCAAGGAATATCCTTTGATAAAAGTGGAGGTAAGCTCTGCTTCGCATCCATTTTACACCGGTAAGAAGATCTTTGTGGATACAGCCGGTCGTGTTGAGAAATTCAACAGAAGATATAAAAAGAAATAAACTATATTGTAAAATAATGGACGGGCTTCATAGAAAACTATGGAGCCTTTTTTATTTTTATACCGGATCGGAAGATCAATTCCCGATATTGTAACCACTTGATCATGAACATTATCTTGTTCGATCTGCCGGAGGATCATCAGCGATTATTGCCACTTACCTATACCAGGCCTGTTTCCGGTTTATTGACAGGTCTTTTTACCCATGCAGAAAAGTGGCAATTGTTATCAGGTCATACGGTTTCATACCTGACCAGGGCTTATCTTCAGAAAAAATTCCCGCTCAAAACCGCAAGGGAAAATCTCCTGATCAACGGTGCCTTATCGCCGGAAGAAGCAATTTATGCCCGGATCTCAAAACTGAAAATGAATGACGGACTTTTCCTTGAAGGAAAACCCCTTGCTTTAAAATTACCTGAAAAGCGTATAGATGACTTCGCTGATGAGCTGGATGCCGGCAGGAACTTCCCTGGCATTAATAAAATATCGTATCCGGGGCGCACAGGTTATCTCTCTGATCTGACTTATATTTTTATGTATAATGGCCATCATATAACAGAGGATTTTAAATTATTGAACGGTGAAAAATCCAATCCGCCGGAGGATAAGCATACCATACTGTATAATACCGGCCATATATATATCGGTAAAAATTGTTCGATCAGGGCTTCTGTGCTGGATGCAACGAAGGGTCCCATCTATATAGGCAGCAGCGTAACCGTCCAGCCGGGATCGGTTATATCCGGACCGGCAGCCATCCTGGACAATTCCGTTATATCGGCCGGTGCAAAGATCCGTCCGTCCACCACCATCGGCCCGGATTGCAGGATCGGTGGAGAAGTGAGCCATGTGGTTTTTCAAGGATCCAGCAATAAATCCCATGATGGTTTCATAGGAAGCTCTGTGATCGGGAAATGGTGTAACCTTGGTGCTGGCACTAACAACAGTAACCTGAAGAACAATTACACTAATGTAAAATTATGGGATTATGCAACCGGGAAACTCAGGGATACGGGCCTGATCTACTGTGGATTAATGATGGGAGACCATTCAAAATGCGGCATCAGCACGATGTTCAATACAGGTACGGTAGTGGGGGTCAACGCCAATATTTTCGGCCCCGGTTATATGCCCAAGTTCATTCCTTCATTCAGTTGGGGAGGAAGCGATGGATTTATAACCTATGATTTTGATAAGGCCCTTAAAACCGCTAACATTGTTATGGAACGCCGGTCACAGCGTTTAACCGAGCTTGACCGTGAGATGCTCGGCTATATATATAAACAAAGTCTCAAATTCAGAGGAGGGATCAAATCAGTATGAAATTCGCAGATATCACTGGTTTCGAGGAGGAAAAACAACAGTTGATCCATACCATTAAATCAGGCAAGGTGGCCCATGCCCAGCTATTCCTGGGACCCGAAGGCAGCCCGAACCTCAGCCTGGCCCTGGCCTATATCACTTATTTGAATTGTACCAGCCCTTCCGATACCGATTCATGCGGTGAATGTGCCAGTTGCCGTAAAAACCAGAAGCTCATCCACCCGGATGTGAATTTCGCTTTCCCGGTCAGTTCCACCTCAAAAATAACCGGTAAGGATGTGGTGAGTGTTTCTTTTCTCAATGAATGGCGCAATTTTGTCATACAGGATCCTTATAATAATGCCTCCGGATGGAACAGCTATTTCGGGGGCGAAACCAAACAACTGAATATACCCCGGGAAGAAAGCCGGCACATTGTAAAGAACCTTTCCTATAAATCATTTGAGGGAAATTATAAGATCATGCTGATCTGGCTCCCGGAATATATGAATGCCGCCGCAGCCAATGCCATTCTCAAGATCCTGGAAGAGCCTCCTCCAAACACGGTGTTTATACTCGTATCCCATGATGAGAAAAAACTACTTTCCACCATCCTGTCAAGGACCCGGATGATCAGGATCAGGCCTTTTAAGGATGAGGAGATAAAGCAGATCCTCATTGATCATCATTTTGTAGAGGAAGAAAAAGCACAACAGATCTCCCATATTGCCGATGGGAACATTACAGAGGCCCTCCGGCTGGTAAGGGAGGTGGAAGACGACAGTCATATCATGTTCAGGGACTGGATGCGATTGTGCTTCATGGGAAATTTTCCCGAGTTGGTTTCCTGGTCGGATAAATTCAGAAAAATGTCCAAAGTAGAACAGCAAACCCTGTTTCACTATGGCTTGAGCATACTGAGGGAAGCCCTGATCACGAAAAGCAATGAAATGAGCCTTTCACGGTTAATGGGTGAAGAGCTTGAATTTATTAAAAAATTCATTAAAGTACTGGATATGGACACCATCCAAAAGATCACACAGGAGCTGAATGAAGCTTATTATCATATAGAAAGGAATGCCCATTCCAAAATACTTTTTCTGGACGTATCGTTGAGAATCGTTGAAATATTCAAAAAAACACATCAGGGCTCACCGGTGAGTGCCTGATCCGGGGATGTCATTTGGAATATTGTAATAACTTTGCTATAAATAAAGAACAACCCCATTATCAGTATAATACGATGAACCGAATTATTGCTTTTTTATCGATCGTCCTTATTGGTGGCATGGTCATAACAGGCTGCGAGGATAAAAGTATGGACTACCTGATCACGTTGAAAACCGAACAGGGTGACATCAAAATGGTATTATATGATCAGACGCCCAAACATAAGAAAAACTTCATCGAACTGGCAGAGAAAGGCTTCTATGACAGTCTGCTTTTCCACCGGGTGATCAACGGTTTTATGGTCCAGACCGGTGACCCGGATTCCCGGTATGCCGAACCGGGTGAAAAGGTCGGTCAGGGTGGCCCCGGATATAACATACCGGCAGAGTTTGTGCCGGGGTTGATCCATGAAAGGGGAGCCATCGCTGCTGCAAGGCAACCCGACCAGCTTAATCCTGAAAAAGAATCTCACGGCAGCCAGTTTTATATAGTCCAGGGTAAAGTATTCTCCGAGGAAGAACTCCGCAAAACCCGGATCGATTATAATAAACTGTACGAATATTTCGGTCATCTTACTGAAAGAAGCAAATTCAGGCATGTAAAGGATAAAGTGGAGGAATTAAGAGCTGAAAATCAAATGGAAAAACTGCAGGATTATATTGTCAGCATGAAGGATACCCTTGAAACGGAATACGATGTGGAGCTCGATCTGCCACTTACACGTCAGCAACTCGAGACGTATACTTCTGTTGGCGGAGCGCCCCACCTTGATGCCGGATATACGGTTTTCGGTAAGGTGGTTGATGGGATGGATGTGGTGGAAAAAATCGCTACAGTCCGCACCGATGAGCAGGACCGGCCGGTTGAGGATGTAAGGGTGATCACCGTAAAGGTGGAAGAAATGAAGCGGCAAAAAATAGAGGAAAAATTCGGTTTTGAATACCCGGGTATCGATACCGGGGCCGAATAAATTCCGGCGGTGTTCATTTGTTTAAAGGTTTTTCCATATATTATTTATAACCTTTCCCGGTCCCTTTATCATGCCTTCAGGCTTCGAACCTATTTCAAAGAAACACGTCAGAGTATATGGTGACTACCATGCGGACATCAGCTCTGATCTTATGGTTATGCAGGTTTTGATTGGCACTCCTGTTCCCCAGGCTATGGGATCCGGTCAATTACAATAGATCTTATCGTACTCCTCATCATCGAAAACCTGTTTCTTCAGGATATTGCCCTCCCGGTCATAATAGATCACTATATAGTACTCCGCTTCGGGAATATATTTTTCAGCGAAAAATACCGGATTATCCTGGTCTCCCAGGTTGACGATATCATTAAAGGTATGGTTTATTATAAAACCGGTCTGGTTGCTGATCACCCCGTATAAATTCTCTTTATTGAATAATATGATCTTCTCCTCCTCATCCTTAAGATAATCAAAGTCGTATATGTCTTCTACGATCATTTTTTGGTTTTTCAGGTCGTAAAGATGCCAAAAGCCATTTTCCTGTACCAGCATGGACGTGTCGTTCCAGTAGTTGATTTCTTCAAACCTCATCCCGGTAAGTTCTTCTCCTGCATTATTCACGAGACCATATCCTCCATCTTTATATACGATGTAATATTGATGATGGAAGGGTCTGACGATCCTGCCGTATTCAGGTTTCAGGTAAAGTCCCAGGTGCCGGTTATATAACCCGAATTTACTGTTATCAAGAACAGATACATAACCCTCATTATAATTGGCGATCCCATCAAACCGGGGTTTAAAAAGCAAATGACCGGAGGTATCTGCCAGGCCTACTTTGTTGCGGCTTTTAAGCCTTAAATATTCCGGACCGATCGCCTGGATCTCATCATAATTTCCTTTAAGAACAGCCTTCCCATTCTTATTGAACACCACCTTCCTGCCATTTTCTAAGGTTACCTGTATGAACTCCGGAACCGTACCGGGATCCCCCCATTTCCTCTGGTAATCCAGGATAACCAGCCTTTCATGGTTTCTGATATTTTCCTTTTCGAGGCTGGGGAATACAAGGCTGGGATCATCTTCATTAAAAACGACTACAAAATAATCGCTCAGAATGTTTACCGAATCATAGGCGAATACATCCGGAAAAGGAGCGAAATTATAATATAATATCCATCTTTCGTCGGTTTTGCCTGTTATCCATTTCCCTTTATATTCTACCTTTTTAAAACCGGATCCGGAAATTTTATAAAAGGCATCATCATAGATATGATAAAGCGAATCCTGACGGACCAGCCAGCCTTCCGGCATGGCAAAGATCTCCTGTTCCTGAAGAGGAAGCTTAAACTCCAGGTTTTTATCCATTACGGTTTCTTTATCACCCTGAAAACAAAGAAGCTGAACAGGTTCTATGAGTTCGTAATCATCGAATCGATGGTTAAACCGCCTTTCCTTGTTATTAAAGGAAGAAAATATCTCATCGGCATGGGTTACGGCCCACCGGTAATCTTTTCTCAGGAGCACGAATTCTCCTTCTTTTTCAATCTCCTGAAAAACTTCATCAATAAGCAGTTGGCCATTGAAGGAATAAAGTGCCCATCCCTCTTCATCGCGTGCTTTCAGCAGTTGGTCATCGAGACGGATGATCTCGTCATACCGGATAGGAAGTATGGTTTTCCCGGTTTTGAATACCAGGCCATACCGTCCGTAATTGCTGATTTTCAGCAGGCCGTAGCCCAGGTCTTCCACATTATAAAAACTCCCGTCATAGATCGTCCGGCCGGTTTTGGAGAGAATGATCTGCTTATTATTTTTTTCGACGATAAGATAATCCTGTTTGATATCGCCACAGAGATAGCTGATCTCGATATCCCGGATGGAATAGGGGATAAGCAGATCCCCTCCGGAGGTCATAAAACCATACAATCCGTTTTCAAATACCGGGAACAAATGATCATCGGCAAACCGGGCTTCATCCTTGACGGAATCGCCGAGGGGTAAAAAATCATAATAATAAGAAAAGTTCATTTGGCCTTTTACCCGGTGGTTATAATATAGCCGGTCGATGGCATCCGGTACATGGGGTGACCCTGGAAAATCCCTTATGAATTCCAGCAGGCTTTCTTCCCGGTTATCCAGGGTCCTTAACTGATAGATTTTTTTCACCGCTTCGGGGACAAAAGGCGATTCCGGGAATTTCACAATAAAATCCTTGTAGCTTTCCAGTGTCCCATTCCGGGTCTGATCCTCATAAAGGAGCCGGTCGTATTTTTCTTTGGCCAGGGCGGACTGACTTGCTTCGGGATAGCGCTGAAGGAATTTATAATAGGACTGGTAGGTATTTTCGCGTTCCGCATTCCTGTAGGCCAGTTCATTGCGGGCTTCAATAGCATCTTTTATGTAGGGGGAAGTGGCGAAATTTTCGATATAATAATTATAGGCAGGAATCGAATGCTCACTTTTCGTCTTTTCGTAGGCCAGGTATTCGATCCGGTTTTTCTGAACCTGCATGGTGGAATCGTTGATATCATATTTTTCCAGCTTTTCCTTGTCACGGGAATCGATTTCCGGGTACATTTTCTGTGCAATCCGGATATACCGGTATGCCGTATCAAGATCAGCCCGGGGGAAAAGAGGATCATTATAAAGAAGTGAATAGATATAATAGGTGCCCGGGTTGATGCTATCTTTTTCTATGTCCTTTTCCAGCACTTCTTCCAGTTTCCCGTAATCCCTTTTCTCCAGCAACCTCAGTGCCCTGCGTTCATTGGCTGAAGCATAAAGGGAAAACACGGTTAAAATTGCGATCAAAAAAATGTGCATGGTTTGCCTTCCTGCTTTTAACATTTACAACGTCAAAAATAATCGAAGCTGATCGATTATGGCAAAGTTATTCAAAAAGTGAACCTGTTTGGGGGTTGTTTATTGTATTTGCCTCAAATAATTGTATTACAGCGGAATATTTGCCTGTTCTACGGGGAAAAACCACTACATTATGTGGATGAGCTACCGGATCAGTTGAAAAAGAGCCTCGAGGAAGCGTGAAATAATGCCTCATTGACTCATATAACTAATAAAGACCCCACCCATAATAATTATGTCGGTTTTTAGGATAAATTAAATTGATTTTTCACTACTTTTGCAATCCGGTTCAATCGACAATGTGTTGAATTGGATTAATTCGGGGTGTAGCGCAGTCCGGCAGCGCACTTGCATGGGGTGCAAGGGGTCGTGGGTTCAAATCCCGCCACCCCGACAAATCCGGGGGGTAAGTAATTGCCCCCTGTTTTTTTCTCAGCTATGTATTCCTTTTCAGCAAGAAATTAAAAAATTTTATGCGGGTCATACACACAACCTGCCAGCCCGTCGTTCACACCTGCCAGGGGTAGGTATCCGGGATCTCTCTCTTATCAGGTTGGATCTTCAGTGGATGAAGGGCATTGGTCCGGTCCAGGTATATGAAGGCATCGTAACGCTGGGGTATGATCGACGGCACGTAGTTCCGGTGTTTTTCCCGTGTTGGGTCATACACCACCCCAATAGCCCTGTGGTTGTGATGACGGTTGAAAAACTCATGTTCACCAAGGTCTTCCGAGAACAAAACCGCGTTATTTAATCCGGCATCGTGAAGCCGGGCTTCCCAGCTTCCGTCACGGGCTTCCGGTACCTCCATCACACGCATACGGCTACCCCAGGCTCCGCCCGCGATCACCGACCCTCCATATGAGCCAAAACCCACGGCATAGGATTCTCCCAGGCCCATGCGCTCACGTACCAGCTGACCTACGTTCCATAATCCTCCGCCGGCCATATCCGTAGCCCGGGCATCCCCGATATGGGTATTGTGCTCCCAGATAATCCCCTTCGATTTAGGGCCATGATAGTCCAGCAGCCTTTCAAGGGTCCCGGTCATATGTTCATCCCGTAGATTCCAGCTGTCAGGACCCACACTGCTCATCACCCGGTAATACTTATCCGCATTGGCCACTACATGGGCATTCTGTTCCATATTAAAAGCCGCTTCCGGATCCTGGTTATAGCGGCTGGCCCTTTCCCTGATCTTAGTGAGCATGTCCACGATCTCTTCGGTACAATCTTCGGGGACCATACTCATGCGTGAATAGGAATCACGCTGGTAAGGATCGATGCATTCCATGGCCTTCAAAGCAGTTTGAAGGGCATTCGGGTCGTTCTTTTTCAGATATCCCACAATGGCTTCCATCGACTCACTCATGCTATATACATCCAGTCCGTAAAACCCCGCTTTCTGGTTGGCTGCCTTCCCTTCATTGTATTCATGAAGCCATTCCATCAGGGCAGCGATCTCCCAGTTGGCCCA
Organism: uncultured Roseivirgaceae bacterium; assembly: GCA_964543195.1. Taxonomy (GTDB): domain Bacteria; phylum Bacteroidota; class Bacteroidia; order Cytophagales; family Cyclobacteriaceae; genus JAGTVG01. The sequence continues at coordinate 84,016 of CAZIXF010000008.1, forward strand.
CATCCAGGTAGGCCAGCGGGTGAATTTTTCCAGCACGTCCCGGGTGAAATCGCCGGAATCCGGGTAATGTTTCACATACCGGTTGATCTCATAGCAATCGGGCCAGTCACCCTCCACCGCGATAAAATCAAACCCTTTTTCTTCGATCAGGTACTGGCTGATCCTGGCCCGTTGAATATAGTATTCATGCGTTCCATGGGATGCTTCCCCGAGCATGACCACCCGGGCATCGCCAATACGGTCAAACAAAGGCTTGAGCCCTTTTTCCAGATCATAACTATTCTCTTTTATTAATTTTTGCGTACTGTCCATCCTGTTTCTGTTTTATTGTCTTTATTATAACAACTCTCCAAGAGAACCGGGATTCAAATATCACGCCATTACATGCCTCTCGAAACCCGGATTTGGGAATTGAATTATGGATGGGCTTAATTTTTCAATGGGCTTAATTTCTCCGGAAATTAATTGGCCAAACCTCAAATTGGCCGCGATTTTATCTTTCCCGGGCTGTATTCGGCCGGTATCTGGCTAAAAAGATCGTCTGAATTTTACATGAAGCAAGTGTAATGTGCCCACCCAATATAAGCTAAACCCAGATCCCGATTAATACCGCGATCAACAGGAATAAAAGAAAGATCCAGAAAAAAGCGCTTAAGGCTACCACGGATTCATCCATCCCCGTTTTATCCACTTCGGTTGCTTTCGGCTCTTTTCTTGGAGGTGAGGCAGCCGCCAGCAGTATGGCAAAGATTAACACCACAAAAAGGGTGGGGATCCAGGCAAAACCCTGATACTCCGGTCCGACTGGTGTAATCCAGATCTCTGCGGCCAGCGCAACCAGAATGAGCACGATCAGAAAAGTCCATAAGCTGCCCCAGGGTCCGCTCACCCTGAAAAGAAAATAAAATACCAGGCCGATCAAAACCGCGCCCACTATGGCAAGTAACATTTCAAAAAAGGTCATAATTCCATCTTTTTTTTAAAAAATACCGGTTATTACCATGAAATAATTATACCAACCTATTAGATTGGGGCTGGCCGCCTGGAGGTATTGCGTGAATTTTATCAGCCAGGGAGTGGTATATCCCCAATCATACCGAAAAGCGGGCCGGAAAAGATCCGCACATAACGGACCAGGATATGTTGCTATTATTCCACTTCATTGAGGTGAAACAACCTCACATATTTTCTCAGGCTTGTGATTAAGATCTTACCTTTTTATCCCAATCAGGGTCAGATCGGGTTCTGGGCTGCCTGCTTACGATGAAATGATAATAAATATCCATCAGGTCTCCGTGGAATGAAATTTGTCTTCTTAATCCCTGATATTTAATAACGGATAATAAAAAAGCATTTTTTAACTTATAAAAAATCATGAAGTTAGTCTATCAATTCAATGAACTCGATAATTCAAAAGTTCCGGAGGCTGGTGGCAAGAATGCCTCGCTCGGTGAAATGTATCAGCAATTGGGTAAGGAAGGAATAAAAGTACCTGACGGATTCGCCACTTCTGCGGAAGCCTACTGGCATTTCATTGAAGAAAATGAATTAAAAGGACCCTTAAAAGATCTCCTTGAAGATCTCGATAGAGAAAAATTTGAAAACCTGGAGGAAACAGGTAAAAAATTAAGAAAAAAGATACTCGATGCGGAAATTCCGAAAGATATTGAAAAGGAGATCAGGGAAGCGTATAAGGACCTCAAGGAAAGGGAAGAAAAAGTAACCAGTGTGGCGGCAAGAAGCAGCGCCACGGCAGAAGACCTGCCCGAAGCCAGTTTTGCCGGTCAGCATGAATCCTATATGAACATCCGCAGCGAAAAAGAATTGCTGAAGGCATGGAAAAAATGCGTGGCCTCTTTATTCACCGACCGTGCCATCAAATATCGTGAAGAAAATGAATTCGATCACATGAAAGTAGCTTTGTCGGTGGGTGTACAGAAAATGGTCAGGGCGGACAAAAGCTCGGCCGGTGTGGCATTTACCCTCGACCCCGAAAGCGGTTTCAGGGAAGTGATCCTGATCAACGGGGCCTGGGGTCTTGGTGAGAATGTGGTGCAGGGTACGGTGCGGAATGATGAATTCTATGTATTTAAGCATGCTTTGAAAGAGGATAAAAAGGCCATTATTTCCAAAAAACTGGGCGCCAAGAAAAAAATGATGGTGTATTCCGGAAAGAAGAAGAGTGATGAGACCATCATGAACAAGGAAACTCCGAAGAAACTGCGCCGGCAGTATGTACTAACCGATGATGAGATCACCACATTGAGCAAGTGGTGCCTGTCGATTGAAGAACATTATGATAAACCCATGGATATTGAGTGGGCGAAGGATGGGGAAACCGATGAATTATACATTGTACAGGCCCGCCCCGAAACCGTTCATTCCTCAAAATCCAAAAAATCGAAACTTAAAAAATACAGCATTGAAACCGATGGTAAGGATCCCATTGTCCGTGGAGTAGGCATCGGCAACAAAATTACGGCGGGTAAGGCCAAAATACTGGATTCCCCCGATGAGGCCGGCAAAATCGATGAAGGTGATGTACTGGTCACTGAAATTACCAACCCGGACTGGGATCCCATCCTGAAAAAAGTATCGGCCATCATCACAAACAGCGGTGGCCGGACCAGTCATGCGGCTATCGTGGCTCGTGAGCTTGGCGCGGTGGCTGTGGTCGGTACCGGCAATGCGACCAGTGAAATCAAAGACGGCGACGAAGTTACCGTTTCAAGTGCCCAGGGAAAGGAAGGGTTGATCTTTGAAGGCAAATTGGAATGGGAAGAGGAGGAGATCGACCTGGAAAAGCTGGGTAATCCGGATACAGAAGTGATGATGATCCTGGCCAATCCCGGCACAGCATTTCAGAATGCCATGTATCCTGTCGATGGCGTGGGCCTCCTGCGACTGGAATTTGCCATCAACACGGCCATCAAGACGCACCCCATGGCCCTGGTGAAATTCGATGAACTGGAAGACAAGGAAGCCAAAAAACAAATAGAAGACCTGACCCATCTCTATGACGATAAAAAAGAATATTTCATCGATCAATTATCGATGGCGGTGGGAACGATCGCGGCCGCTTTTTATCCGAAGGATGTAATCGTCAGAATGAGCGACTTCAAATCCAATGAATATGCCGACCTGATAGGCGGCAAACAGTTTGAACCCGGTGAAGAAAACCCGATGGTCGGGTTCAGGGGAGCATCCCGCTATTACCATGACCGGTACAGGGAAGGATTTGAACTGGAGTGTAAGGCAATGAAGGTAGTGCGCGAAGATATGGGACTGACCAATGTGAAGTTGATGATCCCTTTCTGCAGAACAGTAGAGGAGGGGGAAAAAGTGCTGGAGGTATTGGAAGAAAACGGGTTGAAAAAAGGTGATAATAACCTGGAGGTATATGTGATGACCGAGATACCCAGCAACGTGATCCTTGGAGAAGAATTCGGTGAAATTTTCGATGGATTCTCTATAGGGACCAACGACCTCACACAGCTGACCCTCGGACTTGACCGGGACTCGGAGATCGTAAGCGAACTATTCAACGAACAAAACCAGGCTATCCGCAACATGGTGACCATGGCCATTGAGAAAGCGAAAAAGAAGAAACGCAAGATCGGTCTATGCGGCCAGGCCCCAAGCGATTTTCCGGAATTTGCGCAGTTCCTGGTTGACCAGGGTATCGACAGCATCTCCTTTAATCCGGATGCCGTTGCTAAGGGAATAGAAAACATCCTGAAGGCAGAAAAGAAAAAATAAGAACCCTTAAACCTTCAAAACATCTTCATATAAAATAAAGTCGCATAATGTAGGGAAGCTGATCACCTATCTAAAGATTCGATATCCGGATGAATGATAATCGACGGGAATTATGGATGATGGCCCTTAATTGTTAGTGGCAACCCAGCTTTACCATAAGATCGCAGGTTCCGGGAGATTCATACGGTGACAAGCCCTTCTGAAGGAGTTTAGCTGAAAAATTTTACCCGGTTGTATCCTATTGGAAGAAAAAATGTCAGTAGGATAACAATATTTCCAGCTTTCCGGTTAATAATGTACTTTATAATCCAATCGGCCTAACTTTAGGCAGTACGGTTAATATATTAATACCAAAAAACCATGCCATACACTGTATCATTAATTTACGGGTCGGTTCGAAGCAACCGGAAAGGGATCAGGGCGGCCCGCTACCTGGAGAAAAAGTTAAAAGAAAGGAATTTCGGGGTACATTTTATCGATCCGCTCGAATATAATCTCCCTCTCCTTGATAAACGCTATTTTGAATACGGGGAAGGCCAGGCTCCCGAATTGATGGAGTCACTGGCCACGAAATTTAAGGAATCCGATGGTTTTATCCTGGTATCGGGAGAATATAACCATGGTCTTCCGCCTGCTTTGAAGAACCTGCTTGACCATTTCCTGCACGAGTTTTATTTCAAACCCTGCAGTATAGTAAGTTATTCGGCGGGCCGTTATGGAGGGGTACGGGCCTCCGTTCAATTGCGTGAGGTGGCAGGTGGATTAGGCATGCCCGCCATTCCGGGGACATTTACATTACCCGGTGTGGGCAAAATTTTTAAAGAGGACGGCACGGCACTGGAAGATTGGATCGATAAGGCCGCAAAGAAATTCCTGGATGAATTTGAATGGTACCTCGAAGCGTTGCAGGTTCAGCGGTGAAAAAGGGACCCCTTTTTAATAATATAAACTCATTGTATTGCTTAGCTGCACCCATAGCTCACTCTTCGGATGACTAGGAAAACTCATCGGATGACTTGGAGTCATACGATGAGCCAACCAATGAGCCAAACGATGAGTAAGAGCCTTAAAGCTTTCTGATACGGATATTCCTGAACCATACCGGAGCGCCATGGTCCTGTAATCCGATGGATCCGGTCTTGAACTTATTCCAGTCCGGAAATTCCACCCACTTGCTGTTCTGGTAATGTTCCTGGTAGCGGTCACTCCCCTCATCAAATTCGACCGTTTTCCCTCCATTCAGCCAATGTTCCACATGCCCGTCGTTGTAGATGATCCGTGAAGTGTTCCATTCGCCGGCCGGTTTGACGTTCTTATCCGCAGGAGCAGCGAACATATCATAATTTGAACCTACCTTCTGGGCTTCAGTCAGATTTCCTTCCCAACCCTGATCATCCAGCAACTGGTACTCGGGACCCGTCTCATAAGCATGATCGTAATCCGGCGATTCAACCACATGGTACAATACTCCACTATTGCCACCGGGTGAGATCTTCCATTCCAGCTCGAGCTCGAAATTCCCGAACTGCTCGATTGTGATCAGGGATCCTCCCCATTCACCGCTGCCCTCACCCAGGCCTTCCCCTTCCACCAGGATGGCATCGCCATCCACTTTCCAGAGCGGGCCGATCTCATCGGCATTATAACGCTTCCAACCATCCAGGTTTTCCCCGTTGAATAATTCGATCCATCCGGATTCCTCCATTTGCTCATCGGCCATGGTTTCATCAGCCGCTTCCTGTTCCTGGCCCGATTGCCGTCCACCACAGGAAGCCATAACCATGATCAGGGCAAACACCGTGATCAATGAAAAAATGGAATTAAACTTGAAATTTGGTTTCTTCATAATGTTATAAATTTGGTTTGAAAAATATTCTGTTTCCTAAAAATTGATTTTTAATGTATCTATGTCCGGTTCGGCCAGGCTTTTTACCCGGTTTACCGTCTTTTCTTTATTATGCACTGTATTTTCAATACGTATTGTATAGATGCTTTCTTCATACACGCCAGGTGTAAAAACAAGGTCTTTCATTCTAACTGAGTACACAATTTCGGAATTTTTTTCATTAATTACGTGAATGACGGGTGGTTTTTCTGTTCCCTCCACAAAAATATCGGGTAAATAAGCCGGGAACATTGAGAAAAACAATATATCTCATACTCTTTTGATCTACCGGGTATAAAACATCAGCATGGGACCCAGGGGATACCGCCCGAAGTCGGCCCCATATATGGCTACACCGCCCGGCATGGCTTCCGGCACTTCAATTTTGACTTCCCAGAGGTTGTCTTTTAACAGGGTAGTTTTAAGGTGTTCCGGAAGTGTGAATTCCACAAGGTAACCGTACGAACCGGCCTCCCTCAATTTCCTGTCTTTCAACTGGGCATGCCATGAAAGCACCCCCCTGTGATCGGCCGGATCATCCTTTAAATGAACTTCTCCGATCACATGATCATTGATAATGATCCTCACCAGACCGGGGAACCGGGTTTCATCCGTCATGGGATAGGCATTAGGATTCCGGCTGGGGTCATGGGTTCCTCTACCCCTCATATAATCTCCTCCCATTTCATCAGCAGCATCGATGTCCTTGCCCAATATTTTTTTGGATCCCAGTTCGGCTTTGAAAACTACCTGGCCTACATTTTCAGCGTTCAGGCCGGAGGGCAGATTAACTTCATAAGCGAAATGTCCATGCCCTGCTCCGTTCACTTTTAACCCGTCCAGTACCTGCCATTGCTTCAGCGACCAGGCAGCATCACTGAAACCATCGGGTTTTATTTTTACTATGTGCACATTTTCTTTTTCAGATTCCGGTGAAGCCCCCTTGATCCTGAACACGGTGAAATTTTTTTGAAGGGATACATTTGATGCGGTCTGTAATTCAAGATTCAAAACTGCCACTCCTTTTTCGGCAGGCATTTCAATTTTCAGGGGGTCCAGGTATCCCGTCTTCCAGGGTTTCAACTCTACCTCCTGATACTGATCCTTCCCGCGTTTCTGTTCACCTGTTTCATTTACCCAGGTCAGAAAATAATGCAGCCTTGCCGCACCGGAAGGTATTTCACCGGTGAAAACCGATAGCCAGACCGGGACCTCAAGGTCTTCACCCGGGGAAGCATCGCGGCTTAGTTCAATATCCGGGGTCACCTGGATGGTCCGGTGAAGGTCATTCAGGGTCATTCCATTGAACTCTTCCAGTCCGGTGTATTTTTCCGAGCGATCATACCGGTAATATCCATTCCATTCATTGATCACATCATGGTGTTCGGTATACAGCCAGCCGGCGATCTTCGGATTTTTCCTGAAGGCATTGATCATCCGGTGATAGTCCCAGCTCCAGTCCACATCACCCGTACTCCCTTCATAGCCCCAGACATTGCCGCACTCACTGTTGATATTGGGCTGATCGCCCTGCCGGTAACCTTCTGCAAAATTCCAGGGCGAGCCGGGATAGGTCTTCTCCGAGATCTCGGCAAGTCGTTCATCCCAGGCATAACCGGGCAGGTAGGCATGCCAGGTATTCAGATCGGTAACTACGTGGTCTTCCCGGTTGGCGCTGTTGTCTTCCACCAACCGGGTGGGATCCAGGTCTTTTGCCAAACGATACATGTCAGCCACCCATTCTTTTGTTTCGGGAAGATATACCCTGTCACCGTCCTCCTGTTCAGTCATCAGGCCCCAGGTCTCATTGAAAATGACCCAGGAAAAGATGGCCGGGTGGTTATAATCCCTTTTGATCATCTGTCTCAATGCATACTCCGATTCCTGTCTCATCTTTTCATTGGGTTCACCCCAGCTGTTAGGTACATCCGCCATGATCAGCACGCCCAGTTTATCGGCCCAGTATAATTTTCTTGGTATGCCGATCTTGACGTGGATCCGCTGACCATTCAGCCCGATCTTTTTTGTGCGGAGTATTTCATCCCGCATGAACTCATCCGACGGGAAGGTATAGTAACCATCAGGATGATAAGCCTGGTCGAGGGCCATTTGCAGGTATACCGGCTCTCCGTTGAGGGCTACATAGGAAAAATCCGTTCCGGGCATGTCGGTCACACCGATCTCGCGCATGCCGAAATACGTGCTGACCTCGTCCACCAGGTCGCCGGAATTTCCAAGTCTTACCTCAAGGTCATAGAGGAATGGGTCTGCCAGGGTCCAGAGCCGTTCGCCCCTTACGGGGACGGTAAAATTAAAATCTCTGGTGCCACTTTTGATCCGGAAAGGATGAGCGTGGGATACTCCCTCATCACCCTTCACCTCAAATTCTATGTCCAGCGCCCCATCAGCCGGTAAGTCCAGTGACCCCTCCACAACGATCTGCTCCTCACGTATATCCGGGGTAACATGAACATAGTCGATAAAATTACTCCCTCTTGCTTCCAGATAAAGGGTCTGCCAGATCCCCCGGGCTTTTCCATATCCCTGTTTGCCCTCCAGTTTGAATGGATGCGGTGTATCATCCACCCGGATGACCAGGTTTTGCTTATTGCCAAAATCCACATAGGGGGTAAGCTCGAATTCAAATTCAGTATACCCTCCCTGGTGTTCTCCCAGTTTATTGCCATCAAGCCAGGCACTGGTCCGCCAGTCGCTGGCACCGATCACCAGGTATATCCTTTTACCTTCCCAGGATCCGGGAACTTCAATATCTCTCCGGTACCAACCGATATCCGCCTCATCGGCCATTTCAGAAAGGGGAGCCCCCCAGGAAAAAGGTACCTTTATCCGGCCGGAAAAATCATTTCCTGCAAGATACCATTCCTCACCAAGGCCTTCATTCTGCGGGTCGAATTGAAACTGCCACCAGCCGTTCATATTCTTCCACATGGGACGTTTGAAATCTGGTCGCGGATGTTCCGGAAGAGGGATCGAATCAGGCTGGGATACAGCCCCTGTTGTAAAAAAAATCAGTATTAAAAGACTCAATAGAGATAAAAATCTTTTCATTGGGATCAATAGGTTTGTTTTAACTTATTTCTAAAAATAACGATTTAAATCAAAAAAAATCTATCGGGCAGTAAATAACCGGGCATAATCAGATTCCGGATATAATTCTAGTAAAAAATTTGCTAAAATCGGACTAACCACCACCAAAGGAGGTGGCATTAACCCCGATTTTTGCCTTGCACCGCAAATTTTTTTCAGACGCACACGCCTTTCGGGCAAAGCCCCGCTTGAACATGGCCACGCCCTAAGGACGTGGGTTTTTAAGTAGTACTAAAATTTGAAGGATTCAATGCTCCGGATTCAAATTATTTTAAATCGCACGTTCCATCTTTTGCACAAGCAGATCTCTCAATTCTTTAAGGGAAGAAACCCCTCTGATCGTATCCTCTCTTCTGCTATCGAGTTTTTTACCGGCATATTGCGCTGCAAATCCGCCAAATGTGGTCACTGCGATTACCGGTTTATGATAGATCCAGGCAAAACCCATCTCGGTCAGGGTGCCGGCCTGGCCTCCGATAACGATCACCACATCCGCAGCCAGCACGGTCAGGCTGTTGCGACTGTGTGCAAGACCAGTAGGGATCACGATCCGGCAGTAGGGGTTGGCATCTCTTTTATCGGCTGAAGGCAGAATACCCACGGTAATGCCTCCTGCATCGGAACAGCCTTCACTGACTGCTTCCATTACCCCTCCTCTGCCTCCCGTGATCAGAATGCAGCCCAGTTCCGCCAGCATAGCGCCCAGCTGAACACAGAATTTCTGTTTCTCTCCCCCGGCCGTGCTGTCGCCTATTACCGTAACCTGTAATTCAGCCATGTGTGTTCAATAAAAACGGTCACACTAAGGTAAAAAAAAAGTGATGAGATAAATAAGGATATTTTTCCTTTAATTCGCATCACTTTTCCCTCAGGGCAGATGAGGAACTTATTCAGTTGCCTGCCCGAATTTTTTCAGATGCAGCCGGCAAAGCAAAGAGCGGGCAAAGTATATTCGCCCATCCCGGTCTATGCATTATTTTATCGACTAGGCCGATTTCCACTTGATCGTGCAACCTATCGCTTTGGTTTTTTTCTCGGGAACCGGTTTTCCTTTAAGTAAAGCATCCACTGCTTCCCGCACATATTTCTGATCGGCTTTTTCGGGGTTTTTGGGATTATTGTCCACAGCACCGATATACATTACCCTGTATTTGTCGTCTTCTTTTTTCAATATATACATATGAGGCGTATTGGTGGCTCCGTATGCCTTGGTCACTTCCTGGGTCTCATCCACCAGGTAGGCGAAAGGGAAATTCTTTTCAACTGCCCGTTTTTTCATTTCTTTGAATGAGTCTCCGGGTTGTTTTTCGGGATCATTCGGATTGATGGCAATTACGGGAAACCCCTTCGGTGCATAGATTTTGTGCAAATCGATAAGCCGTTGTTCATACATCTGGGAGAAGGGGCAAGTATTGCAGGTGAAGGTAATGATAAATCCTTTTGCATCCGGATAATCATCGAGCGACACCATATTGCCGTCCACATTTTTAAGGTTGAAATTTTCAGCATATTCTCCCACATCGACTCCATTTTCTCCAGGGGGAACGACAAAAAGAGCAAGAATAAGATAAGCTAATGTTTTCATCATTGTAGTATTTAGTTTTACAATTGGTTTATAAATTCATTCAATTCCTTGGTTAATTCTCCTTTTTCAAATTGCTTTTCAAAGAAACGGCGTGTTCCGGTTCTGCCATGAACGATCAGGGTAGCCGGGATGGCGCCTGACCAGGACGGATCCACTTTATTGATCCAGGAATTATAATCCACATTGTCCAGTAATTTTACGGTTGAGTTTATTTCTTTTTCCGAAACGAATTTTTTCACTTTTGAATCCAGTGCTTCAACAAAATCAAGGCTGATCAGGATCACTTCTACATTATCGTATGCCGGATCCGAATTGACAGATTCAAACAACGGTAATTCCTCAATACAGGGTTTACACCAGGTAGCCCAGAAATTGATCACCCTAACCTTGCCGGAGGGTTCATGGATGATCTTTTCAAGATCCGCCACATCAATCACTTTAATTTCCTGGGCAGAGGACCTCAGGGGAATGAAAAGAATCAATACAATAATATACCGGATGGAATTCATGATATGTGCTTTTCCCATTTTCTGTGTAATTTTTTTCCTGGAAATCCATTGAATTAACAGGAGTAACCAGTCAGGTCGAAAATTTTGGTATATTTTTTAACTTAACCTTGAAAGATAATCAGTTTTTCAGAGAAGTGTTATGTCTTTTTTTAAATATTATATATATTATCCTGTTGATGACAAAAAATTTGAATTATGAAAAACGTACTTAATTTAATCCTGATTCTGGTCCTGCTTTTTTCCTGTACAAGAAAAAAACAGGATCAGGAACAAGCAGCTGACTTGCCGGAGGAGGAAATATCAAACGTGATACTGGAAGAAGTATGGGCTACTGATACTTTGTTAAGGGTCCCCGAATCGGTCCGTTATGATGAAAAAAGGAACGTGATCTATGTGTCCAATATTGAAGGGGATCCACGCGGACAGGATGGCGAGGGGTTCATCTCAAAGCTTTCGCCCGAGGGAGAGATCCTTGAATTAAGATGGATCGATGGATTGAATGCCCCCAAAGGGATGGATATTCATGAAGGGTTTTTATATGTAACCGATATAACGGAAATGGCTGTGATCGATATCGAAGAAAGCAGGGTAGTACAACTTTATGAAGTGCCCACAGCAAGTTTCCTGAATGATGTGACCGTGGAAGATGATGGGCTCGTCTATATTTCGGATTCCGACACGGATAAGATATACCTGCTCAGGAATGGAGTTATTGAAACCTGGCTTGAAAAGGGGGATTTGCTGAGCGGTCCAAACGGCCTTTACTGGGAAGAGGGTAAAATTATGCTGGCTTCAAGCGGACATGAACAGTTCAAGGAGATCAGCCTGCCCTCGAAAGAGATCAAGATTGTAGCCAGTGATATCGGCCACGGCGACGGGGTGGCCAAAGATGCCAGAGGAAATTATGTGGTTTCAAGCTGGCTTGGCCAGGTGTTCTACATATACAATGACGGACGCAAAATCGAACTGCTGGATACCCGGGAGCAAAGCATTAATTCGGCAGACCTCGATATCATTGAGGATGAAGATCTGGTCCTGGTACCTACTTTTTTTGATAACCGGGTAGTGGCATACCGTCTGAAATATCAATAAATCAAGAATTTAGATACTCCTGGTCAAATGGGAATGCTTGAGGAGAACCCCCTGGACAATGACGATCTTTTCGAGCATTATAAAATTGATGTGGATCCCGGTCAGTCCCCGGTCAGGATTGACCGGTTTCTGAACGACAGGCTTCCCAATGCCTCGAGAAACAAGATCCAGTCCGCTATAAGGGAAGGTTTCGTCAAAGTCAATAATCAGGATATCAAATCCAACTATAAAGTCAAGCCGGGTGATTCCATTTCCGTATTACTTCCCGAACCGCCGCGTGATACAGAAATAATCCCCGAAGATATCCCTCTGGATATCGTATATGAGGATCAGTCGCTGCTTGTCGTCAATAAACCGGCCGGCATGGTGGTTCATCCGGCATACAACAACTGGCAGGGAACCCTTGTCAACGCGCTGGTTTATCATTTCCGGCAGTTGCCCGAAATGCCCGGTAACGAGGGAAGGCCGGGACTGGTTCACCGCATCGACAAAGACACTTCGGGTTTACTGATGATAGCCAAGACGGAGAACGCGCTGAATAAACTGGCCAGGCAATTTTTTGACCACACCATCCGGAGGACATACCATGCGCTGGTGTGGGGCATCCCGGAGCCTTCCCGGGGATTAATAGACGTACCTCTTGGGCGTCATCCGAAGGACCGCAGGGTGGTAGCCGCTTTTCCAGGCGGAGATCAGGGAAAAAAAGCGATTACCCATTATAAGGTACTGCGCGACCTCCGGTACGTATCGCTGGTGGAATGCCGGCTGCAAACCGGCCGGACCCACCAGATACGCGCCCATATGAAATATCTGGGTCATCCTCTGTTTAATGATAAAACCTATGGCGGTGACAGGATCCTAAAGGGGACCACATTTTCAAAGTACAGGTCTTTCGTGCAAAACTGTTTCACGATCATGCCCAGGCAGGCCCTCCATGCCTTATCCCTTGGCTTTATACATCCGGAAACCACGGAAGAAATGTATTTCGAATCCCCGCTTCCCGAAGATTTTGATGCGTTATTGCAAAAATGGGATAATTATGTGAAATACACCTGATATTGGGCTTCCGAAGAAGCTGGCATACGGTACTGAACAGCTACCAGTCACTTCGCGGAGATCAGTGTGGAAAGCAAGGAGCGGGAACGGCTACCAGTCACTCACCCATCAGGGCGGGATCAGCCCAATTTCTCTCCGGGAGCATTATCTGCCCGGCAAGATCCGGAAAAGAGATAATCATACGATGCTCAGAATGGCAACACATCATCATCACTGAAAGACGATAGTTCATCGCTTTCGGGAGGCTGATAGGATTCATCCGGCTGACCGCCTTCATGGGCCTCAAGCCGCCAGGCCTGAAGGGAGTTAAAATAAATTTTTTCACCTTTCGGGTTGGTCCATTCCCTGCCCTTGAGATTGAAATATACCTCCACCTCCTGGCCTGTTTTGAACTTATCCAGTATATCACATTTATCCTGTATCAGTTCAAATTTAAGGTATTCCGGATATTGGGGGTTTTCGGCATATTCCACCACAAATTCTCTCTTTTTAAAGGTGTCGCTCACTTGCTGTGTATCAAAAATGGCATGAATTTTTCCTCTGATGTTCATAGTTCACGGTATCCTTTTATTCGTTCAGCAACTTCTCCCTGGCATCCTGTAACTCTTTCTTCTTTTTCTCAGTTACCTCAGGATATTTCAAAGGTAACGATTCCAGCGTGTGAACCAAAATATCACCTACTACAGTGCGCATGTACCACTTCTTATCGGCCGGTATCACATACCAGGGCGCATATTCAGTGCTTGTATAATTAATGGCATCTTCATAGGCTCTCTGATAATCATCCCAGTATTTTCGTTCCTCGATATCGTTAATAGTGAGTTTCCAGTTTTTGTCCGGTCTGTTTATCCTTTTCAGGAATCGTTGTCTCTGTTCCTCCTTGGATACATTCAGAAAAAATTTAAGGACCACGATCCCGTTTTCCACCCAGTGGCGTTCAAAATCATTGATCTGCCGGTATCTTCTTTCCCAGAATACATGGGTCAGGTTTTTTTTCGATTGGATGCCCGGCAGCTTCTGCCTGAGTATGATCTCAGGATGGACTCTTGCTATCAGCACTTCTTCATAATAGCTGCGGTTGAAAATGCCGATCCGCCCGCGTTCAGGCATCGATTTATAAATACGCCATAAATAATCATGATCCAACTCCTCATCGCTGGGTGTTTTGAAGTTAAATACCTGGCAACCCTGGGGGTTCACTCCGGTCATTACATGTTTGATGGTACCATCCTTTCCGGCCGCATCCATGGCTTGGAATATGAGCAGTACCGAAAACTTATCGTGAGCATAAAGTTTATCCTGAAGTTCCCTCAGTTTTTTTGTGTCCTCCTTCAGCTTTTTCTTCGCCTCCTTTTTATTCTTGTATTCTCCTGTATAGGCGGTATTAAAATCTTTCAATGTGTATTTTTTTCCGGGGTTGGCGATGATGTTGGGATCGTAGATCATGATAAAAAAATTTATATCTGGCTGAATATAATATAATGTTTTATTTTAATAAACCATAAGTTGTATTTTTTCCTTTTCCCGCCGTTAATATCCGTCGTTGAAAAACCACAACTTTATGGCCAGGGCCAGTACGGTGATGATGATAAACCCGCGTACCCATTTATCTCCTTTGCTGACGGAGTAACGGCTGGCGATCCAGCTGCCTGATGAATTACCCAGGGCCAGTACGATCCCGTACCACCAGTTAATTTTGTCTTCCAGGATAAATACCCCAAGAGCTGACACGGTATAGATCAAAACAACGAACACCTTGGCGCTATTGGTCTTGACCAGCGAAAACCGGTTGATCAGGGTCAGGGCAGAAATTATAAGGAATCCCACGCCGGCCTGAATGAATCCCCCATAAATTCCGATGAAGAAAAATACGGTTATGCCTGTTACCCGGTATTTTAAGGTGAGCCGCTCGCTATACGATTCCGGATCGGGATTGCGGTAAAACAACGGAAATAAAACAGCCAGCACAAGTACAATGGCCAGGATCCGGTTGAAAAGCTCTCCCGATATATCAATGGCGATCTTTGCGCCAATCACGGCCCCGGCAAGTGCAGAGATGCCTAGCCAGAGACTATAGGGAAAAGCCGATACGCCCTTGCTTTTAAAGCCCAGTACACCGAATATATTCTGTGAAAATATCGCGATCCGGTTAGTACCATTGGCTACTGCCGGTGGCAATCCCATGAAGATCAGCACGGGCAGGGTGATCAGGGAACCGCCACCCGCGATGGTATTGAGAAATCCGGCCACAAAACCTGTAAAAATGATCAAGAGCGCGTCCAGCCAATCCATACCTGATTTTTTATCTGCCGTAAATTTCCTGTTTTTTTCTGAAAGAAAAAGCCTGATTCTAAATTGATGTTTTATAATTTTAAACCATGAAGAATATATGTGTATTCTGCGGATCTTCCACGGGCCTGGATCCGGTCTATGTGAATGAAGCCAAAAAACTTGCCCGGTCCTTTGTTAAAAACAACCTGGCATTGGTATACGGTGGAGGAAGTATCGGGATTATGGGCGTGCTGGCCAATGAGATCCTGGAAAGAAAAGGAAGGGTGATCGGGGTGATCCCCAGGTTTTTGTATGACCTCGAAGTGGGACATGACGGGGTAACTGAGCTTTTTATCGTGGAATCCATGCATGAACGGAAACAGAAGATGGCTGAGATCTCGGATGGTTTTCTTGCCCTGCCGGGAGGTTTTGGTACACTGGAAGAAATGGCCGAGATTCTTACATGGGTGCAGTTGAAACTTATCCGGAAACCCATCGGGATTTTAAATATAGACGGATTTTTTGATCACCTTCTGGCTTTATTCGACCATATGGTGGAGACGGGCTTCCTGAAAAGAAACAACCGGCAGCTCCTTTCAGTACATGAAGATCCGGAAAATGTCCTTGAAGAATTGAAATCCATTCCGGCATTCACCTCGGACAAATGGATTGAAAGAACCTGATCGTTATCCCTTCAGCCCGACCCCTTATTTTTCCGAAGTAAAAGTACGCTTTGTATACGTGGAATAATCCGGCACCCTCCTTGTATATTCCCCTTCGAAAAAGGGCGAGTTAATAAGAAAATCGGCGGATGCCCGGTTGCTGGCACAGGCAATGTTCCATACTGCCGCCAGCCGCAGCAAAGCTTTCACATCGGGATCATGAGGCTGGGGTTCGAGCGGATCCCAGAAAAAGATCAGTACATCGATCTTCTCTTCCGAGATGAGAGCCCCAAGCTGCTGGTCACCCCCGAGAGGCCCGCTTTTCAGACAGGTGATATTCATATCGAGCGATTCCATGATCAGCCGGCCGGTGGTTCCGGTAGCAAATAACTGGTGTTTTTTTAATATATCCCTGTGAATATTTACCCAATCGAGAAGATTGGATTTTTCGTGGTCATGAGCCACCAGCGCAATTCTGCGGAGTTGTGGCATTTTTTTGTTTTCATATTTCATAAATCGATTGCTTTGCAGATTTTTAAATCGTATATTATAACTAATAACTCCTTAAATATAGAAAAGAAGTTTTTTAGCCTTAAATTTTCCTGAAATGAAATCCATACAAATTTATTTAAGGGTTAAAAACAAGGAGGATCTTGAGATAATCAATCTGGAATCTACCCATCCTGATACTTCCGGTCGCGAGGATATCCTGTGGGAATCCAACGGTGAATATTTCCTGGAAGCCTTCCAGTGCGGCACTCATCCATCCATCTGCTCGATTGAAAAAGATGAAAGGATCTTGAACCAAAAAGAAGAAGTGGCCCTGATGATACTGGATGAGATTAATAATAATCATCCTGCCTCAGTCTGATCAATCCCTGTCTTTTTTTAACCATATATAAACCCAATTGCCCGCATCTTCGATGTGAAGGTATCTCATGGGTTCGGTTTTGGTGAAATTCAATTTATTTTCGATGATCCTGTTCACCTCTTCATCAAACAATAACCGGGTCTCTCCTGTGGGCATGGTAAACAACCCATGATCATTCTTTTTTATCCGGTCTTTAAAACCGGAGATCGTTTCCATCGACAAAAACAGCTTGCCATCGTCCCTGAGTACCCGCCTGAGGCCGGAAAGCATTTTTTCAAAATGTCCGGCATCCTCAGCAGAATGAAGCACATTCAAACACAGGATATGATCGAAAAATTTTACGGGAAAAGGATTGTCCTCAATGGAAGCATGAATTATATTTTCGGTAACGAAGTCTGAATTGATTGACCGGGCCACCAACCGTGACATGCTGATAATATCCCTATCCCTATCGATACCATACACATTAAAATTATTTTTAATAAAAAAATGAATATTCCGCAATTCACCACATCCTGCGTCCAGTATTTTCGCGCCGGCCTCAAAACTCCCTTTCAGTATCTTATCGATAAGCATAAGGTCGGCATTGCCCAGCATCCGGTTCAGATCATTGACATCCAAGGTCCTGTCTCCCATTTTTATGTATATTAAGGAACAATTTTATCCAATGATATATCTTTTAAAATAAATATTCGTTAAACTTGGTAATTTATAAATAGAAATTCTTATGATAAACAGGATATACAGTCAGGTTCTTATCTTTATCCTTCTGTTGATCCCGGGGCCCGGATCAGCCGATGTGGCGGTTGAGGATCTGTCTCCCACCCGCTTTCAATCCCAGGTTTCGGTGGTTGTGCTCACTATTCTCGATAAATACCATTACCGGGAAACGAATATCAATGATTCCTTATCCTCCATCATATTGGACCGGTATATTGATGGTTTTGATCAGAATAAAACCTATTTTCTGAAATCTGATATAGAAAAGTTTGAAAAATACCGGTACGCACTCGATGATGCCCTTCTAGCGGGAAACCTGGGTCCGGCCTTTGAGATATTCAATGTATTCAGGGAACGATTTATTAAACAGAACAATTATGCGCAGAAACTGATCGATCAATCATTCGATTACCGGACTGATGAATCAATACGGATTGACAGGGAAAATGCAGACTGGGCTGCTTCACAGAAAGAATTGAATGACCTCTGGCGGAGAAATATTAAAAATGAAAAACTGAGCCGCCTTCTTGATAGCCTGGAAGTGGAAAAGATCGATCAAAATCTCAAAAAACGGTATGAAAATCTTCTGGAATGGGCAGAAAAACTTAAAACCGACGATGTATTTCAATTTTATATGAATTCCGTTTCCGAGTCCTTTGATCCCCATACCAACTATCTGCTTCCCATTGCATACGATAATTTCATGATCGGAATGAGCCAGAGCCTGGAAGGGATCGGGGCCCGTTTGCGTACTGACAATGAATATACGGTAGTGGCCGATATTATCGCGGGAGGGCCGGCATTTAAAAGTAAAAAATTGTTTGGAGGCGATAAGATCATTGCTGTTGCCCAGGGAAAAGACGGCGAATGGGTCGATGTAATAGCATGGCGGCTCGACGAGGTAGTACAGCTCATCCGAGGGCCAAAGGGTTCATTCGTGCGTCTTAAAATTCTCCGGGCGGAGGATGGACGGAATGCGAAACCCGTAGAGATCACCCTCGAAAGGGATAAGATCAAGATTGAGGAAGCCGCACCGCAAAAGGAAATCATGACCATAAACAGGGACGACAGGCAGTACAGGATCGGTGTGATCTCCATCCCCTCTTTTTATCTCGACTTCGAAGGGGTAAGAAACAACGATCCGGATTATAAAAGCACAACCCGGGATGTAAAGAAGCTTTTAGAGGAAATGAAAAATGAAGAGGTGGATGCACTCTTACTTGACCTGCGAAATAACGGAGGCGGTTCCCTGACTGAAGCCATAGAACTGACAGGATTATTCATCCCTGACGGGCCGGTGGTTCAGATAAAAAATTCTTCCGGAAAGGTAGATGTGCAGAATGACGACGATAAGAATATGTATTATGAAGGTCCGCTCGGCGTGTTGATCAACCGCTTTTCTGCCTCTGCTTCGGAGATCTTTTCCGGTGCCATCCAGGATTATAAACGGGGTGTGATAGTAGGAGAACAGAGTTACGGGAAAGGTACTGTTCAGAATCTCCTCGACCTCGACCGGTTCATTACCGACACGGAGGAAAAGCCCGGGCAGGTTAAGATCACACTGGCTAAATTTTACCGGGTTACCGGCAGCAGTACCCAGCATAAGGGAGTTAACCCGGATATAGAACTGCCATCAAGATTCGATGCGGAAGAATTTGGCGAAAGCTCCTTTCCAAGTGCCCTGCCATGGGATATGATTTCTTCCATCGGGTTCAAATCCATGGATTATGTAAATAATGACCTTATCCGTATCCTGTCTGGTAATTATGAAACCCGGTTAAAGCAAGAACCTCATCTCAGGGAACTGGTCAATCAGATTGAGGATGTGAAAAAACTGGAAGAAAGAAATACCCTTTCACTTAATCTTGAGGCACGCCGGGAAGAAAAAGAAAGAGCTGAAAAACTGAAAGCAAACCGTGAAAGGTTATATGGCACACTGAACATCAATAGTGAAGTAACCGAAGTGCCTGAGGACGAAGCCGAAATAGACGATCCCTATCTGAAAGAAGGGTTGAATATTATGGCAGACTGGCTCCTGAACCGGATAGGATAAAGCTGCTGTAATATATCAGTGACCGACAGGCTGGCCGGCTGCATTTCCACCATTGGCAAAAATCCATAAAATTATTAATCGTGGTATTTATTATAAAAAATAAATTATTGTCTCTTTAAATGAGTGATAACAAAAAATCAATGGAATAAAAGGGTGATTACATTAACCCGAAAAATTCATAAATTTTTCGCCCGAAGGGCCGATTAAGCGCAATTTCTTGATAATCAAAGAATTATATAGGGTTTTGAAATTCTTATACTTAATCAAATAGCCCAGAAATAGGCTACTGAATTGCGCTTATCAGGGGTTAATCCCTTTTTGTAACTACCTGATAATAAATATTTTAAATAGTAAAAACGGTTTATTTTGAGAATGGTTTATGAATAATCGGGGTTAATAAATTTTCAAAATTATACGTTGTTCAATACATAACGATTTATAATTTTTCTTGTGTTTTATTCAATAAACCCATCATTTTTTTGTATTTTCGAGAACTTTTATGTGAAAATCTTGCAACTTTGCATGTTTTAACAAGGTAAGATACTCAGCGTGAATGTATAACATTCCACCATACACGTTCTGAAGAAATCTTATAACTACCTTGTTAACGAAAGCATAATTTACCAATTATCAATTTTCAAACTTTATGGGTATGCAGAAAAAAGCCGGATTATATGAACCCAGCATGGAGCATGATGCTTGTGGTATTGGTTTTCTTGCCAATCTGAAAGCCAAGCGAACACATAAGCTTATCGAGGATTCCCTTACAATGCTGAAAAACATGGAACACAGGGGAGGCTGTGGTTGTGAACCGGAGACCGGAGACGGGGCGGGGATACTTCTTCAGATCCCGCATGAATTTTTTGAAAAGGAATGCAGTAAACAGAACATCAAACTTCCTGAACAGGGGAAATATGGTGTTGGAATGATATTTTTCCCGAAAGATGAAGGGTTGAGGGAGGAGTGCCGGACCCTGCTGAATATCAACATAAAAAAACTGGGTTTTAAGCTCCTGGGTTACAGGAAAGTTCCGGTAAATAATTTTGGCGTAGGCAAAACGGCTCTTTCCATAGAGCCCCATATTGAGCAGGTTTTTATTACTCATGAAGCGTATCGTGATGATCCGGATACGTTTGAGCGGAAGCTTTATGTGCTTAGGCGACACACCACTCATACGATCGAACGATCGCTGAAGGAGGCTATCGATGCTTTTTATCTGCCTACCTTCTCAAATAAAATGATCGCCTACAAGGGGCAGTTGACTACGTATCAGCTCGATGCCTATTATCCTGATCTTCTGGACCCGAAGATGCTTTCATCCTTTGCTTTGATCCATTCCAGATTTTCTACCAATACATTCCCCAACTGGAAACTGGCACAGCCTTTCCGGTTCATTGCCCATAACGGGGAGATCAATACCATTAAAGGAAATGTGAACTGGATGCTTTCTAACCAGACACTTCTTGAATCGACCCTGTTCACCAGGGAGGAGATCCAGATGCTGCTGCCTGTTTGTGATTTCACCCATTCCGATTCTGCCAACCTCGATGCGGTAATTGAATTACTGGTAATGGGTGGACGTTCCCTGCCTCATGTAATGATGATGCTGATCCCGGAAGCCTGGCAGGAGCACAACCAGATGGATGAAAAAAGAAAAGAATTTTATCAATACCATGCCGCCCTGATGGAACCGTGGGACGGACCCGCTTCCATTTGTTTTACGGACGGCAAAATTGTAGGGGCCACATTAGACCGGAACGGATTGCGCCCTTCGAGGTATTGCCTTACCGAAGATGGAATGGTTGTGATGGCCTCGGAGGCCGGCGCACTTCCTGTAGATCAATCGAAGGTAGTGTTGAAAGGAAGGTTACAGCCAGGCAGGATGTTCCTTGCCGATCTGGAAAAAGGCCGTATCATAAGTGACGAAGAATTAAAGGATGAATTGATAAACAGAAAACCTTACGGGGAGTGGATCAAATACAATGAACTTCATATCGACGATATCCCGGAGGTGAACGGTTATAATTATATTGAAAATGGCACCTCTCTTATCGCCAGGCAAAGGTCCTTTGGTTATACTACGGAAGACATGAGGACCATCCTGGCCCCGATGATAGAAAGTGGCAAGGAACCGGTTGGTTCCATGGGTGCAGATACGCCCCTTGCGATCTTATCCCATCAGAGCCAGCACCTCTCCAATTACTTCAAGCAGATGTTCGCCCAGGTAAGTAATCCTCCGATCGATCCGATCCGGGAACGGGTGGTCATGTCGTTATTTACCAGCCTGGGAAGAACCTGGAACATTTTTTCGGAAACTCCACTACATGTAAAACAAATACTGCTACCACAACCGGTACTCAATAACCGGGAGTTACAGAAGATCAGATCGATAAAACATACCAATTTCAGGGTAAGCAATATTGATATCACCTTTGATGTCAGCCAGGGCGCAAAAGGTCTGGAAAGCGCCATCGCCAAGATCTGTAATGATGCGGATGAATATATTATTCATGATGGTGCCAATATCCTGATCCTGAGCGACCGGGCCGTCAGTAAGGACAGGGCTCCGATCCCCTCACTTTTGGCAGTAGGAGCCATGCACCATCACCTGGTGAAAAACGGCCGCCGGGTACGCGCAGGTATCGTGGTAGAAGCCGGTGATATCTGGGAAACCCATCATTATGCCACGGTGATCGGTTATGGTGCAAATGCAGTAAATCCATACCTGGCTTTTGATACCATAGAAGAATTACGAAAAAGCAAACTGGTCGAAAAGAACCTCAGTGAAAAAGAATCAGAAGATAATTATGTAACGGCTGTAGGAAATGGGTTGCTGAAAATATTCTCGAAAATGGGTATTTCCACGCTGCAATCCTACCATGGAGCCCAGATCTTTGAATCGATCGGAATTAATAAAAAGGTGATCGATCAATGTTTTACAGGAACCGTTTCCCGGATCGAAGGCATCGGTTTCGAAGGTATTGCCAGGGAAGTGCTTATCAAGCATAAATCTGCTTTCCCGGACGATCTGAACAAGGATAAAACACTTGAAGTGGGTGGCGTTTATCAATGGAAAAGAAGAGGAGAAAAACATCTTTTCAATCCTGAAACGGTAGCCTTATTACAGCAGGCCTCCAAAAACTCGGATTATGAAATATACAAACAATTCGCTTCCATGGTAAACGAGCAGAATGAAAATGCGATCACGCTCAGGAGCCTGATGAAATTCAGTGAACGCAAACCTGTCCCCATCGAAGAGGTAGAGCCCAAGGAAGAAATATTCAAACGGTTTGCTACCGGGGCCATGTCGTTCGGCGCCTTATCGCATGAGGCTCATACCACCCTGGCCATCGCCATGAACCGGATTGGTGCCAAAAGCAATAGCGGAGAAGGAGGCGAAGATGAAATACGGTACCAGAAGAAACCGAACGGAGACTGGGAAAGGTCAGCCATCAAACAGGTAGCTTCAGGCCGGTTTGGGGTAACCAGTTATTACCTGACCAATGCCAACGAACTCCAGATCAAGATGGCCCAGGGGGCGAAGCCGGGTGAGGGCGGCCAGTTACCGGGACATAAAGTAGATGAATGGATAGGCAGGGTACGGTATTCCACCCCGGGGGTAGGACTGATCTCACCACCTCCCCACCACGACATCTATTCTATTGAAGACCTGGCCCAGCTGATCTATGACCTTAAAAATGCCAATCGCGAGGCACGGATCAATGTAAAACTGGTTTCCGAAGTGGGCGTAGGCACCATTGCCGCCGGCGTAGCCAAGGGAAAAGCCGATGTGGTATTGATTTCCGGTTTCGATGGTGGAACGGGCGCTTCGCCGATCAGCTCGATCCGGCATGCCGGATTGCCCTGGGAACTGGGCGTGGCGGAGACTCACCAGACCCTCGTATTGAATGATCTGAGATCCAGAATCACGGTGCAGGCCGACGGGCAGATCCGTACGGGAAGGGATCTGGCTATCGCTACGCTCCTTGGAGCTGAAGAATGGGGCATCTCTACTGCCGCCCTGGTGGTTGAAGGATGTATACTGATGAGAAAATGCCATATGAATACATGCCCCGTGGGCGTTGCCACACAACGACCCGAGCTCAGAGAAATGTTTGCCGGCAATCCGGATCATGTGGTCAATTATTTCACATTCCTGGCCGAGGAGATGAGGGAAATCATGGCCTCACTGGGTTTCAGGACGGTAAATGAAATGGTGGGACAGGCCGATGTACTCAGAATGAGAGAGGATATCGAGTACTGGAAATTCAAGACCATCGACCTTACCCCGGTTCTTACCAAATTGGACAGTCCTCCCCATGTAGGTCTTTATAAACAAATGGAACAGGATCATGAGATCGATAATGTGCTGGACAGGAAATTGATCGAGGCTTCCAAACCTGCCCTGGAAAAGGCCGATCCTGTACATGCGGAATTTAAGATATTGAATACCGACAGGACAGTAGGCGCCATGCTTTCCAATGAGATATCGAAAAAATTCGGAGGAGTCGGATTGCCAGAAGATACCATAAACATTAAATTCAGGGGCTCTGCAGGACAGAGCTTCGGAGCCTTCAATGCCCCGGGAATACGGTTTGAACTGGAAGGTGAAGCCAATGATTATTTTGGAAAAGGCTTATCCGGAGCCAAACTGGTGGTTTATCCGGACCGGAAAGCAAAATTCAAACCTTCGGATAATATTATCATTGGAAATGTGGCCTTTTACGGGGCTACCGGTGGCGAAGCCTATATAAAAGGTATGGCCGGCGAACGATTCTGTGTGCGTAATTCCGGAGTTACTGCCGTGGTTGAAGGAATTGGTGATCATGGCTGTGAATACATGACCGGTGGTTACGCACTGATCCTCGGGTCCACGGGCCGGAATTTTGCGGCCGGAATGAGTGGCGGTATAGCCTATGTCTACGATAAGGATGGCAAACTCCCGCTCAATTGCAACAAGGAAATGGTTGATTTTGACCCGCTTGAAGATGAAGACATAGCACGGATCAAAAAATTGATGGAAAACCATTTTGCACTTACAAAAAGTGAAACAGCACATAAAATGCTGGAAAATTTTGGAGAAACCATCTCGCATTTCGTGAAAGTTATGCCGAGAGATTACAAGGCAGTATTGTTAAGGAATAAGGCAAAAGAACAGGTAATAGCATAAATAAGAGAATATGGGAAAACCAACAGGATTTCTTGAATATAACAGGGAATTGCCCAAGGCAAAGGAACCTTCCAAAAGGATAGAGGATTATAAAGAAATATATATTGAATTTCCTGAGGAAAAGACCCTGAGCCAGGCAGCCAGATGTATGGATTGCGGCATCCCGTTCTGTCATAGCGGATGCCCGGTGGGAAATGATATACCGGAATTCAATGATGCGGTATATGATGAAGATTGGGTCAGGGCTTATGAGATTCTGGACTCCACCAATAATTTCCCGGAATTTACCGGTCGTATCTGTCCGGCACCCTGTGAAGGTTCATGTGTGCTTGGGATCAATAAACCTCCGGTTTCCATTGAACATATTGAAAAAAATATAATAGAAAAGGCCTTCGAACTCGGCCTGGTTAAACCCAAAATACCTACAAAACGTACCGGGAAAAAGGTGGCCGTCGTGGGTTCCGGACCTGCCGGCATGGCCGCTGCCTCCCAGCTCAACAAGGCCGGACACTGGGTAACTGTATTTGAAAGGGACGACCGGGTAGGTGGATTGTTGCGGTATGGAATTCCGGACTTCAAACTTGAAAAATGGGTCGTGGAACGCCGGATAAACCTCATGGAAGAGGAAGGGATTGTATTCAGGACCAACGCGGAAGTCGGTAAAAACGTGAATGCAAAGGAATTATTGGATGAATACGATGCCATCGTG
This sequence comes from uncultured Roseivirgaceae bacterium, assembly GCA_964543195.1. Classification (GTDB taxonomy): domain Bacteria; phylum Bacteroidota; class Bacteroidia; order Cytophagales; family Cyclobacteriaceae; genus JAGTVG01. Next base: position 109,466 of record CAZIXF010000008.1, read on the forward strand.
CTTTGTGGCGGGGCAACCCGGCCCAGGGACCTCCCCATTCCCGGCCGGGATCTGAAAGGGGTCCATTTTGCCATGGATTTTCTAAAACAACAGAATAAAAGGGTAGCAGGAGATAAATTCCTGAGAAAAGATGAAATCCTGGCCACCGATAAACATGTGATCGTGATTGGCGGGGGCGATACCGGATCGGACTGCGTGGGTACCTCCAACCGGCATAAAGCAAAAGCCATAACCCAGATCGAGCTTCTGTCAAAACCGCCGGAAGCAAGAACTAAAAATAATCCCTGGCCTCAATGGCCTATGATCCTCCATACATCAAGCTCCCACGAAGAGGGTTGTGACAGGAAGTGGTCGCTGCTGACGAAAGAATTTACCGGTGATAAAAAAGGAAATGTCAAGGGACTTAAGGTGGTTGAGATCGAATGGGACGTGGATAAAGAAACTAAAAAACCGTTTTTCAAGGAAAAACCGGGTACGGAAAAGGAGCTGCGATGTGATCTTGCCCTGCTGGCCATAGGATTCGTTCATCCCGAACATGACGGTGTACTGGGTCAGCTTGGCGTGGAGCTCGATGAAAGAGGCAACGTGAAGGATAAAAACTACCAGACCAATATTGACAAGGTGTTCTCGGCAGGCGATATGCGCCGGGGTCAGTCCCTGGTGGTTTGGGCCATTACCGAAGGAAGAGAAGCTGCCCGGGCTGCCGATGAATACCTCTCCGGTGGTGAATCGGTTCTCGAGGCCCTGAACCATTCGTTTATCGAGCTGAAATAATTTTGGCCGGAATACGTATCACTTTTTCTTTGATCGCCAAGGGGCTGGGCTAAGGGTGAGCATTTATCCATGCTCCCCGGATATTCTTAACCCGAAAAATTCATAAATTTTTCGCCCGAAGGGCCGATTAAGCGCAAT
>CAZIXF010000009.1:0-104809 GCA_964543195.1 uncultured Roseivirgaceae bacterium
ATTGCGCTTAATCGGCCCTTCGGGCGAAAAATTTATGAATTTTTCGGGTTAAAATGTATACGGTTATTCCGTAAGTGGTAACAGGCCGGGCTTGCTTCCGTTGCATACCGGTTTATCCGGACCCACTTGTTTGATGGTGAAGCCCCGGAGGCGCCTCACTTCCATTACATGCCGGTGTATCCGGAAATCAGTCCGGTTTTGAGCCCTGTGCGTCTGTATCCGTTTTTTTTCTAACCCGGAGGGATGTTCCTTCTTCGCTGATCACGATGATTTCTTCATTCACCTGTATGTATTCTCCGCGTGTATAGGCATCATAAAGCTGGTCGTCGATCAGTATCTTTCCGCTGGGGCGGAGCACTGTATACGCCCTGCCGGTCTTGCCAAGCATCGATTCACTCCGCACACTCGAGGTATACCCTTCCAGCCTGTCCTGAACGGTTTGAAGAGCGATCCGTTTGAAAAACTGGGTGTTGGTAAGGCGCACCCCTCCCAGGAACATCATGATGATGCTGCCAAATAAACCGGCCAGAATGGTAGCTACCGCCTCTGCAATATCCCGGGTCCTTACAAAAGAAAAATCAAGCACATCATTGTTAAGCATAACCAGCATCAGCGATCCGATAGTAAGCACAAGCCCCCCGATGCCGGCTATGCCGAACCCGGGTATCACAAAGATCTCTGCAGCCAGCAGGCCCACCCCGGCAATAAAGGCGATGATCTCCCAGTTCTCGGCCAGACCGTTCAGATAATAGGGAATAAAATAAAGTACCGCAGCAATAATGGACGCGAGAATAGGAAAACCAACTCCCGGGGTCTGTAATTCGAAATACAGTCCTCCGATGATGATCAGTATCAGGATCCCGCTGATAACCGGGTTCAGGAAAACACGGATCACCTTTTCGGTACCGGATAAACTGAACGCCTCTATCGTATAATCTTCAATCCCATTCATAGTGAGCACCTCATCCACTGATCCGGCTTCGGCTTCACAGAAACCATACCTGATGGCTTCCGAAGTAGAAAAGGTGATCACTTCACCTTCTTCGGTAATCCCTTCTATCTCGAGGTTTTCATCGACCATGGCTTCGGCGATTTTTGGATCCCGGCCCGTGGCCTCCGCCGTGGACCGCATGATCGATCGCATATAGGACTGGTATTTATCGGGAGCCTGGGCTCCATCCTGTGTAACCACGGTCGCCGCCCCGATACTGCTCCCACCGGCCATATATATGCTGTCACACGCAATGGATATCAATGCACCGGCGGAGGCGGCATCTTTGTTGATAAATACCCAGATGGGTTTCGGGAACTCAAGGATCCTGGTCCGGATATCATCGGCATCATTCACCGCTCCACCATAGGTATCCATCTCGATGATCACAATATCAGCTTCAATATCGAGCGCATGGTCCAGGGCCAACTTGGTATACCGGTTCATCCTGGGATCGATCGTATTGTCAATCTTCATGGTCATTACCTTTTTCTGACCCTCAGCGCTATACGCAGCACATAAAAGTCCGCAGAAAAAGAAAGACAAAACCAGGTATCTTATCATACTTGCCATTTGACGTTATTTCCCGGAGTTTCAAATCCGGATGAAAAATTACAAAGTTTCCCGTTGGTAAAAAACACAATGATCAACTTTTAATTAATAAACTTTTAGCCACCAATGTTCAAAGGCACCGAGAATCATAAAATCAGTAAAAAATTTGCTAAAATCGGACTATCCACCACCAAAGGAGGTGGCATTAACCCCGATTTTTGCCTTGCACCGCAAATTTTTTTCAGACGCACACGCCTTTCGGGCAAAGCCCCGCTTGAACATGGCCACGCCCTAAGGACGTGGTTTTTTAAGTAGTACTAAATCATCATTCATCCCGAGTGATCCGGCCGCAGGAAGGATCACAACATCTACACATTTCCACATCTCCCAATCTCCCCCATCTCCACATTTCCCTATCTCCACATCTCAAAAACCGTCCGTCGATACATCCCGCCATCGCTGGGACACTCAGGACTAATTGCATTTCTCCCCAACAACCGGTCCCCGGTCTCCGGTCCCCGGTCCTCAATCCTCAATCCTCATTCCTCCATCCTCCATCCTCCATCCTCCATCTCCACACCTCCACAACCAAGCAACCTGAACATCCCTGAATCTTTGGCCCGGAACCCTCAAAATATGATCCGGCCTTTTTGTTCGTTAATTTTATGGACCGCGATAAATTATCCGCTTAAAATAAGATATCTTCGTATATACACGACGAAAATAATTTTTTGGCGGATTTTTTGCTGGTATTTTATTAAAAAAGGTGAAATTTTGTCTAATGATCAGAAGATGGGGAAAAAGGTGATAATATTCAGTTCAACAATGAAAAAAATTTTAATACCCTTATTATTCATATTGTTTGTCGGCCTGCTTTCTTCCAGCGCATCTCCTTTCGACTCCCTGGGAATGAAAACGATTGAAAACAGGCAATACATTATTCACGAAGTAGAATCCGGCGAAACTTTTTACAGCCTTTCAAGAAGATATGGTACGGATGTAAAAAAAATAATGAAGGCCAATCCGGATGCCGTCCAGGGACTGCAAACTGGAGTGGAAATCAGAATACCATATTTACAGGATGAAGGTCAAACCCGCGAACCGGGCCGTATCGTCCATATCGTTCAGCCCGGAGAGACCTTATTCGGGATATCACGCAAATATGAGGTCAGTGTGGCCCAAATCAAGGAATGGAATTCACTTAGATCCAACACACTGGCTATTGGCGATAAGCTGTTGATCTTTACCAGCCGGGAAGAAGCCCGGCGGTACGATGAGATCCGGGAAAAAAGAGATCATAGTGGCAAGATCATTCATGTGGTTAATGAAGGAGAAACACTTTTCAGCATTGCCGATAGTTATGATATTACCACCATGGATATCAAGGATTGGAATCGCCTGGATGACGACCTGGTTTACATAGGCCAGGAACTGGTGGTCGGATTCACCGGAGAAGAAAAAAAGGATCCGGTGTTTGCCAATGAGCTGACTGTTCCTGATGATGACGAGGAAAAGGAAATAAAGGTGAAGAAGAAAGACAGGGAAGCGTCAGTCATCACACGTAAAAGGGAAAATGAAAACCTCGAGAAAGTCACCGAAAAAGGAATTGCCAGGGTGATCGAAGGATCGGAAGAAACGAAAAAATATCTGGCGCTCCACCGTACCGCTCCCATCGGCACCATTATGCAGGTTAAAAACGATATGAACGACCTCAGTGTTTTTGTCCGTGTTATCGGAAAATTGCCCGATACGGGGGAAAACAGGAATGTGTTGGTGAAGATCTCAAAAACCGCTTACGAACGGCTGGGGGCATACGACAGCCAGTTCCCCGTCGAAGTAGTCTACCATCCCTGATTATCAAAAGAACCTTGTCTTCAAACCATTTTTTTACCGGTCTTAAGCCTTTTCTTGAGGAAAAGGTGGCCGCTTACAATCAACCCCGTTTTATCGGGGAAGACCCCATTTGCATACCTCATATGTTCGGCAAAAAACAGGATATTGAGATATCCGGATTATTTTCCGCCGTACTTGCATGGGGTAACCGGAAAACGATCATTCACAAGTGCCGGGAGCTGATGAAAATGATGGACCATTCACCACATGAATTTATCCTTGAGCATAAGGAGAATGATCTCAGGCCATTGCTGAAGTTCAAACACAGAACTTTTAACGCCACAGATACCTTGTACTTCATTCATTTTTTAAAAGACTTCTACAAAGGTCACGATTCCCTGGAATGTTTGTTTGTCCCGGGGAACCGTCCTGTGAATATGGAAGAATCGCTGATCCGGTTCCATCAGGAATTCTTCAGCCTGCCGGAGGCACCCGCAAGAACACGGAAACATATTCCCACTCCCCTGAGGAAATCGACCTGCAAGCGACTTAACCTGTTTTTAAGATGGATGGTACGCAAAGATCAGTCCGGGGTAGATTTTGGTATATGGGAAAAAATAGGAATGGATCAACTGATCTGTCCTGTAGACCTTCATGTGGACCGGGTAGCACGAAAACTCGGTTTGATTAATAGAAAACAGACCGATTGGTTAACCGCTCTTGAGCTGACGCTTAATCTGAGGAAGATCGATCCCCTGGATCCCGTCCGGTATGATTTTGCCTTATTTGGGCTGGGTGTCATCGAAAAATATACGCGCTAACCCCAGTTGCCGGGATCAACGCTCCATTTTTTCAAATGGTCCAACTGTTCTGATCGGATATAGGAAAGTGCCAGGGCAACCTCCAGCAGGGTATCAAAGTCGGTTAATGCATAAAATTCGACCTTTGCCTTCTTAAAAGTTTCATAAGACTGGAGAAAACCATAGGTGAATATGGAAACCAGACCCGATACATCTGCGTTTGCTTCCCGGAGCACATGGATCGCCTGAACAGAGCTGCCGCCCGTCGACACCAGATCCTCCACAACCACAATCTTCTGTCCCTCCCTGACCTTCCCTTCAATCTGATTGGTCGTTCCATGCGATTTAGGTTTGGGACGGACGTAGAGAAAAGGCAGGTCAAGATCATTGGCCACCAACGCTCCCTGCGGAATTCCGGCAGTAGCCACACCCGCCACGGCTTCAACACCGGAAAATCTGTTTTTAATCAGATTGATCAATGCCTTTTTTATATACGACCGGATATGGGGGTAGGATAAGGACAACCGGTTATCACAATAAACCGGTGATTTCCAGCCAGAGGCCCAGGTGAACGGATTTTCAGGGTTTATTTGCACAGCTTCGATCTCGAGCAGGTATTCGGCGATCTGCCTGGCTACGGATTTTTCGACCTTCATGGAACAAAATTAAATGAAATTAAAGTTTATTCTTGTATTATTTTTCCTTTATTATAATATTTTTAAGTTTAATAAAAAGTCATGTTGCCGAACAGTAAGTCTGAATGAAAATATTCATTAATGATATCCCCTTCAGGATAATTCCATCAACCAAGGAGGTTCAGCTTAAAAATTATGATATGATCCTTGTGGAAGCCACGGATAAGATCAATTTTAATGAGTTTCATGACGATGTCCTGATACAGCATGCTTCAGTACGGATCATTGACCAGTACCTTCAGTTATTAAAATCCAAGGCCAACAAGAAGGTAGACTCCATCACTTTCCAGGTTGATAATTATAAGGAAGCAATAAAGTTTATCAAAGGATCATATACCCTGGTTAAAGCGGGCGGTGGTATTGTGGAAAACAACGGACACGTGATCATGATCTATCGCATGAAAAAATGGGATCTTCCCAAAGGGAAAAGAGACAACAAAGAATCTCTCAAGGAAACGGCCGTCCGTGAGGTGGAAGAGGAATGCAATATTAAAGTAAAACTGCTGGACAAAGTATGCAATACCTATCATACCTATAAAAGGAATGGTAAAAATATCCTGAAGAAGACCTACTGGTATGCCATGCATTGTGTCGATGATTCGGAAATGAAGCCCCAGGGTGAAGAAGATATCGAAGAAGTCAGATGGATGACCATGGCAGAGGTTCACCAGGCCCTTTACAATTCCTATCCTTCCGTCAGGCAGGTATTCAGAAAATATTACAGGAAGAAAAAGGAATTCCAAAGGTCATAAAGGAGCTCCAAAGGTCATAAAGGAGCTCCAAAGGTCATAAAGGAACTCCAAAAGTCATAAAGGAGCTCAAAGGTCATAGGGAAGGAAATCGTTTATATCTCCTTCATACCGGTGAACTTCCCTGATGATGGATGAGCTTATGAATGCATATCTGGGCGAAGTGATCAGGAATACCGTTTCCAGTGAATTATTGAGATGATTATTGATCTGGGCTATGCTGTTTTCGTATTCAAAATCGGTGGTATTCCGCAACCCTCTCAGCAAAAATTTTGCCTTGTGTTTCCTGGCCATGGAGGCTGTGAGTTCATCGAAGGTAACCACCCGGATCGCACCATATTCACTGAAGGCATCACCGATTTTTTCCTGCATCAGGTCGATGGGGAAATACCGTTCCTTTCTGATATTCCTGCCTATTGCAATCACTATTTCATCAAATAAGTTCAATCCCCTGATCACAATATCATAGTGTCCCATAGTAAAGGGATCGAAGGATCCGGGGAAGATGGCCACCCTTTTCATTTTCAATCAAGAAAGTTGAAACTGAGAAGGTCAAAATACTGGTGTTCAGGGATTGCATCAAATACATAACTCAACTTCAAACCCGGGGGCCGTTCACCATATTCGAGGGAAGGATACCCGGATTTGAGCTGCTGAAAATGATTTGAATTCTTACCCAGATAACCCCAGACGAAAAATTTCGTCTTTTCGCGGGTCATGGATGCATCGGCGAGTACAAAATTGATAAACCGGAAATAATCATCAAATTTCTTAACCGGGAACTGATTGTAAAATTTGAAATCACCATCTCTAAAGACAGCAATATGAAGTACAAACCGGTCGAGATACAAAGCCATTATATCCCGGTGATCATCGGCGAAATATCTTTCGTATCCCTTTATGAAAGCACTGCTTTGATGATAAAAACATACCTGCTTGGCGGGATAGGTTTTGCTGACAAGAAAATCGACCACATTGCTATTTATGGCAAAGGTGTTTACCAGGCCAAGCGAATAATATTCATTGTGAAAATAAGATTCTTTAAGACTATCCACAGGGGTATTCAACCGGATATAATCCTCCTGGTTTTCCGGAGAAAAAAGCTTCCTGGGCACCAGACTGAACTTTTTGTTTTTCACCAGCACCTTTACCCGGTTCCAGAAGCCGGCCAGCAGCAAATGATGATCATCGAACAGGCATTCGAGACATTCCACCCTTTCATTCTGACTGGTCACACCGGGCATGCCATAATCCTCCATCAACATCACCTTGTTATTTCTTGAATCCACAATGCATACCTGCATATCACTGAATCCAACCTGAAGCAGAAGGTTATAATGCTCCAGGTGATCGATGTTGAATTTTGGATCTTTTTCCTTACGTATTAATTTGAATTGTGTGGAAGATATATCCAAAATTTATTCCCAGTTTCCTGCTAAAGTTACATCAGTCCTGGATCCTACCCGCAATGGTTCATTCTCATTTCTCCTTTTTGGATTGATGGGATCCGGATCCTTCACTTCAAAAACATCTACAGTTATTCCGCTGCGCTCTATTTCATCGGCAAAGATCTCGAATTTTTTATTGCTTCCGGGTACATACGGAATCCTTGTAATATCATAATCGGGTGGATATTTGTATTTTGTCAGATCGGCAATATTATCACCCCTTGATACCACGTCCCCTTTGTCGACATAGAGTTCGGTAACCACACCGCCATAAGGGGATTTCACCTTATACAGTTTCTCCGGGGTCTGAAGATTATATATATGATAGTTGACGGAAATTTCGTCTCCTTCCTTTATCCTTATATTGGTAACCACCCCGGAGTCACCAGCGGTGAGCAGGTTCATTTCGGTATAAACAAACTCCTTTGCAGTTTGAGTACCCACCGTATCCACATGTCTGATCACCTCCTCCGCACCATATTCCTTGGGTATGATTTCTTCCCTGACCTCGGTCATGTAAATAATGCCCGTATCCAGAAAGTTGATCAGCGAATCCCAGTCATCGGTATATCTACCGTGCACCTTCTGGAAAGCCACCTGTGTGTCCCGGATAAGTTTCAGCTTTTCTATGATCCTGTTTTCCACCCGCTCAATTCTTCTTTCTTCGTCTATCACCGATTTTATACTGTCAAAAAGATAATAGCCCAGATAGACGGCCACTGCTAAAAATACGATAGATAAAATTCTAGTTACCATGTCTTCGGATTTGTTTTATATGTGCAATTATAAGGAAATTAATGGTAAAATTATAATTTATTCAATTTCTAATTTATATGAATTATCCAAATTTCAGATAACCCCTTTTATTCAACAGGTCACGGGAACTACTGCAACCGGTCAGGGCATTATGAATCTGTGCCTGGTCCATATTTGAAAGCCTTTTAAAGGAAATAAACTCAACCGATTCAATGATCTGATCCGTCTTACTCATTTCCGGATCCGATCCCCTTCTCAATTTGCCTTTTTTTCGTTTAATTTCAAAGAAAAGTTCAATTGCATGAAGCGGCAGATCCATAAATTCATTGATGAACAGAAATCTTCCCGCTTCCACTTTCAATGAGGTTTCTTCTTCCACTTCCCTGACCAGGTTTTCCTCAGCCGAAGAGCCGAATTTCATGCCACCCCCCGGAGGAGCCCAAAGGGTTTTTTTTTCTCCAGGATATCTATGTTTCACCAGCAGAATTTCTTCATTCTCGATCAATATTCCGCTTACCCGGACCCGCAGGCGGTGACCGAACTTTTCCGCTATTTTTTCCTTCATATATTTTATGTATTATCGCACCCGATAATTAATAAACGCATTTATTTTTGAAAAAACATTACAGGGTGCCTGAAATATCTGAAATATTATCAAACAGATTTCCTTATGATCCCACAAGGGGTCAGCAGGCCCTTTTCAGATTATTTGACGACCTTACCCGTAAAAAGAAGACCGATACCTTGCTGATCAAAGGGTATGCCGGCACGGGTAAAACATCGATCGTATCCGTCCTGGTCAATGTGCTGCCCCTGTTCAATCTGAAATTCATGCTGCTTGCCCCTACGGGAAGGGCCGCAAAAGTACTGGCCAATTATTCGGGAAAGAAAGCCTTCACTATTCATAAGATAATTTATAAACTCCGGCAGGATAAAGCTACGGGAGGACTGAAATTTACCAGGGTCAATAATTATCATAAGAATACGATATTCATCATCGACGAGGCCTCCATGATTTACGACCAGTCATCCTACCAGCAAAAAAGCTTGTTGGGCGACCTGATCGATTACGTCTTCGAACAGGGATCCAACAGAATGATCATCATGGGAGATACCGCTCAATTGCCACCGGTAGGCTATGAATACAGCGGAGCCCTTGATAAAAAAAACCTGGAGTCGACATATCATTTACGTGTACAGGATATCGAACTGGATGAGGTAGTCCGGCAGGAAAGATCATCAGGCATACTGGAAAATGCTACCCGTATCCGGAAAAATATCAAGGATCATCAAACCGGGATACAGTTTATCACCGATAACCGGAAAGATATTTTCAGGATGACCAGTGAAAAAATGGAGGATGGCCTTCGTTACGGTTATGAAAAGTATGGGGTTGAGAATACGATAGTAATCTGCCGGTCCAACAGGCAATCCATCATGTACAATCAGTATATCAGAAGACAACTGCTTTTTTATGAAGACGAACTGGACGCGGGAGATTATCTGATGACGGTCAAAAATAATTATTTCTGGCTTGATAACGACTCCCCGGCCGGATTCCTGGCCAATGGCGATTTTTTACAGGTACTGAAAATCGCCAACAGGGAGGAACGTTATGGTTTCCGGTTTGCCGACCTGGACCTTCGTTTGATCGATTACCCGGACCACCCGAATGTACAGGCAAAAGCCATCCTGAACACCTTATATACGCCCGGGCCGGCCTTACAGGAAGAAGACCAACGCAAATTATACGATCAGGTAGTTGCCGACTATCCGGACCTGACCGATAAGGAGCGGGGCAAAGCATTGGCGGAAGATCCCTACCTGAATGCCCTGCAGATCAAATTTACCTATGCCATCACCTGCCATAAAGCGCAGGGAGGCCAGTGGCCGGCAGTTTTCATCGACCAGGGATATCTTAATGAATCGATGCGGGACACCTCATTTCTGCGCTGGCTCTATACAGGAATCACCCGCGCCACAACCGAACTCTACCTGGTCAATTTTGATCCTGTTTTTTATAAATGAGTGAATTTCATAGTCCGGACAACGAATTAAGGAACAATTCGTTGTAGTATATAAAAAAAGTCATGAAGTATAGATATATTATTCCCGTTCTGTATGTTCTGAGCCTGATGATTTATGAGCCGGCCTGGGGTCAGGCAGAATCTAACGGGCCTCAGATCACTTTTGAAGAAGAAAAACACGATTTCGGGGATATAAAACAGGGTAACAAGGTATATCATACATTTACTTTTAAAAATTCGGGTACCAAGCCCTTGATCATTTCAAAGGTGATTACCACATGCGGATGTACCGCCCCGTCATGGCCGGAAAAACCGATCCCTCCGGGAAGTAACGGGGAAATCAAGATCAGCTTTGACTCCACCGGCAGAATCGGCAAACAGAACAAGATCATTACCATCCTTTCGAATACGAAAGGGAAAAATGCCAAACTGATGATCACGGCCAGTGTTTTGCCTTAAAAACAATCAACGCATTTTTGCCCTGTACAAGCCATAAGCCAGCATGATCCAAGAGATAATCAGCAATACGCCTCCAAAAGGTGTAATATGCGCAAATAATGTATTATTGGTTATGCTTAAAATATACAAAGAGCCACTGAACAGGATTATTCCCGCCAGCATGATCCAGCCACTCCAGGATATTTGAACAGCGCCTGAACGGTTGACAAGAATCCCGATGCCCATCAGGGCAAGTGTATGATAAAAATGATAATTTACGGCAGTCTGGTATGTTTCTTCCCGGTTCGATGCAGTCAGCAAAGATTCAAGCAGATGGGATCCTATGGCCCCCAGTCCGACTGCCAGGGCTCCTGAAACGGCCGCCGAGATCAATAAAAATTTTCCTTTCATGTCAATAATTTCTTTCACCGAAAATGGCCGTGCCTATTCTCACCATGGTACTGCCTTCTTCGATAGCGATCCTGTAATCGTTGGTCATGCCCATCGACAGTTCCTTCATCTGTACTTTATCTGTCTGATAGTTGGCCTTCACCTCATCAAAAACGCCTTTTAACATCCGGAATTCGCTTCTTATCTTATCCTCATCCTCTGTAAAAGTCGCCATGCCCATCAAACCGGCAATATTTACGTGGAGCAGTTCACCCAATTCATCCTTTTGTAACATTTCAAATAATTCCTCTTTTGAAAAACCAAATTTCGTTTCCTCTTCTGCAATATGGACCTGCAGGAGACAGTTGATAACACGGTCAACCTTCCGGGCCTGTTTATCGATCTCTTTCAATAATTTCCAGCGGTCTACCGAATGAATCATGGCAATAAAGGGTACGATGTGTTTTACCTTATTCCTTTGCAGATGACCTACCATATGCCATTCAATATCCTCGGGAAGCCTTTCATATTTGCTTTGCAGTTCCTGAACTTTGCTCTCACCCAGCAATTTATGCCCGGCCTCATACAATTCCCTGATCTCAGATTCGCTTCGTGTTTTGGTTATCGCTACCAGTTTGCAGCGGGTTCCTTCAAGCTCTTCCAGAAAATATTTCTGATTATCAGATATGCTCATGATTATTTAACATTCAAAAAAAAATATTTTTTCGCACGCACTATGAGGATGAGGCGGTCTCTATTTTCTCTTTTTGCTTTTCTTTCTCTTTTTCTTCTTCTTTCTCCTGCTTTTCCATTTCATCGATCTCTTCTTTCAGTATATCCTGTAGTTTCTGTCCGAATCCTTTCTTCTCTTCCGTGAGGTATTCGCGGATCTTTTCCCTTATTTCCTGACCGGAAAGGTTATGGTATACGTTTCCGTTTCTGGCTACCGACATCTGGCCTGTTTCTTCTGAAACTACCAGTACAAGGGAATCGGTAACTTCCGACATGCCCACTGCCGCCCGGTGCCTCATGCCGAACTGGGCAGGAAGCTCTTCCTTTTCAGTGACCGGAAGCACACAGCGTGCTGCTTTAATTCGGTTTTTATAAATGATCGCCGCACCGTCATGCAGCGGACTGTATTTATTGAATATGGAAAGAAGGAGCCTTTTCGAGAGTTTTGCATCCACAATATCACCCGATTCGGCGTAGAATTTTAATTCCGAATCGCGGGAGAAGACGATCAATGCCCCGGTATTCGATCCGCCCATCGATTTGGCAGCTTCCACCACCTGGGTAATGTTAATATCCAGGATTTCTTCCCGGTTGACCACCCCTTTAAAGAAGCTTTCCCGGTTGAAAAAGGTGGTTTTCCCCAGCATAAGAAGAAATTTCCGGATCTCCTGCTGGAATAAAACAATCACCGCTATTACACCAACTCCCATGAATTCTCCCAGTATATTGGAGAGCAGTTCCATATCCACCGCCCTCACCATCAGGTAAATGAGATATAAAAAAAGGAAGCCAAGGAATATACGGATCGCCACACTGCCTTTCATCAGTTTATAGACCTGAAACAGCAGAAAACCAACAGCCAGAATATCCAGTACATCTACGAACCGGATATCAAGAAATCCTATTTTTATCAAAAATGTCAAAATCCACCCTTTGTTAATAAATTTATAATCTGAATAGTTTCCTTCACATCATGCACTCGCAAAATTGATGCCTTTTTTAATAAAGCCAGTGTATTTAATACCACCGTACCGTTTTTAGCCGCATCGGGAGAGATCTGCAGGGTTCGGTAAATCATTGATTTACGCGATAAACCGGCCAGTACAGGCAACCCTATCATATTAAAATACGATAAATTTTTCAGTAATCCATAGTTTTGATCTATTGTCTTTGCAAAACCAAAACCAGGATCAATAATAATGTCAGCAACACCGTATTGTTGCAACTCCTGTATCCTCCTATTTAAATAGACAGAAATTTCCTTAAAAAGGTTGTGATAATTTGTCAATGACTTCATGGATTTCGGATCGCCCCTCATATGCATTAATACATAAGGTACCCGAAGGTCACCCACGGTGGAAAACATTTCCGGATCACCCTGTCCCCCGGTTACATCGTTGATCATGGAAGCCCCTTCTTCTACTGCATTTCTGGCTATTTCAGAGCGATAGGTATCGATGGAAAGGATTCCGTCCGGATAGGCTTTTTTTACGTCCCTGATCGCAGGTATCACTCTTGAACGTTCTTCCTCCAGGGAAATGTCATCTGCCCCCGGCCGTGTAGAGTACCCCCCTATGTCAAGGAATGTAGCTCCCGAGGATAACATATCCTCAGCCATTTTTAATATGGAGGTCTGCAGTTGTGCCCGGCTTTGCTGGTAAAATGAATCAGGGGTTACGTTGATGATCCCCATCACCCGGGGTTCATCAAGGCTGAGAAGTTTTCCCTTGATATTGAGTGTTTTTTTTATGGAAAATGGTGTATCTTTCACCCCCGGTTATCGATTGTCAGAATATTTACAGCTATAAATTTAAAATAATTTTGAAGTCAAAAACGGTAGACGAATATAATCAAGTAATCAGGCGATGCAAAGAAGTTTTTGAAAAGAAAACCAGGGATTATGGAAGTGCCTGGCGAATTCTCCGGCTCCCTTCTATCACCGATCAGATTTTTATAAAAGCCCAGCGGATAAGATCGATACAGGAAAAGGGGGATCAGAAGGTGGAAGATGATATAGGAAATGAATTTATCGGAATCATCAATTACTGTATTATCGCATTGATCCAGATCATACTGAAGAATGAAGAAGAAATCAACCTTCGCGTAGATAAACTGTTACCGCTTTATGATCAGGCCGTTCAGGAAACCCGAGCGTTATTAATGAACAAAAACCATGATTACGACGAGGCATGGAGGGATATGAGAATAAGCTCCATGGCGGATATTATTCTAATGAAATTATACCGGATTAAAAAGATTGAAAACAACGCGGGAAAAACAATTATATCCGAGGGGGTCAAGTCCAATTACCAGGATATACTGAATTATGCCGTATTTTGTCTGATCAAGCTTAATTAGCAGGTTTATTATGAGATTAATGGATAATTTTCTTCGATTTTTTGTTGGCATCTTGTTTATATTCTCCGGACTGATCAAGATCAATGATCCGATCGGTACGTCAATCAAACTGAAGGAATATTTCGAGGTATTTGCTAATGACTTTGCTTCCTTCTTCGAGATCTTTGTACCTTATTCATTACCCATTGCCATCTTTGTGATCGTCCTTGAGGTTCTGCTGGGTGTGGCCCTGCTGATCTGGTACCGGATGAATCTGACCGGCTGGTTATATCTCTTATTAATACTCTTTTTTACCTTCCTGACGTTTTATTCCGCCGTGTTTAACAAGGTGACCGATTGCGGCTGCTTTGGCGATGCCATCCCGATGACACCCTGGCAGTCGTTTGGAAAAGACGTGATACTGCTTGTGATGGTGGTAATGATATTCATACGAAGAAAAAAATATAAACCCGCTATCGGTCATCCTAAGCGTGATATAGTCATGATCGCCGCGCTGGCCGTAAATCTTTTCCTCGCCATATATGCTATCCGGCATCTTCCCTTTCTCGATTTCAGACCATATAAAGTGGGCAATCATATTCCCAGCCTGATGGAACCTTCCGAACCCTACCGGTATAAGTATATTATGGAAAAGGATGGTGAAACATATGAATTTACCGAGTATCCTCAAGACACATCCTATATATACAAAGATCTCGAATTACTGAACCCGGAGGCTCAGCCCAAAATAACCGATTACCATATCTGGAACGATTCGGAAGATCTTACTCAGGAATCTTTTACCGGCACCAAACTATTCCTGATCATACACGATGTTTCCAGGGCCTCTACAAAAAACATGGATGATATTAAGTCATTGATCGATGCGGTAAGGCCGGAAATAGAAGTATGGGTATTAACGGCTTCCGGCGAAGCAGAGTTTGAAGTTTTCCGGCATGAATATCAATTGGATATTCCCTATTATTTTGCCGACATGACCGTACTGGAAGCGATCATACGCTCAAACCCCGGCTTCTGGTTATTGAAAAATGGTGCGGTTAAAGGGAAATGGCACCATAATGATGTACCGGAAGCCAAAAAGATTTTCAGCCTGTCCGATTAATATGATCCTGTTTATTATAATACGCACAGGATACGGCATCCTGGTATTACTGGGGGTAATCATCATGGTGTTTATCATATTTCATGCCCTGCCCGGTGATCCTGTCGCTATGATGGCGGGTCAGAGAACCGATATCGCCACAAGGGAAACCATTTCAAGGGAACTGGGATTGAATAAACCCCTTCATCAACAGTTTTTTCTGTATTTAAACGATTTATCACCCCTGTCTTTCCATGAGGATACGCCGGAGAACAGGGAAAAATATAACTATACAAAGTTAGTGTCCTTTGAAAGTCAGATTGCCATGGTATTAAAATCCCCGTATCTGAGAAGATCGTTCCAATCGAATAAACGGGTAGGTGAAATTCTGATTGAAAATATCGAAAGTACATTCTGGCTTGCCTTTGCTGCCATGACCCTGGCCACGCTGGCCGGAATTGTATTGGGTATCATTGCCGCCTTTAACCAGAATTCCTGGATCGATCATACCCTGGTCTCCATTTCAGTACTGGGTATTTCAGTACCGACCTTCCTTGCGGCCATTTTGTTTGCCATTGTATTCGGATATTATCTGAGTGATTATACCGGCTTAAATCTTACCGGGCAGCTCTGGCAGACCCATCCGGTACATGGGAGACAGCTTCATCTTGAAAACATCATTCTGCCGGCCGTTACGCTTGGCATAAGACCTCTTTCCATCATCGTACAGTTGACCAGAAGCTCCATGCTGGATGTACTTTCAAAGGATTATATTCGTACCGCCCGTGCAAAAGGATTGGGCCTTGTGTCGATCTATTTCAAGCATGCACTCAAAAATGCCATTAACCCGGTGATTACAGCTGTTTCGGGATGGCTGGCCTCATTAATGGCGGGTGCTTTTTTTGTAGAATATATTTTCGACTGGAAGGGGTTGGGATTCGTCACAATCAAGGCTGTGCAGTCTCTTGATTTCCCGGTAGTGATGGGCTCAACCCTGTTGATCGCCATTATATTCATTGTAATCAATATCTTTGTAGATATATTATATGCCACGGTCGATCCAAGGGTACGGCTCACTCAATAAAAAAGAATTTATGAAGATCTACATCACAGGAATGCCCGGAAGCGGTAAGTCCACTTTTGGTAAAAAAGCGGCGGCGGTACTTCAACTCAAGTTTATCGACCTGGATAAAGAAATCGTTGCTTTCGAGCAGTCTTCCATCAGCGAGATTTTCGATAATAAGGGAGAGGATTATTTCCGTGAGATCGAATCCAGCCTGTTGAAAACAATCAGTGAAAAAAACGAAAATTTTCTGATGGCTACCGGCGGTGGGGCCCCCTGTTTTTTTGATAACATGGAATTTATGAACCGGCAGGGAATTACTTTTTTTATCGATGCCGGTATCGATCATCTTCTTGAAAGGATCAGCTGGAAAGGGATCAACAAAAGGCCCCTTTTAAAGAAGATAGGAGAAGATAATCTGGAGGAAGGTTTAAGAAAAAAGCTTGAAGAAAGGTATCCATTCTATTCTCAGGCGCAGATCACACTTCCCTATCAGACCTGCCTGGAAAGAGACATCATCGAATATATCCGGTCTAAAAGGTGAACCCGGCTGTAAAGATCATCCGGTATTGATTATAATCAATACGGGCCACCGGCGCCTGGCCCACCTCCGCCTCCCAGGATGGCTGGAGTGTATATGGAGCGCGCGTTCCCCCGGTATTTGAATAAAGAAAAGCGAAATCCGTATAAAAAGATCTTTTCCGGATGCCAAAACCAGCCGAATAGGTCTGTATACCCATATCGATCTGGGATTCTCCTGCCATGGGGCCGGCCTGGTAATTAAAACCGGCCCTGAACCTGAAAATATCCAGACGGTACTCCCCACCAATTCTATAATTGAGCGTTGAGGTGTAAAATTCATTGATCTCTTCGTTATCCAGTGAAAAATCAACATCATTGGAGCGCACTTTCGCACTCGAATAATCAACCCATTCCACATCCCCTGATAAAAATCCATTTTTATTGAAGAAATAGGCTACCCCGCCACTTACGCGCATAGGGGTGGTGATGGTATAGGTAAGCGGACTCAATTCAGTCCGTTCGGTATGATCACCCGTGAAATTGGGGTCGTCGCCATAGAAATCAAATGCTTCGTCAGCCCAGAGACTCGATAGCGAAGTTTCAAATTCATCGGTCATGCTGTAAGCGGATGGAGTCGTATAGTTCAGACCCACCGTAAGCGTATTGACCGGTCTCACGATGATACCGAAATTGGCATTTACGCCTACACCGTCAACTACCTGACGTTCATTGAGGATAAATTGATCGAGTATGCTTCCTCCGCTTCTTTCTTCTTTGTACCTTTTTTCATTTTCATAATTGAGCGTAATGATGCCTAAGCCAAGACCGAAATAAAACCTGTCGTTCACATTACCTCCATACGAGAGATCCCATTTATTCTGATATCCTGAAATTTTGATCTCTTCACTCTGCCGGACGGGATTGGCCGGTCCCGGTGCCTGGATATAGGTATCCCATACACCAAAGAGCGTATCACCGGGTGCCTGGACAGAAAAATTGTTGATCAGGTACGTGAAAAATGGAAGATCCACAATATAAAAATCATCCACTTCCGCCTCATTGCTTTCGGCAAATTTCAGGACGAAATCGATATAGTCATTGGTTTCGTTCGTGCCGGAATAAAACACTTCATTATGATGATCATTGATGCGGTTATAGGAAAAACCGAAGCTGCCTCCTTTCCAGGCTCCGGGCTCCCGGTCCGATTTGGAATTGTTGATCACCAGTCCCAGATTTCCTATATGAAAACGTGTCTGTATCATATCATTACTGCTGCCAAGATATTGGGTTGTATTGGAATTCACATTGATCACCGGGGTAATGCTAACTTCCGAACGGTTGTAAAAACCCAACCCTGCCGGATTGGAAGAAATATTGGTAATATCCCCTCCCAATGCGTTATTGACTCCTCCCAGGCCCAGGATCCTGGCACTTCCCCCGGTATGGGTTCTGCTGAAACTTAAGGCCAGGTCACTCGGGAACAACTGGGCTTCTGCCGGCAGGAAGGCAAACAGCATTCCTGCGCTTATCAGTATAAGCTTGACTACTTTCATTTTATAGATCCGGTTTTGGAATTCTGTATTAATGGAGATTCTTCTTATCTCCTGCTCCGGCTACTGCTTCCTGAAGAACTTCTGGTTCCTGAAGAGCCACTGCTGCTTCTTGATGGCGCGCTGTAAGAAGGCCGGGAACTCGATCCGGAACTAGAATTACCAGAATAGCTGCTTCTTGACCTGGAAGGCGTGGAATAGCTTCCGGAAGACGACCGGTTTCTCTGTTTATAGTTATCGTTCGACCAGGAAGATGATCTTCTCTGAGAACTATTACTGTATGTGCTTCTTGACCGGCTTTCTGTATTGCTGTTTCTGTAAGAAGGCCTGGAAGAATAATCAGTCGTAGTCCTTGACGACCTTACCCTTGGCGCAGTGGTGCCGTTTACTGCACTGCCCGACCGGGCATTCGTACTTACACGGGCATTTTCTGAAGTCCTGTCGGCATATCTTAAATCCGAACGGTTATAATACTCATTCTGGACCCTTGAGTAATCACGGTCGGATCTTGCCCTGGCATTGATGTTCTGATCCCTTCTGTCGGGATTCTGCTGGGTAACTGACACGCGCCTGCCCGGTACGTTATTATTTTCAGATACCTGAATATTATTGGCTCCTCTTCTTACCCTGGTGTTGTAATCATAGGATTTGGCAAAACCCAGATCCCTGTGTCCGTAATAATAGCCGGTATAGAATCCGGAATTATATCCAGAATAATAGGAGCTTCTCCAGGGCCGGTAAAACGGGCTGTGGAAGCTGCTGTACCAGCCGTCATAGGCCCATGCACTGCCATAATATGGCCTTTGGAAACCGCCATAGGGATAATAGGACCACGGGCTGTATCCCCAGGAATTACCGAAGGTGAAGCTCATGCTCCAGTTGAAACCCGGTCTGAACCCCATCGGACGGGCATAGCCATAGGATGGAAAAGAATAAGGATCCCAGAAAGGATCGTAGAATGGATCATGAAAGGGGCTTCTGTGATATGGACTCATCCAGTTATTGCCAAAACCATAATTCGGTCCAAAATAGTTGTAATTATAATTTCTTATTGCCCTTTCTGTATTTTTGTCGGGCATTTCAGCGCGGTTATAATCTTCCACGTAATAGGCATCTCCTTCTGTGGTTTCTTCTGCATAATTCTCCTTTGAGTTGGTCTTATAACGTTCAATATATTCGGGATTAACATTTTTCGCCGAATAATTTTCGTCTGCTTCACCATAGTCTCTGGAATTATAGGAAGGATTTACCACATCCCGTGAGGTGTTATCCGTGTATTTGGATGACGTAAAAACGGATTCGGACTTTACCTCTTTCCTGTCTTTGGGAGTAAAATACATATCGTCATACTCTTCCTGGGCATCCACTCCCAGTGAAACAAGCATCAACGATCCCAAAATTGATGCTCCTAATATTTTTATTGATTTCAGCGCTTTCATAACTTTGCCCTTTCGTTTATTATGCTATAAATATACTATTCATTTGTATTAACGGCAAATTACTAAATTTGATTAAAATATCACTGATTTTTCCTAAACTTAGTAATTTCACGACATATTAAAATAAAGCAAAATTCATACCAACAACACAATAAACACAAAGTATGGGAAAAGGCTTGCCAAAAAGATCGGAAAATTACGCACAATGGTACAACGAACTGGTAAAAAAGGCTGATCTGGCCGAAAATTCGGAGGTCCGGGGTTGTATGGTAATAAAACCTTACGGATACTCGATATGGGAGAAAATGCAGGCCACGCTTGACCGCATGTTCAAGCAAACCGGTCACACCAATGCCTATTTCCCTCTTTTTATACCTAAATCCTACATGAGCAGGGAAGCGGCCCATGTGGAGGGTTTCGCCAAGGAATGTGCCGTGGTAACCCATTACAGGTTGAAAAATGATGAGTCAGGGAAGGATATCATCGTCGATCCCGAAGCCAAACTGGAAGAAGAACTGATCATCAGGCCCACTTCGGAAACCGTAATATGGAATACTTATAAGAACTGGATCCAGTCGTACAGGGATTTGCCTCTGCTTCTTAACCAATGGGCCAATGTAGTACGATGGGAAATGAGAACCCGCCTTTTCCTGCGCACGACTGAATTTTTGTGGCAGGAAGGGCATACGGCGCATGCTACAAAGGAAGAAGCCGTAGAAGAAACCATGAAAATCCTGAATATATATGCTGATTTTGCCGAAAATCATATGGCTATACCCGTCTTAAAAGGAATTAAAAGCGAGACCGAACGGTTTGCAGGCGCGGTTGATACATATTGTATCGAAGCCCTGATGCAGGACGGGAAAGCGTTGCAGGCGGGAACTTCACATTTCCTGGGTCAGAATTTTGCCAGGGCCTTTGACGTGAAATTTGCCACAAAGGAAGGCGGTCTGGACTATGTCTGGGGCACCTCCTGGGGAGTAAGTACACGGCTTATGGGTGCATTGATCATGGCCCATTCGGATGACGATGGACTGGTATTACCGCCTAACCTGGCCCCTATCCAGATCGTGATCGTTCCCATCTATAAAAGTGATGAAGAACAACAGAAGATCACGGAAAAAGCAGAGAATATCCGGAAAGAGCTTTCAGAAAAGGGATATGAAGTATATTTCGACAACAGGGATACACATAAGCCAGGCTGGAAATTTGCGGAATATGAATTAAAAGGAGTGCCTCTGAGGCTTGCCATTGGTCCCAAGGACCTTGAAAACGGGACCGTGGAAGTGGCAAGGAGAGATACCCGTGAAAAAGAGCTCGTTCCCGATGGAGAGCTTTTTAACAAAATCGAAAAACTAATACCCGGAATCCACAGGTCCATATATGAAAAAGCCTTGAAATTTAGGGAAGAAAACACCTATACCACAGATTCTTATGATGAATTCAAAGACATCCTGAAAAATAAGGGAGGCTTCATTTATGCGCACTGGGACGGATCGCCGGAAACGGAAGAAAAAATCAAGGAAGAAACGAACGCTACCATCAGGCTGATCCCCACGGGAGGTCATGATGAGAAAGGCAAGTGCATCTATTCCGGGCAAACCTCAGACCGGCGGGTGATTTTCGCTAAAGCTTATTGATTTTTTTGAAAAATATTAAAATTGATTTTTTAACTTTGATGAAGATAATTTAATACCGGATGGTTGATTGGCTTGCAGTGATATTGCTGATTGTATTCGGGCTGGGATTTATCGTTACGGAAATTATTTTTGTACCGGGTACCACCCTGCTTGGATTGCTAGGGGTGGTTTTTACCATTGCGGGTATCGTGATTAGTTATCTCAGTTTTGGGGCCGGCGTCGGCACGGTGGTGTTATTCATCTCGTTGCTGGTAGGCCTCAGTACGTTGATTTACAGTTTCAAGTCAGGGATGTGGGAAAGATTCTCGCTTCAGGGTACAAGTACAAGCCGGTTCAATGAAGGGAATATGGATAATCTGCAGGTTGGTGAAGAAGGAATAACCATTTCCTCATTGCGTCCTTTTGGAAAGGCGGATTTCAGGGACAAAATATTTGAAGTGACCACCCTGGGCAATTATCTTCCATCTGAAACGAAGGTCAGGATTGTATCTATCAAGAATAATAAAATTATCGTCAAACCTATAAACTAATGGAAATGGATCCATACATGCTTCTTGTAATAGTCTTTGCGGCTGTTGTCTTTATTTTTGTTTTCCTTTATTTCGTGCCTATCAATCTCTGGATCACGGCAATTTTTTCAGGTGTTCGGGTAGGTTTATTCGAACTGGTGTTCATGCGTATCAGGAAGGTGCCTCCCCGGGTAGTGGTCGAGTCTATGATCACCGCCACCAAGGCTGGGTTGAAAATAAGCACTACCGAACTGGAAACCCATTATCTGGCGGGTGGTAATGTGCCCAATGTGATCAAGGCTTTGATATCAGCCGATAAGGCCAACATAAATTTAACCTTCAAGCAGGCCACGGCCATCGATCTCGCGGGAAGGGAAGTTTTTGAGGCGGTACAGATCTCCGTAAATCCGAAGGTCATCACCACGCCCAAGGTAGCCGCGGTAGCTGCCGATGGCATTCAGTTGATTGCAATCGCCAGGGTTACCGTCAGGGCGAATATTCAACAACTGGTAGGTGGAGCCGGGGAAGATACCATCCTGGCCCGGGTCGGGGAAGGCATTGTTACCTCCATAGGATCTGCTGCAACCCATTCAGCCGTGCTGGAAAATCCCGATAAGATCTCCAAGCTCGTGCTGGAAAGAG
The DNA here is from genome assembly GCA_964543195.1 of uncultured Roseivirgaceae bacterium. Classification (GTDB taxonomy): domain Bacteria; phylum Bacteroidota; class Bacteroidia; order Cytophagales; family Cyclobacteriaceae; genus JAGTVG01. Next base: position 22,216 of record CAZIXF010000009.1, read on the forward strand.
GCCTTGATGCAGGTACGGCTTTTGAAATACTCTCGATCGATATCGCCGATGTGGATGTAGGAACCAATATCGGAGCTAAATTACAGATCGATCAGGCCAATGCCGACCTCAAGGTAGCCGAAGCCAAAGCCGAAGAACGAAGGGCCATGGCTGTGGCCAAAGAACAGGAAATGAAGGCGGTTACCCAGCAGATGCAGGCCAAAGTGGTAGAAGCGGAAGCTCAGATACCTATGGCCATTTCCGAAGCCTTCCGGTCCGGCAACCTGGGGGTGATGGATTATTACCGCCTGCGCAATATCGAGGCAGATACGGATATGAGAGAGTCCATCTCCAAGCCTGAACAACAGAAAGGGAAAGGCGGCGAGAAAAAAAATGAATAACAGAAAGTTGAAATGAAACATTACCGGTTTCCGTTAAAGCGGGGATTGAATATATTCACCTTTTGATGAACATTCATCCGGCATCCGGGGGTAAGGTATAAAAATGTGATGCGGAAATCATACATTAAACTCATCGTATGACCTGGAGAACTCATCGTATGATTAGTCAATGAGGCTGTCAAAAGTCCTTTGGTGGGAGAATATCCCATTTTGCCAATTGAATTCGTTGATATCTTGATAAGAATGAGGTGAAATACTCAATTAATTCCAAGAATGTGGGGGCCTATCCCGCAACTTCTATAAATCACTTAACTTTTGACAGCCTCAATAATAAGTCATACAATGTGTATCGTATTTAAACGACCTGCCCGGAACACCCTTCCTGCCTTCAGGTGATAGTTTATACAAACAACCGGAAAAGAATATAATTTATAATTCCCCCGGGAAGTGGCAAAAAACATAATAATTGTTCAATTTAGCGAGTTGATAATAAAACTGATCCGATTTGAAAATAACCGATATATTCAGAAAACAGAAAAGAACCTTTTCCTTTGAATTCTTCCCTCCGAAGAATTATAAATCCACACTGGAACTGGGGATCAATATTGGTCAGCTGATCAAACTTTCACCCTCCTTTGTATCAGTAACTTACGGAGCAGGAGGATCAACGCAGGACCAGTCTTTCGACCTGATCGATTATATTCAGAATAAGATCGGCTTAACCGCCATGGCACATTATACCTGCATCAATGCAAGTAAAGAAAAGGTCAGGAGTGACCTGAGTTTGCTGCATGAGCAGAATATTGAAAATCTGATGCTGATCAGGGGAGATATTCCGGAAAAGAATTTTAAAGGGCTTGACAAGGAGCTGATGCATGCCAGTGACCTGATCGCGCTGGCCAAGTCTATGAACCATTTCTGTATCGGCGCTGCCGGATACCCCGAAAGCCATCCGGAATCGCCCGATATGGAATCCGACCTCACGTGGTTAAAACATAAGATCGAACAGGGAGCCGACTTTATAGTCACTCAGATGTTCTTCAATAACGATTATTACTTCGATTTTGTGGAACGGGCCAGGGCCATAGGAATCACCAACCGCATCATTCCCGGTATCATGCCCATTACCAATTTTAAACAGATCAAAAAGTTCTCGGATATGTGCGGGGCCACCATTCCCGACCTGATCGTCGATAAACTGGGTCCGGTACAGGACATGAAGGATAAAATGTACGAGCTGGGAGTCGAAATTGCCATCGATCAATGCGTAGACCTGCTGAGAAGAGGAGCCCCGGGCCTGCATTTTTATACGCTTAATAAATCGCGGGCCACTGTTGATATCTTTTCTTCATTGCCACATGGATTGATTTCCTGACCGGAGGTGGTCAATAAGTGATCAGGCTGTAGACATCGATTTCCGGATCGATAACCGAACGTCCGTGTAAAAATCCGAGTTCAACGATAAAACTTACAAAGATGCGGTTAACTCCAAATTTTTTGATCAGCTCCACCGATGCATTGGCAGTACCTCCTGTAGCCAGCAGGTCATCATGAAGCAATACCACATCATCCTTTTGCAGGGCATCCTTGTGAACCTCAATTGAATCGGTACCATATTCGAGTTCATATTTTATGGTATAGGTATCCGATGGTAATTTCCCCGGCTTCCGGATCGGAATAAACCCCGCTCCCAGCCCGTGGGCAAGTATGCTGCCCATGATAAAACCTCTGGCTTCTATGCCTATCACTTTAGTGATCCCCTTATCCTTATAAAAGGATAAAAGCACATCTGAGATTTCCTGGAGAATTTCCGGGTCTTTAAATGCAGTGGTGAGATCTTTAAAAAGTATTCCTTTTTTAGGGAAATCAGACACATCACGGATGGAATTCCGGATTTGCGCTATCTTGTCTGGGCTCATCTATTTTACATTAATTAGGTCGGTGTATTTACTGGAATCAAAATAAGTAAAACATTTTGAAAGGAAACAGAATTCATATTAAAATTCTGACTTTACATCATAATTTGATTATTTTCGATGAAAATTTTTACACCCCCTATGAGAGAAGATAGCAGAGGCAGGTTTTTCTTTACCAATTTTATCCGGGGATTGGTAATCCTTTCCTTGTTTGTCATAGGCTTTCTGCTCTATAAAAAATATGTGAACATTGATTATTTCGAATGGCTCCGGCCCGTATATGATAATGCACCCCTGGTATTTATATTATATACCCTGTCCGAAATAGTATTTGGTATTATTCCTCCCGAAATTTTCTTTATCTGGTCAACAAGAACTGAAAGCATAGACCAGTACATCTTTTATATTACATTGCTGGCCGTTATTTCTTATCTTGCCGGGATGTTCGGATTCTGGATCGGGGTTAAATTAAATGAAACCGTGATATATCGATGGATTAAGCGAAGGTATCTGATCAAATATCAGAAATACCTGAATCAATATGGATTTTTTGTGATTGTCGTGGCATCTCTGACTCCGTTACCGTTTTCAGGTATCAGCATGCTTATGGGATCGGTCAATTATCCTTTCAGAAAATTCTGGGTTTATGCCCTGGCCCGTTTTGTGAGATATGGAGCCTACTCGATCGTTTTCTGGGAGATCAATACGCTGTGATCCATGTTCATTCCACTGTCACTGATTTGGCCAGGTTTCTGGGCTGATCGACATCACAACCTCTCATAACGGCAATATGATAGGAAAGCAACTGAAGCGGAACCACAGTGACCATGGGGGATAAAGCTTCGACGGTGGCAGGAACTTCGATAACATAATCGGCCATCTTTCGGATAATAGTATCTTCCCCGGATATCACGGCAATCACCCTCCCTTTTCTGGCTTTTACCTCCTGGATGTTCGAAACGATCTTTTCATAGGTGGAATCACCCGTGGCGATGAATACCACCGGCATGTTTTCGTCAATAAGTGCGATCGGTCCGTGTTTCATCTCCGCAGCCGGGTAACCTTCAGCATGAATATAGGAGATCTCTTTCAACTTAAGAGCCCCTTCGAGCGCTACCGGAAAATTAAATCCTCTTCCCAGGTATAAAAAATTGCCGGTATCGACAAACCCGGAAGCAATTTCCCTTATATAATCGTTACTTTTCAATACGTTTTCGATCCTGGAAGGTATGGTTTCCAGTTCGATCAGCAGGTTGCGGAATTCCTTTTCTTTAATGGTACCGCGTTCATGGGCCAATTGCAAAGCGATCATATTCAGCACGGTAAGCTGGGCAGTGAATGCCTTGGTGCTGGCAACCCCGATTTCAGGTCCGGCATGTGTATATGCCCCCTCATGGGAAGTGCGGGCAATGGAAGAACCCACTACGTTGCAGATACCGAATACAATGGCTCCTTGCTCCCTGGCCATTTCTATTGCCGCAAGTGTATCGGCTGTTTCGCCAGACTGGGATATAGCAAAAACCACATCCCCTTCTCTGATCACAGGATTACGATACCTGAATTCCGAAGCATATTCCACTTCCACCGGGATCCTGCAGTATTCCTCAAAAAAATATTCAGCCACAAGGCATGCATGCCATGATGTACCGCAGGCTACCATAATAATCCTTTCAGCATGATGTAAATTAGCTGCATATTCTCTTATTCCCCCAAGCACCACTCTCCCGGCATCCGCATTTAGTCTTCCCCGCATACAATCCCTGACTGACCGTGGCTGTTCAAAAATTTCCTTGAGCATATAATGGTCGAATCCTCCCTTTTCAATAGATTCCAGATCCATTTCCAGCGTATGTACATAAGGAGTGGTTGGAACATTGTTTACATCTTTTATGGTGAGCTCATCACGTTTTATAATGGCAATTTCGGAATCATTCGGGTATATTACCTCATTGGTGTATTCAATAATAGGAGAGGCATCAGAGGCCAGAAAATATTCATTTATGCCTATTCCGATCACAAGAGGACTGCTTTTGCGTGCCGCGATAATCAGATCAGGGTCGTTTTTGGATACCAGTACGATAGCATATGCCCCAACCACCTTTGACAGGGCGATCCTTACGGCTTCTTCCAGTGCACATTGATTTTTATTCCTGATCTCCTCAATAAAATGAATAAGCACTTCGGTATCCGTTTCGCTTATAAATCTGTGGCCACTACGTTCAAGCTCCTCCCTGAGCACAGCATAATTTTCAATTATCCCGTTATGCACTATGGCCAGGTCCCGGGCAGATGAAAAATGGGGATGGGCATTATGGTCGCTGGGTTCACCGTGGGTTGCCCACCGGGTATGACCAAGCCCTGCACTGGCATCGATCTTTTCTTTCCCTCCAATATAACGCTCCAGGTCTGAAACCTTGCCTTGTTTCTTAAACGCTTTCAGGCGGCTATTGGCCAGGACCACACCGGCACTGTCATATCCCCTGTATTCGAGTCTTTTCAGACCTTTGAGAATGACGGGGAGCGCCTTTCTGTGACCGATATACGCTACAATACCACACATAATTTTATCATCGAAAATTTCAAAGATAAAACTATTTCAATTTTGTATAGTATATTTTAACTCGAATATTGCCCGGGTCGGCCTGAAAATAATTTATGGTCTGGGTTAATCCGAATTCGGGAGGATAAATCAATATCTCCGGATATGCTGTCAAGTCAAACAGGAGATCTTCCGTATAGGAAGTAACAGGAACTGCATAGCGATGGCCGTCAGGATTATATCTGGCTAAAAGCAGATCAGTGGACCCATCCACATTAATCCCCAGAAACAGACTTCCACTCCTTATGCGTTTATTATTTTCGTTTGCAAAATAGAAAGCCAGTGAAGAGGGAGGGTATTCATTTTCCCGCATTTCGTTTATTTTAATCTCGAGACTCACCTGGTTCAGGGCTGCATGCTGAATAGTATCGAAAAATTCCCTTACCGGTGCAAAACTTATTTTCGGGATCAATCCGGACCCGGATTGCAAATAGGTTTTATTGTCAGCCGGCTGAAAATCCTGAAAAGGTTGATCTTCAATACCATCCAGGGGAGTCCCGCGGTAATCCGCGATCATCCTGTTGAAATTAGCCGCATTGAAAAACCTGAAATCATATCTCCTGGAGGCCGTATCGTCAGGATAATGATAAAACAGGCTAAGCATGCTCTCGTCGCTCTCCTGGTTGAACCGCAGCATGATGCCGGTCTCCGAACCGGGAATAATGGCAAACCCCTTGAAAAGAACCTCAAGTGACTCTACATCATCAGGGTCAATTAAAGTGGTATCTTTCAGTGCATTGAATAACCTGTTTGCATAATCTTCACTTAGCGGGAAACTGAGCAGTGTGTCGGCCAGCGGTTTGAGAAGAAAAGATCTTGAGGAAAGTGATTCCGTACTATACTCCACTTCGCTGAAACTAAAATAAGCTGCCGTATCGTTCAAATCTTCCTCTAATTCATGTAGAGTGAATTTTTGTGGATTGACCACATCCGGCCCGAAATTATAATCGCTTTGCAGATATAATATCAATGAATCAAGCAGGGCGCTGTCGGCAATATTTACGGATTCGCTCCCATATCCAAATTGGGTATAACAGGAAGCATTGATTTTCCCAAGATCAGGATGTTCATAGATCCCCGATAATAAGCGTGCGCTGCTGGAGGTCAATACTGAATCCCTGCTTATCAAATAGGAAGGTAATTCGATTTCTTTATAATAGGGCCCTACCTCATCGGTATCATCTCTCAAATCCAGCCCCAATTCACTTGGCTCCTCACAATGAAATAAAAACAGGGCGGATAATATTGCCAGCCCTGTTTTTATCTTCTCACCCCACAAGTTCATGATATAAGTTATAATATGATTCTAGATAATCGTCTTTCTTGGCTATGGTATCAACTTTTATACTGTCAGGAATTTCTTCAAACAGTTTATCCAGGCTCTTATCCACTTCTTCTCCCGATTTAATCACCGCATCGGAATATTCAATGCCTATCTTGATAAATCCTTTAAAATCACCCGATTCAAGATTGGAAAGCATGCTGTCGTCAATATCGAGCATCTTTACCTTGCCAAGAAGATCTCCGTTGAATTTATAATCGAAAGAATTATTGTATACCGTGAAGACCGATTTGGTGTTCTGAAAAATCGGATCATTCTTATAGGTGGTTTTAATGTACATGGGAATCAAACTGGTCATCCAGTCATTACAATGTACAATATCCGGAGCCCAACCTAATTTTTTCACGGTTTCCAATACGCCTTTGCAGAAAAAAATCGCCCTTTCATCATTGTCCTCATAAAAATTATTTTCCTTGTCATAAAAAACCGATTTTCTGTGAAAATAATCTTCATTGTCAATAAAATAAACCTGTAATTTTGCATTCGGAATAGATGCAACCTTAATTACCAGGGGCTTTTCCTCATCTCCCACCGAGATATTGATGCCTGATAATCTTACTACTTCATGTAACCTGTTTTTTCTCTCATTGATCAATCCAAATCTTGGCACAAGGATCCGGATTTCCATACCTCTTTCCTGCATAGCCTGAGGGAGCTTTCGGACGAACTCGGCTACTTCTGATGTTTGTAGGAAAGGGTTGATCTCGCTAGCAACATAGAGAATTCGAAGTTTTGACATAATCTATCGTTCTATTTGGTTATATCTTTAAAATGATCACAAAGTTACTAAAAATTCCGCTATTTTTGAATATCTGTGTAATTTAAAAAGTACTTTTAAGCCACAATATATTAATTCAACAATACCCAGATGATCATTTTCAAGGAAAAAAAAGACCTGATCCAATCACTTGAAAATGACTATTCCAGAAAGGAACAGACCGGCCTGGTGCCTACCATGGGTGCCCTTCATGAAGGACACCTGGAGCTCATTTGCCGGGCTTTAAAGGATAACGACAAAGTAGTGTGCAGTATTTTTGTTAATCCTGCACAATTTGACCATCCTGAGGACCTGAGCCGTTATCCCCGAACACTTGAAGCGGATCTGGAAAAGCTGGAAAAGGCAGGCTGTCACATCGTATATAATCCAGATGTGAGTGACCTCTACACCGATCCGCTTAATCTGAAAACCACCCTTCAGTTCGGCGAAATTGAATCCATACTGGAAGGCAAATACAGACCGGGTCATTTTAAGGGAGTGGGATTGGTGGTTGCCAAATTATTTAACATTGTAAGGCCGCACACGACATATTTCGGCCAGAAAGACTTGCAGCAGTTCTACATCATTCGTCAATTGATCGATGATCTATCCTATCCGATCAAATTGATGCAGGTCCCTACCGTAAGGGAGCCGGATGGCCTGGCCATGTCATCCAGAAATAAGCGAATCGATCCCCGGTCGAGGCCCGAGGCCGGCAAGTTATATGCAAGTCTTACAGAAGCGCGAAAAAAACTGAAATCAGGTGAAAGACCAGAGGAGGTGAAGGCATTTGTCCGGGATTTTATCGGACAATATGCTCATCTTGAGTTGGAATATTTTGAAATGGTCGACAGAAAGGATTTTTCAATAACCCGCACCATGGATCAGGGCAAAAGCATTGCACTTTGTATTGCCGGCTATATTGACAACATTCGATTAATAGATAACGTAATGTATAATTAGTATATTTGCAGTCAAAATTATGTTGATCGAAGTTTTAAAATCCAAAATTCATCGTGTCAGGATCACCGAAGCCGAACTGCATTATGTGGGTAGTGTTACTATTGACGAAGACTTGATGGATGCTGCCGGTATTGTTGATAACGAAAAAGTTCAAATTGTCAATATAAACAACGGTGAACGGATTGAAACCTATGTGATCAAGGGTAAGAAAGGATCAGGACAAATCTGCCTTAATGGCCCGGCAGCACGCAAAGCACAGGTTGGAGATATCATTATCATTATATCCTATGCTGCCATGAGCCCTGAAGAAGCCAAGGGGTTCAAACCTGTCATTATCTTTCCTGATGATAATAACCGAATTTCCTGACGCCCCTTGAAGTACCTGAAATCAATCCTGAAATATTCGGCCACACTGTTTATTGCCCTGGCCCTGCTTTGGTACATATTCAGGGACCTCGACCTGCAAATAATGTTCGAAAAAATAAAAAGGGCCGATTTCACTTTTGTCTATATCTCGATAGGCCTGTCCTTAATAAGTCATTTTTTACGCGGATACCGCTGGACCCTCCTGCTCAAGCCAATTGGTTATAACATCAGTTCTTTTAGGGCTTTTATCGCGGTCATGGTAGGTTATTTTGCTAATTTACTGGTACCCAGAATGGGTGAAGTCACCCGCTGTACCATATTGAAGAAAACCGATAAGGTAGCAATACCCGCTTCTCTGGGCAGTGTGATATCGGAGAGGCTTCTTGACCTTATCCTTCTGGTGGCAGTAATATTAGCTACCATCATCATCGAATTCGGAACACTGAAAAACTACATATACAACACAATCATGTCGGCTTATGAAAGCTTCGACATGAATAGATTCCTGGTCATCGGAGGACTTATTGCAGTAATTTTCCTTCTGGGTTTCCTGTACGTGATCAAAAATAAAAAGATCATTAAATCCTGGGGTTTATATCAACGAATACGGCCATTTGCTTTCGACCTGTTAAATGGCCTGAACAGTATTCTTAAGGTGCAGAATAAAACCGGTTTTTTTCTTTCCACCCTGTTCATCTGGATATTCTACTATCTGATGTCTTATATCATCGTGTTTTCTTTCCCGGCCACTTCAGACCTGGATCTGTCCGCTGGCTTGTCGATATTGATGGCCGGAGGGCTGGGAATGACAGCACCGGTACAGGGAGGCATCGGCACCTATCATGCTTTTGTCAGCGGAGTGCTTTTACTCTACGGGATCAGTAAGGAGGACGGGGTTTTATTTGCCACATTATTACATACTTCCCAATTCATTTCTTTATTGTTTTTCGGAGGCATCAGTTTCCTGATCAGCCTTTTTTTAAAAAAAGAAGAGGATGGACACATCGAAAAAAATAGTAACCCGCAAGGAAGCCATTGATCGGATTACTCATTGGCAGTCCGAAAGCCAGAAAGTGGTATTCACCAACGGTTGTTTTGATTTACTTCACCTGGGGCATGCCGACTATCTTGAAAAGGCTAAAAAGCTGGGTGATAAACTGGTCGTTGGTCTCAATACCGATAACAGTGTGAAAAGAATAAAGGGGGAAAACCGGCCGGTGAATAATGAAATATCGCGTTCCCGGCTGCTTGCAGCACTGGCCTTTGTAGACCTGGTGGTGCTTTTCGATGAAGACACGCCTTTATCCCTTATCAAAGCGCTTAAACCCGATATTCTGGTTAAAGGGAATGATTATAAAAAAGAGAACATTATAGGTGCAGATTTCGTTATGGACATTGGTGGAAAAGTGATAACTTTGGAACTGATCGATGGTTATTCAACCACGGACTTGATTGAAAAAATTAAAAAGACATAAAAAATGATTATAGTAATTGCGATTTTCTTCATGATCGTAAGTTTTGCGGTAAGTGCAAGACTGAAAAATAAGTTCAAAAAATACGCAAAGATCGGTTTGCGAAGTGGATTAAGCGGAGCAGAAATAGCTGAACTGATGCTGCGTGACCATGACATCCGGAATGTCAGGGTTACCAATGTGCAGGGCTCCCTGACCGACCATTATAACCCGGCAAACAGAACGGTAAACCTGAGTGAAGAAGTTTATTATGGAAGATCGGCAGCTGCTGCGGCGGTGGCCGCTCATGAATGCGGTCACGCCATTCAACACGCCCAGGGATATGGCGCTCTTAAGCTGAGAAGTGCCCTTGTGCCCATTCAGAACGTAAGTGGCCGGATTCTCAATTTCGTGGTGCTTATCAGTATTTTCGGCGGTGCATTTTTATTCCAGTCGTTTCCGTTTCAGTCTATTCTGCTTCTCATCATAGGATGTTATGCGGTGCTCACCCTGTTCTCATTTGTCACCCTGCCGGTTGAATTTAATGCAAGTAACCGTGCTTTGAACTGGATTCAACAAAGAGATATTGTCAATTCCTCTGAGCATGGCATGGCAAAAGACGCACTGAAATGGGCCGCTATGACCTATGTGGTGGCTGCCATTGGTTCACTTGTATCCCTGTTGTATTATGTAATGATATTCCTGGGATCAAGGGAATAGAACACCTGGATACAGTTCACCCTGTTAAATATCCAAAATAACCGGTCCCGGGATTGAAACATTAAGGATCATTCCCGGGACTGCTTTATTACCCTGTACACGGATCTGATCGATGCAGTCAGGATTGATCAGGGAGGATAAATTGATGCTTATCGCTTATGGATAATAGCCCCCAACAGACTGCGGAAGCTCCAATATTTTTCCGGTTTCATTGATCAGACCAGTATACCAGTTAGAGGGAAAACGACCTGGTCTTCCTTTTTACATCTTATTAAAATACAATTAATAACATTTCCGGCTATCAGGAAGAATAAGTTACCAAATTAAGAGTTAACGGAAAATTATTGTACTTTTACAATATTAAATTTGTATTTTTGGGTTATCTTGATGTAATTGTTTAATTATTTTATGAAAATGTTCAATTCGGCTGAATTGAAAAAAAAATTTTAGAATGGAAGATTATAATAAGATCATTGAATCATTAGGAATAAAGTACAATAAATCGAAAAATATTAAGATAATCCAGCCGGTTTCTAATGATAATTTTTATGATGTGGAAAATTCGGTTTTTCTTGTGCATAATGGAGAACTAAGATATGGAGCTGAAAATAAACCGGTGAAAAAGAATGAAGTGTTGTTTGTTCCCGGGGGAAAAAACCTGTCGATATCTTATGGAAACACCACTAACTCGAAAAAAACCACTGAAAAATATACGACAAGAAAAGAGAACTATCTTCAGAGTATAGATTATCCTGAAGTAATAAATGCCAAACAGGAGACTTTCTCGTACATTACGTTTGAAGCCAAAGTTTTTGATTCGGTTAATTTTTTTGCCTCACTCGACATCCCTTCCTTTATCATAAAAAGAAAAAATATTAATTCACTGATCCATACTATTCTTAAAGAAACAGAATCCAATGCAGCAGGTCATGAAAGAATAGTGAAAGCCAATACAGAGAACCTGGTAGTGGAATTAACACGTTACATAATCGACAATCAATTGTTCGTTGAAAAACTGGCTACCAATATCACTTATTTTAAGGATCCGCGGCTTATCGATATCTTTTCCTATATCAAGGAAAATCTCAAGGGCGACCTTTCGAATAGGGTACTATCCAGTGTGGCCAATGTATCGGAAGATTATGTGGGTCAGTATTTTAAAATGCTTACCGGGATCAATCCACAGGATTATATCGAATATCAGAGAATGGAAAAAGCGGTGACCCTTCTGCGTACCACCAAACGCAGTATCAGGGAAATAGGAAGAGATGTGGGATATAAGGATACGGCTTATTTCTGCCGCCGTTTCAAGATGATGTTCGGTATTCCTGCAGGAAAAATGCGAAGAAGGGAATCCCTAATGAATATTTAGAGAATTGTTATAAGTTTTCAATAATTCTGACAAATCTTCAAGGAAATCTGGATTTTTTTCAAAATGATTTCCAATTACGATCAGGTCTGCCCCGGCATGCAAGGCCCTTACTGCTTTATCGGGAGAATCGATTCCTCCGCCTACAATAACCGGAACATCAACTGTATTACTAACTTCTCTAATAATTGACTCGTTTACCGGCAGGGTGGCACCGCTTCCCGCTTCCAGGTAAATCGTTTTAAGACCAAGCAATTCCCCGGCTACGGCAGTAGAGGTTACCAGGTCCGGTTTATCATTGGGTATCGGTGAAGAAAAACTCAAATAAGAAACCGAGGTGGGTTTCCCACCGTCGATCAATATATATCCCGTAGGTATTACTTCAATATTACTCTTTTTTAAATTTCTGGCTACAGGAACATGCTGGCCTATGAGGTACTCGGGATTTCTTCCGGAAATGAGAGAAAGGAACAATATGGCGTCGGCCATATAATGAATCTGGAGATTATTCCCGGGAAAGAGGATTAAAGGGAGGTCAGTGTCATCTTTAATTACTTCAACAATTTCGGATAAGTCAGACAATGCAATATTACTGCCTCCGAGAAGGAGGTAATCAATATGGCTTTTGTTTATTTTCTGAAGTTTATTCCGTAAAGCTGAAGGTTCCCTGCATTCATCTGGATCAAGAAGAACGGCAGCCATTTTTTGATTGGCCTCCTTTCTTCTTACCAATTCCTTATATATCTTTTTCTGCATCCTCTTCGGGCATCTTTTTAACTGTACTGATAATCAATTCCCTGGCCAGTTCAAGTAAGACCAGAGATGCTTTATCAGATAAACTTTTTAAAAATACATTTTTAGGACTTGATTTTACAATTATTCTTTCCTGCAATTCGGATTCCTTGTCTGTTTCCTTGGAGCTTTTGCCCACTATGGCACGAACAATAAGAAAAGAAATAAGTGCTCCTCCTCCTATAATCAAGGCCTTTTTCCCGATATCAAAGGCTTTCTCTGAAATTTCATCGAACTCACCACTCAGTGATTCTTCAAATTTATCGGATTCTTCCCTTAACTTATTTTTTCTGTCTTTTAATCTGGAACTCATGGGTTTAAACAGTTTTAATTTTCTTCATCGTCAAAATACATGGAATCGGCTATTCCATCTCTTATTTTTTTTCTAAATAAATAGATCAATATCCCGGCAATAAGATAAAAGCCTGAGATGATCAAATATCCGTAATAGCTGCTGTTCAGCATTTTATTTAAAATCCCTCCAACAAACAAACTTAAAAACAGTGCGAACAGAAGGAGGATCATGGAAAGGATAAAGATAAGGATTATAAAGGTAAATGCTTTTGCAGCCTCTTCCTTTAATTGGATTTTATAGATCTCAAGCTTGGTTTCCACAAAATCGATCAGGGTATTTACGATTTTCTTTATCATAATAATGATTACTAGTATTTTTCTATATTAACATTTTATTGTCAAAAAAACAGCAAATATTGACAATTTAATGATCCTGACCTGAAAATCTGATGCAATCAGATCCGCTGTGAAAGGTAAATTAAAATAAAGGGAATAATAAAAAAAGTAATTACGAAGTAAAACAGGCCGATCAGGCGGCTTTTACTGGCTTGATCCCCGAATTTATCGGCCAAAAATACCGGAAAAGCCCTGATTTTTGAAAAAGGCAGAAATACAAGTACGCCAATAAGATTAAATACCAGGTGAGTAAGCGCAAGACTAACCGCCGCCTGGGTATTCATAAATCCGGCCATTAAAGCCGTAAAGGTAGTACCAATATTGACACCCATTATAAAAGGAAAAGCCAATCTGAGCATGACTTTTCCGGTGGCTACCAATGGCACCATCAGGGATGTGGTGATCGAAGAAGATTGGAGGGCACCGGTAAACAGAACCCCCCATAAAAAGGATTTACCCGGATTGCTGAAGATATAATCCTTGAACTTATCTTTCGAACCGCCTATCAACCATTTATATGAATAATTGGAGAGCAGCTTAATGGAAAGAAATAACAAAATGATGGATATAAGTAATACAATCCAGTGGTATCCGAGGAAATCGGTTATGGCTTCAGTAACCGGATCCAGAAAGAATATATTTAACTCTACCGTACTCATGACAGCAGCTGAATGACCAGGACTGAACAGACCGGCGAGAAACAAGGCTGACCCGGATAAAACCTCATAATAATACTCCAGTACAAAAGCAATAATAGCTGTAAGAATATTGAAAAAATCATGGACTACAGCAGCAGATACGGCCTTTTTGAATTCAACCCGGTTGGTTATAAATCCCAGGGAAACAATATTGCTGGTAATCGTAGTTCCAATGTTCGCACCCATGACAATAAATACCCCGCTGCTTAAAGAAATGGCATTGGATGCAACCATAGCCACCGTTATAGAGGTAGTTGTTGAGCTGCTTTGTATCAATGCGGTAGTCAATAAACCGATGAATAAAGCAATGATTGGAACCTCTGCAGCCCTTATTAATTCCTTCACCGTACCCTGTGCAATAACGCCGAGGGAATTGATCATAAGGTCGATGGAAATGAAAAAAATTATCAGAATACCAATCATTAAAAAGACCCGGCGCATCCAGACCTTTAACATTGATTTTGATTCCTGTGTCTTAATTTCCCTTAAAATTTTGGTTATTAAATAAAACCCTCAGAAAATGAATCAACTCAATAATCCATTCAGCCAATGATCTTGCTTTCATATCCCCGTTCGGGGTATAATATCATTGACTTCGTATTGATCCGGTATCCCAATTACTACGGATAAATGAAATTTAAACAGTCCCGGAATCCTGATTATTAGCTTGCATGCTCCATCCAGCTCAAATAAATAAGCCGCTTTAATACGGTTGGAAAATTTAATGATAAACCAATCCATGATCGATCCGCTCTTTCAATTACTTTTCTGATTCAATTTCTTGTATAGGTGAAGCTATTGATCCTGAGTTATAAACCAGAAAATCACGCTGAGCTTTTATAAGATTGATGGTAAACAACAAGAGGTTCTTCGTTTCACTCATAATTGTTAAATAAAGCGCACTGTTTTTTGTTCCGCTTTCCTGTTTCTTTATTCGCTTCAATTGCTTTTTTCTGATCTTGTGGATATTGTCCAAAAGCTTATGCTGTGCCTTGATGATATTGTGTATATTATTAAATCCATCTTCCTTCAAAATGGCAATCGTGGACGTAAAGAATTTATCTATTTTGGTTTTTAACTCGTCAATTTCTTCTTTCTGATCATCAGTCAAAGGTTTATGATTATTGTCGACGTAAGTATATATCGGCTTAATGATATAGGTGATTGAATTTACGATTTCCCTTAAATAATCTACAACCTGTACATAATAATGCCCCGATTCAATATCCTCTTCCCTTAGCCTGGCAATTATCCCCGGCAGCGAATTTTTCAGGGTTTTGGTCTGCTTATTAAGATCATTGATCTCATCCAGGGTTTTTGACAGGGATTTTCTCTTGAAATTAACCAGTCCATCGATGGTCCTGCTTAATAAAGGGGATATGGAAGAAAGGGTGTGGATCACATTATCGTTACAGGATTTCAATATATTTTCGGTATTAATTTGAATACCTGTTAATTCGGTACTCTCTGCCAATACCTTATCAGCCTCTCTTTTCTTATGTATATAAAATGATTTATAAAGCAGGAAAAAAAGAAGAATAACTAAACCTGCGATTACATAAATACCTCCGAAACTTATTAAATAGGCCACAATAAAGGCCCCCAGAAATGCACTTATAGCTGTGAAAAACCAACCTCCTATCACCGTAATTACACCCGAAATACGGTATACTGCACTGTCTCTACCCCAGGCCTTATCCGCAAGAGATGTTCCCATAGCCACCATGAAGGTAACATAGGTAGTGGACAGAGGAAGTTTCAGAGAGGTGGCAAACGATATCAGGGCGCTGGCCGTGACCAGGTTTACTGAAGCCCGGACCAGGTCAAAGGATATCCCCTCCCGCTTTTTTCGTTCCTGAAACGGTTTCAAATTGAATTTCCTGTCAATAAACTTATGTACCGGCTCTGGCATAAGTTTTCTTACGGTATCGGATAGATTCAACACTCCTCTAACCAGGTTACGGGCAAGAATAGAAGACTCAAATCGTTCATATCCTTCATCCTGCCGGCTTAAATTGATCTCCGTAGCGGTTACCGAACGGGCTTTTTTTGACTTTATCAGTGCGATAACCATAATCAGGCCGGCTATAAGCAGCATGTAGGTAGGCGTTCTGACTTTTTCCGTTAGGGCGGTCATGTTATACTGGGACGGATCAGCGAGTCCGCTGTTAAAAAATGATTTCATAGACTCCAGTCCGGCCAGGGGAACCCCAATGAAGTTGACCAGATCGTTCCCGGCAAATGCCATGGCCAGAGCAAAGGTTCCCACCAATACGATTATTTTCAGGCTATTGATCCTGGTGAACAGGGTAAGCAGCTGGAGAAGGATTGTCCATCCGATAAAACTTAAAATCAGGATCAGATAGGTATTATTTGCAATCCATGCCACCACTTCATCCGTCAGAAAAGATGAACCTTTGGCACCTTTTATAAGGATGAAATACGTGATTATCGAAATGGCAATACCACCCCATATCGACCCGAAATACTTAAATGTCTTCTCATAATCGAACGAAAAAATAACCCGTACGATCCACTGAATGATCAATCCTACTGTAAATGCGATCACCACGGAAAGTAATATTCCGGTTATGATCAATAAGGCCGAATTTGAATTAATGTAGTTTCCGAGGGTGGCAAACGAGTCGCCCAACGTTGAAATTTTGATCAATGATACGGCTACGGCAGCTCCCAGCAATTCAAAAACAATAGACACGGTGGTAGAAGTAGGCAAAGCAAATGTATTGAACAGATCAAGCAACAGCACATCGGTAAGCATCACTGCAAGGAAAACGATCATAATCTCATCGAAATAAAACTGATCGGGGTTAAAGATCCCTTTACGGGCTACTTCCATCATTCCACTCGAGAAAGTAGCACCAAATATAATTCCCAGTGCGGCAATTACGATGATCACCCTGAAAGGAGCCACTTTCGAACCGATGGATGAATTTAAAAAATTAACGGCGTCGTTGCTTACGCCAACAACCAGATCAATGATAGCCAGGGAAATTAATACAACTACTATAAAAATAAAGTATGATTCCATTTACTCCCGGAGGGTTATTTTTAAGACTAAATTAGGTTCTAATCACGACTAAGATCATCAAACAATTTTATTTTTGTATTAAGTTAATGTTACCCATTTATTACTTATATTTTCTCATAAAAATTTTTACTTTGAAAATATTTTAAAGTTTATTCTGCTGATATTTTTTTACTATCAAATATAAAATAATTTTGATGCGGTCCCACCCGAATATGTGATTAATGAAATTCGGTATATACGAAATATTCACATTGATTGGCGCTCTGGGATTCTTCATTTTTGGAATGAAGATCATGAGTGAGGGAATCCAGAAGGCAGCAGGCGATAACCTGAGACGGATTCTGGGCATCATGACCACCAACCGGTTTGCCGGGGTATTCACCGGGTTTTTTACCACTTCACTGGTCCAATCCTCTTCCGCTACCTCCGTAATGGTAGTGAGTTTTGTAAATGCCGGATTATTGTCATTAAAACAGGCCATAGGTGTAATTATGGGGGCCAATATAGGCACTACCATGACGGCCATTCTGATAACCGTTTTCGGGTTCACGGAATTCAGTATTGCCTATTATTCACTCCCTTTGATCGGCATAGGTTTCCCTATGATCATGTCCGGTAAAAGCAGGATCCGGTCCTGGGGTGAATTCATCATAGGTTTCGCTTTGCTGTTCATGGGGCTTGATGCACTGAAAAATTCCGTGCCGGAACTGAATGCCGAGGCACTGGCAAAACTGGGATACCTCACAGATATGGGATTTATTTCCATCCTGTTGTTTGTCCTTATCGGGACCCTGGTTACCGTGATCGTCCAATCGTCCAGCGCAGCCATGGCTATTACGCTGGTCATGTGTGAAAACGGGTGGATACCTTTCGATATGGCCGCCGCCATTATTCTGGGTGAAAACATTGGCACCACCATTACGGCAAATCTAGCCGCAATAATCGCTAATAAAAATGCCAAGAGAGCAGCACGGGCGCATTCGATCTTTAATTTATTGGGGATACTATGGATACTAATTGTTTTTCCGTTTTTCCTCAATGGTATTGCAGCTTATCTCGAAACCACATCCGCAGGTTCTCCTTTCGAAAATATAAGTGCCATCAAATGGGGACTGACCTTGTTCCATTTCTCGTTTAATGTAATCAATACCTTATTATTGATCTGGTTTGTACCTCAGATGATAAAAATTGTCGAAAAACTGGTGCCAGATACACTGGAAGATGAAGAATTCCGACTTGAATATATTGGCAGAGGTATATTTGAGACGCAGGAACTGGCGATGGAAGAGGCCAATAAAGCCACCGTGCAGTTTGGTAAGATCATCCAGAAACTCAATAAGCGGATATATAAGCTGATCTATAAAGAAAAGGCAAGCAAACAACGGAAACAAATTGGCAAGATTCATCAACTTGAGATCTTGACCGATGACCTGGAAAGAGATATATCCAATTTTCTTTTAAAACTGAGTGAGGCCAGCCTGGCACCCAAAACCTCTTCCCAGGTTCGGGGTATCTATTCGATCATTCATGATATGGAGCGAATGGCCGATATTTATGCTCAGATCGCAAAAGAATATGAAAAGAAAATAGAATTTGGTCTCGATTTTTCTGATAAACAACAGAAAGGAATAGAAGAAATACAATCGAAGGTTGAAAAGGGGCTGGAAATCATGATTTTAAACCTGCAAAAATGGAATGGGAAGGCAAAACTGACTGAAGCAAAAAAGATCGAAAAGGAGATCAATAAAATACGGGATAAACTACGGGCACAACATATGAAAAGCCTTGAGATAAAGGAATATGATTATGCAGGAGGATTGATCTATTATAACATTTTCACCTATCTTGAAAGGATCGGTGATCATACGGTGAATGTCAGCGAGGCAATTGCCGGTGAGGTAGCTTAAAAATAAATCCCGGGGTTATCCGGTCTTTAATTCATTAAACGCCATCCAGGCCATCAGCCCCATACCAATTTCCAGGGCATCCTCATCGATATTAAACGTGGGTCTGTGAACTAAAGTGGTAATGCCTTTTTTCTCGTTTCCAACTCCAAGCCGGTAAAAACAGGCCGGGATAACCTGCGAGTAATAAGCGAAATCCTCAGCAGCCATCCAGATATCCAGGTCGACTATATGGTCTTCTCCAAGATAATCCACGGCATACTGTCTCGATCTTTCGGTAAACACCTCCTCATTTTTTAAAAAGGGATACCCCTTGAGCGCTTCAAATTCAACATCCCCTCCCATTCCCCTGGCTATCGACCCGGCCATGTTTTTCATGATCTCGAGAGCCTCCCTCCTCCATTTTTCGTCAAGTGTTCTGAAAGTACCTTCAATGTACACTTCATCAGGTATTATATTGGTCGCACCTTGGCCGGTTATTTTCCCGAAGGATAATACAGTCGGGGTTCTGGGATTGGCGCGGCGGCTGACGATCTGCTGCAGGGCCACCAGTATATGGGAAGCGATGATGATCGGATCGATGTTGGTATCCGGCATGGCGGCATGTCCACCTTTTCCTTTGACGGTCATGTAAATCTCATCGGCACTGGCCATATATACCCCGGACTTGAATCCCACCTTGCCTACCGGGATCTGGGGCATTACATGCTGACCATATATGTGTGAGGGTGACGGATTATCGAGGATGCCTTCCCTTATCATAAATGAAGCACCACCCGGTGCCTTTTCTTCACCTGGCTGAAAAATAAATTTTACCGTACCTTCAAATTCTTTTTTCAGATCCGAGAGTATACGGGCTGTTCCCAGAAGTGAAGAAGAATGCACATCATGGCCGCAGGCATGCATTACTCCGGGGTTTTTTGACTTATAATCCACTTCATTCTGCTCTGTGATCGGCAATGCATCCATATCGGCCCGCAGCGCTATAATTTTTTTATCCGGATTATTGCCTTTAACCAATGCGGCCACACCGGTTCCCGCAATCCCACTCCGGGGATCCAGGCCATATTGGGATAATTTATCCGCAATGAACGCTGAAGTATTATGTTCTTCAAAAGAAAGTTCGGGGTTGGCATGAAGATGTCTTCTCACCTCAATGATATCTTCAGCATAACCCGCCGCCAGTTCCCTGATTTTATTTTTAATATCCATGTAGAATCATTTGATATATACCTGCTCCGGAACCATTACGGCATGAGGAAATACCTCCTTCAATTTGACCAGGGTCTGATATGCTTCCAGTTTATTGTAAAATCTGCCTACTTTCACCTTGTAGCTGGGAGGATCAAAATTCATTTTCGGATCGGCATCCGGAAGTGCCCTGAACACATTGCGTCTTGCTGAATCTGCAGCCTGCCGTGAATTGCTGTTATGTACAAGTATGGTATACTGGAAATGCGGGATCTGTGTGTTGACCAGGGCGATCCTGTCAAGCAAGGTATCCAGCTGGAGGGTGATATCCATGATCGGTTCACTGAATGAAGCGGGTGCCAGAGGTGATTTTTCCGGCACCGGGCTTATATACGGATCAACCTCCGGAATGGTATGGGACAGGTCCTCTTCATATTTTTCTTCCTTGGACACCGGCACGGTTTTCGGTGCACAGGCATAATAAAAGACCAGTATCACGAGGATATGGAGCGAATATCTTTTCATCGGTCATTCAATTATAACGCATTTATTACTTTTTATGTCATCCTCTACTTTCTTATACTTCACATCCTTAACGATCCGGCCATCCGCATACTGTACATTGATCCGGTCGTTCCTGCCCACCGTTTTTTCCGATTTCGCCGGAGACATTTTCTCAACAGGTGGCCGTGAACGTGTATCCCCTCTGGGTCCTTCAAGTGCCGATCTCGATTCTTCCTTGGTTTCCTGGAGAGTCTGGCGTGCACGCCGCAACCGCCGGGCTTCCTGCACCTCATCCGGCTGCTCGACGGGTATGGTGGCTTTCATAAGGAAAGAAACCGTTTCTTCATTCACCTTATTGATCAGGCGTTTAAAAAGTTCAAAGGCTTCGAATTTATAGATCAATAAAGGATCTTTTTGTTCATATACCGCACTCTGTACCGATTGTTTGAGATCGTCCATTTCACGAAGATGTTCTTTCCAGGCATTGTCGATTATAGCCAGGGTAGCCATTTTTTCCATCGAAAGGAACAGAAATTTACAATCCGTATCAATGTTTTTCTGGAGACTTGAGGCAATGCCGATCTGCTTTGTGCCATCTGTAAAGGGAACCAGGATGTCCTCAATGGTGGCTCCCCTGGTTTTATGGATGTCTTTTACAATGGGAAGAGCCCGTTCCCTAATGGCTTCATTCTTTTCTTTGTAATGGATCAGAACCGCTTCATATAACCGGTTAGCAAGTTCATTTTCAGAAAGATCTTTGAATTCATCGGCCGGGATTTCGAAATCAAATCCAAACACGCTGATACAGTTCAATTTAAAGCCATCATAATCTTCACTACCCTTTGCGTTCATCACCACTTCCTCCACCGTATCAAATATCATGCTCATGATATCGACCATCAATCTTTCTCCGAAAAGTGCATTCCTGCGTCGTGTATAGATCACTTCCCGCTGTGAATTCATCACATCGTCATACTCCAGCAATCGTTTCCTGATGGCAAAGTTGTTCTCCTCCACTTTTTTCTGGGCACGTTCAATGGATTTTGACACCATCGAATGCTGAATAACTTCCCCTTCTTCCAGGCCCAGACGGTCCATAATTCTGGCGATACGGTCCGAACCGAACAACCGCATGAGGTTATCTTCAAGGGAAACAAAAAACTGGGAGGATCCGGGATCGCCCTGGCGACCCGACCTTCCCCTCAACTGCCTGTCAACACGCCTGGATTCATGTCTTTCCGTACCGATAATGGCCAGGCCACCCGCTGCTCTCGACTCAGGCGTCAATTTGATATCCGTACCCCGTCCGGCCATGTTGGTGGCAATGGTAACGGTACCCGGTTTGCCGGCAAAGGCTACAACCTCAGCTTCTTTCTGGTGATGTTTAGCATTGAGTACCTGGTGTTTGATCTTTTTGATATTGAGCATCCGGCTAATCACTTCCGATATCTCCACCGAGGTAGTACCCACCAGTACGGGCCTGCCTTTTCCCGTCAGGTCGATGATCTCCTGGATCACCGCATTGAATTTCTCCCTTATGGTTTTGTACACCATGTCTTCCCTGTCATCACGGATCACCGGTTCATTGGTCGGGATCACGACTACGTCGAGTTTATAGATCTCCCAGAACTCTCCGGCCTCAGTTTCAGCCGTACCGGTCATGCCGGCAAGCTTATGATACATCCTGAAATAGTTCTGCAATGTGATTGTCGCATACGTCTGTGTGGCATCCTCAACCTTCACATTTTCTTTGGCTTCAATTGCCTGGTGCAAACCGTCGGAATACCGGCGTCCCTCAAGTACCCTGCCGGTCTGTTCGTCCACAATCTTTACTTTTCCATCCACGAGAATGTATTCGGTATCCCGTTCAAACAGGGTATAGGCTTTCAACAACTGATTGATACTATGGATGCGCTTTGATTTTTCTGAATAATCCTTGATGAGCTCTTCTTTTTTAGCCAGTTTTTCAGAATCCGACAGCGAGGCATCATTCTCCAGAACTGCAATTTCATGGCCTATATCCGGCATGATGAAAAAGTTGGTATCTTCATCCTCACCAGTAAGAAGGTCCAATCCCTTTTCCGTAAGCTCAATACTGTTATTTTTTTCCTCTATCGTAAAATATAATTCATTGTCGATCTCCGGCATCAGCTTGGCATTGTCCTGCAGATAATAGTTTTCCGTTTTCTGCAGAACCTGCTTTTTCCCGGTTTCACTTAAATATTTGATCAATGGTTTATATTTGGGAAGACCCCGGAAAGAACGCAATAAAGAAACTCCTCCATCTTTTTCATTCCCTTCATCGATCATTTTTTTAGCTTCGATAAGCAGTTGAGACACCAGTTTTTTCTGCGCTTCAACCAGTTTCTGTATCCGGGGTTTCAGCTCATAGAATTCATGTTCATCACCTCTGGGTATAGGACCCGATATGATGAGTGGCGTACGGGCGTCATCGATCAATACGGAATCGACCTCATCGACCATGGCAAAGTGATGTTTCCGCTGTACCAGGTCTTCCGTTTCCCTGGCCATATTGTCGCGCAGGTAATCGAAGCCGAATTCATTGTTGGTACCATAGATGATATCTGCCTGGTATGCTTTCCTGCGGGCCTCGGAATTGGGTTCGTGAGAATCGATGCAATCTACTGCAAGTCCGTGAAATTCAAAGATCGGACCCATCCATTCCGAATCCCGTTTGGCCAGGTAGTTATTTACTGTAACAATATGAACGCCACGTTCAGCCAGCGCATTTAAAAATGCCGGCAGGGTAGCTGCCAGGGTTTTGCCCTCACCGGTGGCCATCTCGGCTATTTTGCCCTGATGAAGGACTATCCCTCCTACCAACTGTACATCATAATGAACCATGTCCCAGACAACTTCATTACTAGCGGCCAGCCAGGTATTTGACCATATGGCCTGTTCATCCTTGATCTCCACATGATCATGATTTGCGGCATAGGTCTTATCATGCAGCGTGGCGTTTACAGTCAATGATCCCTCCTCCTTGAATCGACGTGCTGTTTCTTTAACAATCGCAAAAGCCTCAGGAAGAAGATCCATCAACACCTCTTCCAGTTCCGTGTTCCTGTCTTCCTCAAGCTTATCGATCTGGTTGAATATTTCTTCTTTCTGATGAACATCCAGGTTCTCATTGGTGCCCACCTCCTCATGAAGCTGTTTAAGCTGTGTATCGATATGAGCAAGGCGCTCATCAAGACGACCTTTCAGCTGCGAAGTCTTGCTCCTCAATTCTTCATCGGAAATATCCTGAAGTTTGGCATATTCTTCATTGATCGTATCCACATAAGGCAGGATCGCCTTGATATCTCTTTCCGATTTTGTTCCGAATAATTTAGTTATTCCTTTGGTTAGTACACCTATCATCACTGATACTTAAAATTATTTTTATAAGAACCAAAATTACACTGTTTTTAAAAGAAATTATAATCCATCAACAGCTTTTAAAGTATAGCCTCGTGGACCACATTGATATCATACGTATCTGATGCTTTTTGGATATTATACAGGCCGGAGATTACAGGTAATCCCGCCATTCAATAAAAAAATCAAATAATTAATTACAGATATCAAATCTTAACCGTTAACAGAATGACCGGTTGGCCGGTAAGGTCGGAAGTAGCAAAAATATAATGATCTCCTCCTTCCCCGATACCTGTTCTTTTTCTTAACTCCTCCACACTGAGAGGAAAATTCCTGATCGCTATATTGGCCTTGCCGCTGAATTTTAGTTTTAAAAATTCACCGAACCCATAAATTCCCAGGATCTCGAACCTCCTTCCGGGAAAATGGTCAATCAAGGTGGCGCCTGTATACAAATGGCTGTTTTTGGCTAATTTTACCAGGTCAAACTGCCGCCCAGCCGAATTAAACAAGCCGGCCTTACGGATCGCCGTATTCGGGTCATAAATGAATTTTTCAGGCCATCCCAATCCGCATTCCCTGCTTTCCTCACCCGGATCTGACCGGAATGTGATCACCCGGCCATCTACGCTATCCGATGCAATGATCTCCGGCCCTTCGACCGAACCGGTTTTTTCAGCCACCATAATGATCTCCTTACATTCATTGGATACCGAAACAACATGCACTTGCACGAGATGCCTGAACCGGTCTAAAAGATATTTGATATCGATCAGGGGTGATAATTTAATGATTACACGCTCCGCTTTCTCAAGCAGAATGTCAAATATCCCGGTTATGTCCGGCTCAGAATCTTCCAGCTTGAAAACACGCCGTGAATTTATCCTTCTCGAAGGATCAATATAAATCGTATTTACCTTTCCCGAAAATTCCTTAATGAAGGTGGTGGAGTCCTGATTGATCACGCTGATGTTTGTGACCCCCAGTTTCTGAAAATTCAACCGGGCTGTATTGACCTGATCCCTGTTTTTTTCTATATAAATTACTTCTTCAGCAACCTTCGATATAAAATACGCATCAATACCCAGACCCCCGGTCATGTCAATCACGGAACCTCCCCTGATTAACCCGGCCTTATATTTCCCGGTCACCGAAGATGAAGCCTGCTCAACCGATTCCGCAGAAGTGAAAACCAGGTCCGGCACATTATAAAATTCCGGAATTTTGTTCCGGGCTTTCTGCCTGGCCCGGATCTGGGTAACAATAAAGATCCGATCCTCCTCAGCAAGGTTTTTTAACTTAAGAGATAAATCATACGGGTCTTTATCAGCCCAATCATGTATTTTATTCCAGATTTTTTTATCTACCGGCGATTTGATCAGTTTACAAAATTATTTTTCAGAAGATATTCGGCGATCTGAACTGCATTGGTAGCTGCACCCTTTCTTAAATTATCAGCCACGATCCACATATTCAACGTATTGGGCTGGGTATCATCTCTTCTCAGGCGTCCTACAAAAACCTCATCTTTTCCCTGGGAAGTGACCGGCATCGGATACAGATTGTTGGCAGGATCATCCTGAACCACCACGCCAGGTGTACTGGCCAGAATATTTTTTACATCGTCCATCTGATAATCATCGTGGAATTCCACATTCACGGATTCCGAATGACCGCCCAGTGTAGGTACTCTGACCGTAGTAACCGTTACTTTAATTGAATCATCCCCGTAGATCTTCTTGGTTTCATTGACCATTTTCATCTCTTCTTTGGTATATCCGTTATCCTGGAATGCATCGATATGAGGCAATATATTCAGATCGATCTTATGCGGATATGCTGCCGGACCATCTTTTCCGGCTCTTTCATTCATGAGCTGGTCAACCGCATCTTTACCTGTACCGGTAACGGATTGATAGGTAGATACCACTATTCTTTTTATACGGTATTTCGAATGCAAACCGTACAGGGCAAGCACCATCTGAATGGTACTGCAGTTGGGGTTGGCAATGATCTTGTCCTCTTTTTTGACCACCGAGCCATTAATTTCAGGTACAACCAGTTTATTATCGGGATTCATTCTCCATGCAGAGGAATTATCCACCACAAACGTGCCCTTTTCGGCAAATTTTGGCGCCCACTCGAGCGAAGTACTGCCACCGGCCGAAAAAATAGCAATATCCGGCTCCCGGTCTACCGCATCCTGCATCCCGATCACGGTATAATCCTTCCCTTTATAACTGATCTTCCTGCCCACTGACCTTTCGGAAGCGACAAGCAGAAGTTCATCAAAAGGGAAATTCCTTTCTTCAATTACTTTCAACATTTCTGAGCCCACCAGTCCGGTTGCTCCGACAACAGCTAATTTTATCATAGTACTAAAGCATTCTAAAATTCAGGGCAAAATTAATATAAATAATATGGTTTTTTATTAAATTCATACATTGTTATGCGATTAATTGTTTTAACCAGCTATTTAATAAGCATTATTCTTGTATTTCTTTCTAACCGGTCATTTTCGGAAGGAAAATCATCAGTTGATCTCGTATTCCGTCAGATTATTAATCAGCCTTTGGCGATCCCGGGAATCGTGATCAATGAGATCATGTTCGATCCGGAACCATCCGCAGGATTACCTGCAGTTGAATATATCGAATTATATAATCCGGCCGGTGAACCTGTACATATCGGAGGCTGGAGACTGAATAATTCGGTTTTACCCGATTTCCTCCTATCCCCCGGATCCTATGTGATACTGTCTGAAACGAAAAATGCGGGATTGTTTAAAGAGCGCGGAATTTCGCTGGGTTTGGAAAACTGGGACAGGTTGAATAACCAGGGTCAGACGGTAACCCTGGCCGACCAATACGGACAACCAGTGGACCAGATTGCCTATTCGCCGGATATGATCGCTGATCCGGTCAAAAAGAAGGGAGGATGGAGCCTCGAACTGATCAATCCGCATCATACCTGTAAAGGGAAAGACAACTGGGCCGTATCGGATGATCCGCTAGGTGGAACTCCGGGAAAAGTCAACTCCGTTTACAGTCTTTCGAAGGATGACCAGCCTCCGGAAATAAGGACCCATTATTTTATTGGTAAGGATTCAATGGTGATCATTTTTTCCGAACCAATAATTTTATCTGATCTTCCGGAGAAGCCTCTGATAGAATTCACACCACATCTCACAATAAAGGCTATAATCTCTTACGGCCTGGATTCCAAAAAAATTCTGGTTGAACTGGGATCACAAATCATGCCGGGTATTGTGTATAAATTAAAACTAAGTAAGGTCTCCGATTGCCTGGGAAATGTAATGAATGACACCATTATTCAAACCGGCATAGGCAAATCCCCGGATTTTGCCGACCTGTTATTCACTGAAATCATGTTCGATGAAACGCCTTCCCATGGAATGCCGGATACGGAATATGTTGAAATCCTGAATGTCTCCGAACAGTTACTCGATCTCAGTCATTTCCGCCTTATTGCCAGGGAAGATACCATACCGCTGCCCGGCCAGACCCTGCTACCCGGCACTCACTACATTCTTTGCCCTGCCCGAAACAGTAGCCTGTTTGCAGAACCGGCTAATACGATCGGAATTACCGGTTTTCCCCGGTTACTGAATGAAGGCATGACCATAGCATTGATCAATGAAAAAAATAAATTGATCCATTCGGTTTTTTATTCAAAAGAATGGTATAATAACCAGGAAAAATCTACGGGGGGGTTTTCTATTGAACTGATCGATCCGGGGAATCCCTGTGGTGACAGGAAAAACTGGGGAGTAACAGAAAATGAGAATGGGGGCACACCCGGAAAAATAAATTCGATCCGGGCTCCGAACCCGGATCTTGCAGGGCCGGAGATAGAAAGTGCCTATACACCCGATGACCGGTCGCTGTGGATCCGGATGAATGAAAGGCTCCATCCGGGCAGTATCGAAACCATTTTTCTGCACTTTGATCCCTCCTCAGACTTTGAGTTCAATTTTTCTGATCCTTTGCTTCATCAGAAATTGGAGGTTAAACTATCTCAGGAATTAATTACGAAACAAAGATATATAATTGAGATAACCGGTATCAGGGATTGCGTGGGAAATAAAATAAACAAAGCGCATAATCGGTCATTTTTTTACCTGCCTGAAGAGGCTGACAGCGGAGACCTGGCAATCAGCGAGATCCTCTTTAATCCGGAACCCGGGGGAGTGGACTGGATTGAAATATACAATTTATCGGAGAAATACATCGATCCGAACAAGTTAACCCTGGGTCGTAAAAGAAATAATGAGATCATAACGTCCGGATCCGGCATCCTGCTTCACCGGTTGATCTTTCCAAGGCAATATTATGTATTCACTTCAAGTACCGATAAACTAATGGCCGATTTCCCATTCAGTAACAGGGAGCAGATCTATGAAGTTAAAAAAATACCGGAAATGCCCGACCAGGCCGGAAATCTGATATTGATGGATACGGGCAGCCTTATATTTGACTACATCGAATACTCCAGTAATATGCATCATCCGATGATCAGAAATGATGAAGGAGTATCCCTGGAAAGGATCAATTTCGATAAATCGGCCCTGTCTCCGGACAACTGGGAGTCTGCTTCGTTTGTCAATGGTTATGGCACACCAACGAAAAAAAACGGTAATAGCCAGGAAATTCAATCGGCCGGACATCAAATCACTGTGTACCCGGAGGTCTTTTCCCCGGACGGGGACGGTTATCTTGATCTGTTGACGATCCGGTATAAACTGTCTTCTCCGGGGTATCTGGCCAATGTGTTTGTATTCAATATTCAGGGAAGAGCAATAAAAAAACTCACGGCAAACAACCTGATGGGAATTGAGGGTATTATTTACTGGGATGGTTCTACTGATACAGGATCCACGGCAGGAACCGGTTATTATATTATTCTGTTCGAGTTGTACGATCTTACAGGAAATTATGATGTGATCAAAAAAAAGGTGGGTCTGTTTAATAAATGATCATTCTTTATATATGAAAACCCTTGCTTCACCTTCCTTTCTACGGTAACCCCTGTACATGCCTTCGGTATTGAATTCCATCGCAATATTGCCTTTATAGTCTATACAGATCACGCCACCATCTCCTCCCATTTTCACCAGCTCGTCGTTGATCACTTTATCCGCTGCCTGCTGAAGCGTATATTTACCGTATTTCATCTTTGCGGCAATATCATAGGCTACCACTTTCCGTATAAAAAATTCACCATGCCCGGTAGATGACACAGCGCATGTTTCGTTATCCGCGTAGGTTCCTGCCCCGATGATGGGAGAATCGCCTATTCGTCCATATTTCTTATTGGTCATCCCTCCGGTAGATGTTCCTGCTGCCAGGTTACCGTTTTTATCGAGGGCCACTACACCTACGGTTCCGAATTTGCTGTCATGAATTCTTGTTTTTATGGAGGAACCATCTTTTTCCCTTTCCCTGATCCTCATCAGGCTTTTATATCTCCTTTCCGTATAGAAATAACCCGAATCCACCAGTTGAACATGCTGTTTTCCGGCAAACAATTCGGCCCCTTTTCCTGTGAGCATCACGTGGGATGAATGGTTCATGACCGCCAGGGCAGCCTCAATAGGATTTTTAATATGCGAAACCCCGGCAACAGCACCCGCATTCAGATTTTTACCATCCATAATGGAGGCATCCAGCTCATTGTAGCCCTCATGAGTAAACACCGCACCTTTTCCCGCATTGAACAAAGGTGAATCTTCCATGACCTTTATGGATTCCACTACCGCTTCAATCGCTGTTCCTCCTTCCGCCAGGATGTCATATCCGGTATTGACAGCCCTGGTCAACACGCTTCGATAATCAGCCTCCAGATCCTCGGGCATATTTTTCCTGGTAATGGTGCCGGCTCCTCCGTGTACCACAATCGTAAATGTCGATTCAACATCAGATGTATCTTGAGAAAAGACCGGGAATGAACCGGCAAGGATCGCAGAAATCAGCGTTATAAATGCAAATAAATATCTGAATATTAACATAATAATACGGGTTTATATTCGTCAATATTTTAATAAGATTTTTTTATATATAAATAAATTTACAATTTTGCGTCTTATAAAAATAATAATGCCGTAAAACTGCATTTTTTAAGTTTTGAAAGAAATTCTAAATATATAAATTATGGCAAAGGAAGAAAAAACCAGGTATACACCTGAAGAATTGAAGGAATTCGAACAGTTGATCCATGATAAACTGGAGAAGGCCAAAAACGAGTTGAACTATATCAAACAGACGTTAAGCCGGAGCAACGACAGCGGAACAGATGAAACCTCAGGGACAAGTAAACTACTTGAGGATGGTGCCGATACGATGGAAAAAGAAAGTCTGAGCCAGTTAGCTGCAAGACAACAGAAATTCATCAATAACCTTGAAAACGCTTTGATACGGATCAAGAACGGTACCTATGGCATATGTATTGACACCGGAAAGCTGATCAGCAAGGAAAGGCTTCGATCTGTGCCGCATACATTGCATTCAATCGAAGCTAAATTATCTAAAAACAATTGATTGGATTTTCTTTCAAATCATATTGAAGCATTAATTTTTGCCTCCCCCAAACCTATTAAAAAGGAGGAAATCAGGAGTTGCCTCGTAGAGATGTTTGATGCCGAAGTCCCGGATGAGGATATCAATAAGGCAATCGATACTTTAAAAGAAAAATATCAGGATGATGCATTCGCCTTTGGAATGGAACATATTGGGGGGGGATATCAATTTTTGACAAAACCAGCCTATCAGGCAAGTATTGGAATCCTTTTAAAACAACAATCCAAAAAAAGGTTGTCCAATTCGGCACTTGAAACTTTAGCTATTATAGCCTACAAACAACCAGTTACCAAGTCCCAGATAGAACAGATCCGGGGTGTTAATGCGGATTACACAACTCAGAAATTACTTGAAAAGGAACTGATAGAAATTAAAGGTAAAGCGGAGGGTCTGGGCAGGCCGATATTATACGGCACTTCTGAAAAATTCATGGAGTATTTCGGCATCAACAAACTGGATGAATTACCCACACCGAAAGATTTCAGTTCTGAAGACAATACGATCGGTGAAGAAAGTACCGACGAATAATAATTCTGCTTATACGAATGAAATCCGATAAAAAAAGGAGACGGCGACGTGTATTTGATTCTGAATCCGATCCCAAAAAAGTAAATCCCCCGGCATATGATTTTCTGAAAAAACCTTCCGGCAGTCAAAAGGGAAAATCACCTGCCACCCGTTTAAATAAGTATATAGCCCATGCAGGGATCTGTTCGAGGCGGGAGGCCGATAAACTGATCGAACGGGGCGAGATCAAAGTAAATAATAAGGTGATCACCGAACTGGGTTACCAAGTCAAACCGCAGGATAAGGTTTATTATAAAGGACGGCTGGTCAAAAAGGAAAAATTTATTTACGTGCTGCTTAACAAACCGAAGGATCTGATCACTACGACGGATGACCCGCAGGACAGATCGACCGTGATGGACCTGGTCGTCAAGCATATTGACGAGAGGATTTATCCGGTCGGAAGGCTTGACCGTAATACAACCGGTTTACTGCTGCTTACCAATGACGGGGACCTGGCCCAACGATTATCACATCCATCCTATAATATCCGGAAGGTATATGAGGTTCAGGTCGGCAAACCGGTACTTGAGGATGATGTAATAAAGATCGGAAAGGGTGTTGAACTGGAAGATGGTGTCGTAAAAGCCGATGATATCGCAATAATATCCCCGGATAACAAGACATTGGGACTGGAAATCCATAGCGGTAAAAACAGGGTGGTCCGCAGGATATTTGAATCCCTGGGCTACGAAGTAACCAAGCTTGACAGGGTAATGTATGCCTTCCTGACAAAAAAAAATCTGCCCCGGGGAAAATGGCGGTTTCTGTTGGAACATGAAGTGATCAAATTGAAACATCTGGGACGGGGAAGAAAAAAACCCGGTTGACATAGTCACATGTTTACATTTCGCAAAAAAATTAAAGATCTGGTTGATATTGAATAATGAAAAACTCAAATTCATCCGGAAAAAACAAAAAAAGTGATATCTTAACTCCCTGTATGATCAATTCATTTTCTATTTGGTCCGAAAACAAAATAATAAAATCATGCGGTATATTTCTTTTTCATTGATATTTCTACTTACTGGAATCACGATACTCCGGGCCCAGCCGGAAATAAACACGCTGGACATTGGTGCAAAGGCTCCGGATTTCAATCTTCCCGGGGTGGATGGTGAAATGCATGCCCTCGAAGATTATGATCAATATAAGATCCTGGCCGTCATATTCACCTGTAATCACTGCCCTACCGCCCAGGCCTACGAAGATAAAATAATCAACATGGTCGATCGTTACCGTCCCGAAGGAGTGGGTTTTGTAGCCATTTCTCCCAACAGCCCCCAGGCAGTCAGTCTGGCTGAATTGGGATATTCGGATATGGGAGATGAACTGGTGGACATGGTACAGCGGGCCGAGGATAAAAACTATAATTTCCCTTATCTGTACGATGGCTCTTCCCAGGAGGCTTCCATAGCTTATGGACCCATGGCTACTCCACATGTGTTTATTTTCGATGAAAACAGGAGACTTAGGTATACGGGGAGGATCGATGACACAGAAAATCCATATATTGAACCCGGTCAGAAGGATATGATCAATGCCATTGAAGCCCTATTGAATGACAAGGAAGTACCAGTGAAAAAAACGAAAACCTTTGGTTGTTCGATAAAATGGGCCTGGAAAGATGAATGGACAAAAAAACTGATCAATGACTGGGCCAATGCCCCGGTGAATATCGAAGAGATCGATGTGGATGGAATAAAAAACCTCATTGAAAACAATACCGGAAAACTCAGGCTGATCAACCTTTGGGCCACCTGGTGTGGTCCCTGTGTGATCGAATTTCCGGAATTCGTTACCATTGACAGGATGTATCGTGGAAGGGATTTTGAATTCATTTCGATCAGCGCGGATAAACTACCCAAAAAGGATAAAGCCCTTGCCTTTCTTGAGGAAAAAGAGGCCGCCAACAAAAACTATATTTTCAAAGGCGACAATATGTATGACCTGATCGAGGCAGTGGACGAGGACTGGCAGGGCGCACTGCCTTATACCATGCTCATTGCACCGGGAGGAAAGGTTTTATATAAAGGCCAGGGAATAATTGATCCGTTATCCATAAAAAAGGATATTGTAAACTATCTTGGAAGATATTATGCTGATGATAATTAGATTAACAAACAAACATTTTTAACTATGAGAACAATTAAATTTTTACTTATTGGCATTGGAGTTGCATTTATGGTTTCCCCGGATTCATATGCACAGGATGAGCTCACCGACGAACAGATCCTGAAATTGTATGATGGGTTGCGGGTGGCCGATGTATGCGATGGCCTGGATATGGTGGGCCTGCGTGATGAAACCATTCTGGACCAGCGAATTGATGCATTATGGAAGGATATTGATGATCTCTCGCATATTTTCAGAGGCATTGCGGTTACGGCGCGGTATGTACCCACTAACGATGTGGTGAAAAATCCCATGGAAGCCGACGAATTCAGGGAATGGGAAGGTAGCTGGTACGGCAATATTTCCACGGAACCCTTTGTTGAGCACATAAAAGAAGGCAGCGTGATCGTGCTGGATGTATCGGGTGACGGCGATACCGGATCCATGGGTTCCAATAATGGTCTTTTCTGGGTCAGCAAAGGGGCCGTGGGTGTGGTTTCCAACGGAGGCGTACGCGACACGGATGAAGTGATCAAACAAAAGATCCCGGTGTACCTGGATTACATGAACCGCGGAAGAGGAATCAGACCGGGCAGGAATGAAATAGAGTCGGTGATGGAACCGGTTGTTGTCGGTGGGGTATTGATCAGGCCTAACGATGTGATCGTAGCCGATGGCGATGGTGTGGTTGTGGTGCCCCGTGAACATGCCCGCCAGGTAGCTGAATATGCCCATATTATTCTCACAGGGGATAAAGAGGGCAGGCGAGCGCTTTATGAAAGACTTGGCATGCCACTCGACGAAACGGTTAAATAAATTTTACCGGAATTGAAAGCAAGGGAAGGCATATAGCCTGATCCGGCATCTAAAAAAATAAAAAGCCATCTCCCGTCTGGAAGATGGCTTTTTTTTGTGGTGATGAGTGGATTCGAACCACCGACTCACGGATTTTCAGTCCGATGCTCTACCACCTGAGCTACATCACCACTCAAGGAGGAGCAAAATTAGTCAATTTTATTTTTTGCCACAAAATTATACAATTAGTTTTTATCCTGAAAAACAGCATTCTTATTACCGGTTTAACCGCAACAATTATATTGAGAAATCGTTTCAAAGATAGAACAGCAAAAATCTGCGTTTATGACTCCTTTTGATGGATTACCCGATTATTCACGCATCTGGATTTACCAGGCCGACAGAACACTGACCGGTAAAGAAATTAAAGAGATCCAGCAAATGTCGGATGAATTTACCTCTCTGTGGGTTGCCCATGGAAAAGGTCTCAAGGCGGGCGCTCGTACATTTTATAATCAATTCCTGATACTTTCCGTCAATGAAAAAATAAATGGTGCATCGGGTTGTTCGATCGATTCATCGGTTGATTTCATCAGGCAACTGGAAAACAGGTACAGAATAAATTTTCTGGATCGTTCAAAGATTGCTTATTTATCCGGAAAAGATGTAAATTTAACTGATCGCAGATCAATAAAAGGAAAAATCGAATCAGGCGAAATCACCGGGGAAACCTTGATCTTCAATAATTTAATTGAAACCAAGGAGGAGCTCAACCATAAATGGCTCATACCGGCAAAAGAATCCTGGATGAAAAGATATTTTGGTGGATAACAAAAGGAGCAAGTAAAATGAAAAGGGTTACGCTATATTTCTTTATGGGTCTGCTCATCCTGGCATCCTGCAACACAAGCAAGCGGATGGTAAAAAAAGGCGATAAAAAATACGACCGGGGAGAATATGATGTCGCTATAGATTATTACAGGAAAGCCCTTGACAAAGGAGGGAAAGCAGGCGTTGCCAATTTTATGATCGGCGAATCATACAGGGTATCGAACAGGCTGCATGAAGCTCTTCCCCATTATCAATCGGCGATTGATGAAGGCTATTCGGAAGATGTGGCCTATTTTTATCTGGCCCATGCCCTGAAAGCCAATGCAGAATATGATGAAGCCAGAAAGATCTTCGACCGGTTATCGGTTAACGCTTCCACAGAAGAGATCAGGCAAGAAGCATCCGAGGAATACCAGAACCTGGTAGAGCTGGAAAAAATAATCAATACAAAAAATTATTACCGGGTAAAAAACCTGACTGATGTCAATACGCCCAATGCCGAGTATTCACCTGTTTATAATAACGGAGAATTATTTTTTACCAGTTCAAGGGAAGAAGGTAAAATTTATAAAGCCACCGGAACACCCTTCACCAAAATTTACCGCGTCGAAACGCAGGGAGCCCGGGTTGACCTCACCACGCTTACACCGCTCGATGGTCTGATCAACGATGAAAACACGAATGAAGGATCGGTGACTTTCTCATCCGACGGTCGTCTCATGGTTTTTGCCAAGGGAAACAGCGGCAAAAGAAGAGGGAACAAAGATGTGAATCTGTATATGGCCTCATACCGCAGCGGACGGTGGTCGGAACCACGACTGCTGAGAATAAGCGATCCTGAAGCCTGGGATTCAACTCCAACCTTCAGTCTTGATGGTCGCTCATTGTACTTTGCTTCCAACAGGGAAGGCGGATTTGGCGGTACTGATATATATGTGGCTACAAAAGACGGACGGGGCCGATGGGGAAATGTCAGGAATATGGGGCCGAAGATCAACACACATGGTAACGAAATGTTTCCCTATTCGGCCATGGATGGTTCGCTGTATTTTTCATCCGACGGACATCCGGGCTTCGGGGGACTGGACCTGTTCAAGGCAGAACGCAGGGAGGGGAAATTGGAAGTACAAAACCTGGGCGACCCGATCAATTCGAACCATGATGATTTCGGGCTTTACCTTTTTTCTCCTACCAAAGGATTTTTCACTTCAAACAGGCCCGGCGGAACGGGAGATGACGATATATACACTTTTGTTAACAATGATCCCGACCTGAAGATCGTCAATTATTTTCTGACCGGTACCACGGTTACGGCTGACGATGAGGGGAATGAAACCATACTTTCCAATACAACGGTGAAATTATTTGATGAGGAGAATACGCTCATTGCAGAGGAATTGACAGGTCGTGAGGGAACTTTTACCTTCAGGGTTTATCCGGAAGAAAATTACAAAGTAGTGGCTGAAAAACCCGACTATCTTACCTCCAGGGCATCCTTTACGACGGTGGGTAAATCGATACCCCCTAACAGCCTGACCAAACTGATCACCAATGAGATATTTGAGATGAAGGTCGCCCTGGATAAGATCGTTATTGACAAAGCGATCGTGCTGGAAAACATCTATTATGACCTCGATGAAAGTTATATCCGGCCGGATGCTGCCGTTGAACTCGATAAACTGGTGGCTATTCTGGAGGATAATCCGGAGATCACCATCGAATTAAGTTCACATACCGATAGCCGTGCCACGGCCGAATATAATATGGATCTTTCGAAAAGAAGGGCTCAGGCCGCCGTAGAGTATATCATTGACAAGGGGATCGATCCTGAACGTATCACAGCAAGGGGTTACGGAGAGTCTCAACTTATTATTTCGGATGAAGAAATTAATAACCTGGCCACGGAAGAAGAAAGAGAAGCCGCCCATCAGATCAACAGGCGAACTGAATTCAAGATCCTTGAATATAATAAACAGTTAGAGGCCGAGGAGGAACCCGTCGATGATTTTGAAGAAACCGTAGAATGGGAGAATGCCGAAGACTGGGAAAAAGAAATCGAATGGGATCAGTAAGCCCCTGATCTTTCTTTCTGAAAGAACCAAAAGTTTTTAATACCTTTGACCTGTTAAAACTTTTGGTTTTTTTATTTTCAATGATATGAGTGACCGTTATAATCAGAGAGGTGTTTCCGCTTCAAAGGATGATGTCCATCAGGCCATTCGACATATCGACAAAGGTTTATATCCCGGGGCCTTCTGTAAAATCGTTGCCGATCATCTGGGCGGGGATGACCGTTACTGCAATATCATGCATGCGGATGGAGCGGGCACAAAATCATCCCTGGCCTATATCTACTGGAAAGAGACAGGTGATTTATCGGTTTGGCGTGGAATTGCACAGGATGCCATTATCATGAATATCGATGATCTGCTTTGTGCAGGAGCCACCGAGAATATATTAATTTCATCCACTATCGGAAGGAATAAGCATCATATCCCCGGCGAGGTTATTGCAGCCGTTATCAATGGTTCGGAAGAATTACTGGAGATGCTCAGGAATCACGGGATCGATATTACGAATACAGGAGGCGAAACAGCCGATCTCGGGGACCTGGTGAGGACAATTGTAGTGGACAGTACCGTCACGGCACGTATGAAAAAAGATCTGGTGATCAATACAGCCAATATTGTCCCCGGCGACTTAATCGTAGGGCTGGCCTCTTTTGGAAAATCAACCTATGAAGAAGAATATAACAGCGGGATAGGAAGCAACGGGCTTACCTCGGCACGTCATGATGTTTTTGACAGATCCTATGCCGAAAAATACCCTGAATCTTACGATCCTTCCATTCCTGCACATCTGATCTATTCAGGCAGAAACCGGGTTACGGATAAGCATCCGGAAATGCCCCTGGATATAGGAAAAATGGTGCTCTCACCCACCCGGACTTATGCACCGTTATTTGTTGAAATTTTCAGGGAATTAAGAAATAAAATTCACGGAATTGTCCATTGCAGCGGAGGAGCACAGACTAAAATATTGCATTACATTAAAGATATGCAGGTAATAAAAAATAACCTGCTTCCTGTACCTCCGTTATTCCGGCTCATCCGGGAAGAAAGCAATACCGACTGGAAAGAAATGTATAAGGTATTTAATATGGGTCATAGAATGGAGATATACCTTCCCGAAGAATATGCAATGAAGGTCATAGAGCTAGCGGAAAGTTTTCGTATTGAAGCAAAAATAATCGGCCATGTGGAATCCTCTGATAAAGCTGGATTAACCCTTGATACGGAATATGGATCATTTAATTACGGTAAAGCCTGATCGCTGTGATCAATTTTTTCGATTACTCATTTTTAGTATCCGGGCATTTGTATAACGCGCATTATT
The DNA here is from genome assembly GCA_964543195.1 of uncultured Roseivirgaceae bacterium. GTDB lineage: Bacteria > Bacteroidota > Bacteroidia > Cytophagales > Cyclobacteriaceae > JAGTVG01. The sequence goes on from CAZIXF010000009.1 coordinate 60,588, forward strand.
TTGATTATAAAAACCGGAAAGAATCCTGTGGGCAATGACAGAATAAACCAGTTCATCGTCAGATTTACCTTCCTTACCGATCCAGAAAACACGTTTGGGGTGCCTTTTCATGTCTTCCACGTAGGCTACCGCATCTTCATACTGACTTCTCGAATACGTTAACTTAAAGCAAGTGGTTACCGTTTCCATTTTGAGTACATTTTGACCTGTCTGAACAGTAATATAGTAATTTTTTTAAATCTCTCAAATCGGAAAACCGGAAGAGTGTATAGTATTTCGATATATAATCCTTCAGCACATCGATGAAGAAATTCCCCCCGTATAAAATCAGGAACCGATTCAGTCAAGCACCCCGTATTCTATTGATTTATCAGGATCGGGACGGATCTATACTGCAGTATTTAAAAAGATGATTAACCTTCAGACAGGGCATTTGCTCCACCCACAATTTCATTCAATTCTCTGGTAATGACCGCCTGGCGTGTCCGGTTGTACATTATATTGAGGTCGTATAAGATATCCTCCGCATTTTCCGAGGCCTGGTCCATGGCCGTCATTCTTGCGCCATGTTCGGCGGCAAACGATTCAAGAATGGCTTTATAGAACTGAATATGCAATGTTTTGGGGATAAGTTCAGTAATGATCTGAATTTGGGAAGGTTCAAAAATATAATTCAACGAGAAAGAATCCTCCTCGTCCGTTTCAGCTACCTCAACCGGCAGAAACTGATCCATCCTCAGGATCTGTGTGGCTACATTCTTAAATTCATTATACACCAGATAAACCTTATCGTATTTTCCGCTTTTAAAGGATTGCATCGCGAATTGAGCAATCTCCTTTACTTTTTCATAAGAAAGATCGGAAAACAATTCCCAATAATCATCAATAACATTAAAATCCCTTTTCCTGTAAAAATCAAAGGATTTTTTGCCTACAGGAAGAATATCGAGCCTGTCATCTTCATAATACTCCAGCAGATCACTATTAATTGCAGCCTTTACTTTTTTAAATACATTACTGTTGAAGGCACCGCAAAGCCCACGGTCCGAAGTGATCACCAGGATCAAAATGCGGTTAACTTCACGTTTCTCGGCATATTCACTTTTTACCGACTGACCGGAGGCCTTTACCACATTATTCAGAATATCGTTCAGTTTTTCAGCATACGGTCGCATCTGTAAAATATTATCCTGTGCTCTCCTGAGCTTGGAGGCAGCCACCATTTTCATGGCCCTTGTGATCTGTTGTGTCGATTTGATTGACCGTATTCGATTTCGTACTTCCTTAAGGCTTGGCATAATTTATTTCCGGAGCGAATTAAGTCTGATAATTTTTTGCAATCTTGGCACCTATTTCTCTGAGCTTATCATCGATTTCATCAGTCATTTGACCTTTTTTAAGCTTGTCGAGGATATCCTGCTGATTAGCTTCCAACTCATTTATATATTCATTTTCAAAATCCTTGACCTTATTCAGGGCCACCTTATCGATAATACCTTTAGTAGAGGCGAATATGATGGCTACCTGTTGTTCCACGGGAACCGGTGAAAACTGAGGTTGTTTAAGTATTTCCTGATTCCTTCTTCCCCTATCAATTACAAGCTGTGTAGATTTATCTAGATCTGATCCAAACTTGGCAAAGGCTTCCATCTCCCGGAACTGTGCCTGATCGAGTTTGAGTGTGCCCGCTACTTGCTTCATGGATTTGATCTGGGCTTTACCTCCCACCCGTGATACGGATATACCCACATTAATCGCAGGCCTGATTCCGGCATTGAACAGATCGGTCTCGAGGAAGATCTGTCCATCGGTAATGGATATTACGTTCGTAGGAATATAGGCTGATACATCTCCTGCCTGGGTCTCAATAATAGGAAGAGCGGTAAGAGAACCTCCTCCTTTTACCTTATCTTCTATGGAGGGGGGCAGATCATTCATTTTTTTGGCTACTGCATCACTTGAATTGATCTTTGCCGCTCGTTCCAGCAAGCGGGAGTGCAGATAAAACACATCGCCAGGATAAGCTTCCCTTCCCGGAGGGCGTCGCAATAAAAGCGATACTTCACGATAAGCTACCGCCTGTTTTGAGAGGTCATCATATATCAGCAGGGCCGGACGACCGGTATCCCTGAAATATTCCCCAATGGACGCACCTGCAAATGGGGCGAAGAACTGGAGAGGTGCCGGATCCGAAGCATTGGCAGCCACTACTATCGTATAATCCATCGCACCGTGCTTCTCGAGTGCGGCCACCACATGAGCTACCGTAGAAGCTTTCTGCCCGCAGGCTACATAGACACAATATACCGGTTCTCCCTGCTCATAAAATTCCCGCTGATTGATTATGGTATCCACGGCAATAGCACTTTTGCCGGTCTGACGGTCACCAATGATCAACTCACGCTGTCCTCTCCCGATGGGTATCATGGAGTCCACTGCCTTTAACCCGGTCTGAAGTGGTTCACTCACAGGTTCCCGGTAAATCACACCCGGGGCTTTCCGTTCCAGAGGCATTTCAAAAAGATCGCCTTTTATTTCACCCTTACCATCTACAGGACGGCCAAGCGGATCAACCACCCTGCCAAGCATTTTTTCACCAACCCGGATCGAGGCAATGCGGCCGGTTCTTTTAACCGTATCGCCTTCCTTGATCTTTTCAGATGCTCCAAATAAAACCGCACCCACGTTATCTTCTTCCAGGTTTAATACAAGGGCACTGGTGCCATCTTCGAATTCAAGCAATTCATAGGCCTGAGCCTTGGTAAGTCCATAGATCCGGGCAACGCCATCGCCGATCTGTAATACCGTTCCGACCTCTTCCAGTTCGGACTCTGTACGGAAATCTGATAATTGTTCCCGTAATATAGCTGATACCTCATCGGGTCTTACTTCTGCCATTAGTTTATATATTTATTATTCTATGATACAATCAATTTTTTTCTTATTTCTCTTAGTTTGGAGGAAACGGAGCTATCAATCTGTTTATCTCCTATTTTAACCACAAATCCTCCTATCAGATCTTCCTTTACTTTTTCATTTAATTCTACCTTCCAGTCCTTGCCTACGTAATCCCTGGCAAAATCCATGAAGTCTTCACGCAATGATTTATCCAGCTTTCCTGGAGTTACTACCTCAACGATCTGTATTTTCTTATGCTGCCGGTATAGAACAAGGAATTGCCCGGCAATGTCCGGAAGTACATCCTCTCTTCCTTTCCGTGTAACAATCTCTATAAATCTGAAAGTGAGTTCGTTGAATTTTTCCTCAAAAATATGTTTGATGATACCGGACTTCTTATAACTATGGATGATCGGATTTCTCAGGAAGTTGATAAAGTCCCTGTTCGTATTACAAAGACTATAGAACATGTCAATATCTTCCTTTACTTCCTCAAGTTTTTCGTTATCAATGGCCAGCTCCATCAGGGATTTGGCATATCGGACGGCTATTCGATAGTTTGACATATCTTAACTCAGCTCGATATCTTTTAAATAATCTTCGATCAATTTTTTCTGGCTCTTCTCATCCTCAAGCTTTTTCCGCAGGATTTTTTCAGAGATCTGCAATGAAAATTCAGCCACCTGATTTCTGATCTCATTGATGGCCGCCTGTTTTTCCAGGTTTATGGTATGCCTGGCATCTTTTATCATTTTATCGGTGATCTCATTGGCTTCTTCCTTGGCATCTTCCCTGATTCTGGATGCCATTGCAGAGGCATCCCTAATGATCTGATCCCGCTCCATCCTTGCTTCCGCCATCAGCTTTTCATTATCGGCAGTCAGCTTTTCCATTTCTTCCCGGGCATGTTCCGCAGCCTGAAGCGCATCTTCAATAGAACCTTCTCTTGCCTTTAGAGCGTTCATAATGGGTCTCCAGACAAATTTGCCCAGGATTAACAGTACAATAACAAAAGTTACAGTCTGCCAGAATATTAATCCGATTCCGGGAGTTATAAGTTCCATATCTTTACTATGTTGTTTTTCAATGAATTAAAAGCCCGAACCCGCCTAATGCGGCATTCAGGCTTAAGAAATTAAACAGTTCTGAACGAGATAAGCAGGCATACCACAACACCGAACAGGGCAACCCCTTCTATCAGCGCTGCAGCAATGATCATGGCTGTTTGTATTTTACCTCCGGCTTCGGGCTGACGCGCGATAGATTCCATTGCGGAACTACCGATCTTGCCAATGCCATAACCTGCGCCTATTGCAACAAGTCCTGAACCCAGAGCAGCACCCATGACTGCAATGCTTATATCAAGTAACATGAAATTTAACATAACTTATTATGTTTATGGTTAAAAAAAGAAATTATACAACTGTCTGTTTTACTTCTCCCTCTTCCTCATGATGTTCCTCTACCGCCGCTCCAAAATACATGGCAGACAATATCGTAAATATGAATGCCTGCAATAAAGCCACGAACAATTCAAGAAAAAACATGAATGTGGCGAACAAAACACTGAGAGGTCCTATCATTATGCTCTGAAAGATAAAAATAAGACTGAAAAGGCTTAGAATAATTATATGCCCTGCCAGAATATTTGCAAAAAGTCGAACGGTAAGAGAAAAAGGCTTGGTAAACACACCGATCATCTCGACCACCGGCATAATGGGAATCGGGATTTTCAACCACCAGGGAACACCGGGTGTGTTGAAAATATGTTTCCAATAATTTTTATTGGCGCTGAACTGGGTGATAATAAAAGTAAAGACGGCCAGGGTGCCTGTTACCGCAATATTCCCGGTAACGTTGGCAGCGGCCGGGAACAAACCCAGCATATTATTGAACCAGATAAAGAAAAACAGGGTCAGCAGATAGGGCATAAACCGGTCATATTTATCTCCAATATTGGGCCTCGCTACTTCATCCCTGAGAAAGATGATAATAGGCTCAAAGAACGATTGAATACCGCTGGGTGCTTTCCCTTTGTTCTTTTCATACCCTCTTCTCACATTGAAAAAGATCCAGAAAAGCAGTATTACACTGATGAACATGGATGCCACATTCTTGGTTATTGAAAAATCAATAACGCTCCGTCCCTCCTCGAGCGGCACGATATGATTGTGTTCAATTTTATAGCCCTTATAACTTACCGGGTTGTGATGTTCATCATAAAAGTTCGAAGATGAAAAAATCTCTATTCCACGGTCATTTGAGTACAGGATTACGGGGAGCGGTATTGTACCATACGGACCATCCCATAAATGCCAGCTATGGGCATCCTGTATATGATGTGCAATCATTTCACCGGGATCGAATTCCTCACCCTCTTCAGCAGCCCTAAGCGGATTATTCCCTGAAAACAATAGCATTATAAAAAGTATCAGGCTGCTGATTCCAATTGATCGACTAACTCTTTTCAATGTCATTTCCACGATTTATTCGAGGTTGTAAATTCGTTAACAGGTAATAAATTTCAAATCCCAGATACAGTAAATACAACAGAATAAAATTTACTGCAAATACCGTGGAATTCTCCCTGTCAAAATAAATTATCAGCAGGGCAAGAATGATGCTCACGAACAACCTGACCATCATCGCCCCAAAAAATCCTTTCGATATATTTTCAGCCTTTTTTCTGGCTGTTAACTCGATCACAATAAGGCTGATCATGGTGATAATATAAAAATAGGCTACCAGAAACCACTGATAATCATAAAGCCAATCACTTTTAAATCTGCCTGTCATGTAAATTATAAAACCGATCAATACAGTAAAGGTTGTTGATTGCAGGATCACCTTGCGTATCGGCCCCGGTTTCATTATTTAGGCAAGCTTTTAATGATCAAGTATAACGAAGCAAAAATAAACAATAACGTAGAGATGGCGGTAAAAATCGGCGTATTATTTCCCATCCTCTCATCAATTTTCATACCTATCCACAATCCCATGAGGATAGCCGCTATCATTTGAAAAGCCAGCCCTGAATATTTGGCATACTCATTAAGGTTACCCGGCTTTTTCTGATTTTTCGGCTTTTGGTTTTTCTTCTCCCTTTGGTTGTCCGTTTTCCCCAATTCTAATCTCAGTGTTTGCCACACCCATTCGGCAACTGCCATTAAAAGTAGCGCCGGATTCTACAATAAATTTATTGGTGATTATGTCACCATTAATTACAGCGGAGGGTTTTAATATGAGCAGTTCAGAAACTTCAACTTTTCCACTAACTTCCCCGGCTATCTCAGCATTAAGGGCAAGTATATCTCCTTCTATGTAAGACGACTGTCCCAGGGCAATCTTTGACTTGCTTTTCACACTTCCAATGATCCGTCCTTCGATCCGGATATTACCGAATGACTCGATGTTGCCTTCAAGGGTTGTACCCTTTCCTATAATATTACTCGAATTACTTAACTCTTCTTCATTCATTTTTTGATTTTTATTATTGTTGCCGAACATTCCAAAAAATATTTAAAATGATACAAAATCTTCAGGATTGACCGGATTCCCACTATACCACAACTCAAAATGAAGGTGTGGTCCTGTAGTCAATTCCCCGGTGTTTCCAATTATTGCAATTATTTCACCTGCACTCACAAAATTACCAACTTTTTTCAATAATGCAGCATTATGCTTATAAACTGAAATTAAATTTCCTCTATGCTGTATAGCTATTACATTGCCCGAATCCTGGGTCCAGTCCGACATGACCACGGATCCATCCGCGATCGCTTTTACCGGCTCGTCGGATTTAGCCACCACATCCACTCCATAGTGATCTTTAGAAATATCAAAAGGAGCTGTTACGATCCCGGATATGGGAGCAAAAAAGAATAATTCCTGGATCTCCTGGGCGTACTGTGTATTTAATCCCAGATATTCCTCACCCACCTGCTCAAACTCCCTTCTTATGGCACTGTCGATGGGTGCAATATTATCCGGTTCAAGCATATCGGATGTAGCCGTAATCTGTGGATTCCTGGTTTCTGCCGAATCGATCCCTTCGAAATCTTCCATTAATATGCGTTTGAAAGTATTAATGAACATATCCTTTCTTTCGACCTCATACGACAGCGAATCAATTTTTAAGGATAGTTGTATCAGCTGTTTATTGGCTTCCAGTGTAGCATGGCGGGGATCAAACCACTGGGCAAGCACAGTTTTGGATAGATATAGGCTTAAAACGAATAGAACAGTAAACAGAGCAAAAGAAAAAACGATTAACTTTGCATAAGTAAAACTTATGGTAGACTTTTCCGAGAGATTCTCCTCATTCCTGATAATGAGGAGATATTTGGTTGTAAGCCAACTAGAAAGTGTTTTTTTCGTTTTCAATACTCCAATGGATTTATCTCACAAACAAAACTATATATTTCAACGAAATTGAATCTTAATAAATGTATTAATTATTGGAATAAATCGTTAAAATTAAGAAGATCCGGATATATTGACTAAGTTATCAAACATATTATTAATTCCCATAAGTATATTGATTCTCGGCGCCTGTTCCGCCGAACGATCCAATATATTCAGTACGGCGTTTCATAATACTACCGCCCGGTATAATGCCTATTTTTATGCCAATCAACGTATCACGGAGGTTGAAAAAGCCATTGAGGAAAACCACCAGAATAATTTTAACGATATTCTCATGGTATTCTCCGATGTTGACTCTGCGGTAATACGAAGCAATCATGAAGCACTTGACGAATGTATCAGGAAGGCATCTATTGCTATTCAACGCCATCCCAACAGTAAATGGGTCGACGACAGCTATATTCTCATCGGCAAGGCCCGGTATTACATGGGTGATTTTGTAAACGCTATTGAAACGTTCAAATACGTAAACACCAAAAGCAAGGATGACGATACCCGGCATGAGGCCCTGGTATGGCTGATGCGTACTTTTATCGATTATAATGAGGAGAACAATGCCATTGCGGTATCCGATTACCTGAAAAAAGAAAAACTGAATAATAGAAATTATAAATTACTGGAGCTTACCCGTTCCTATCTTGACCAGCGGCGTGAGGATTACGATGAAATGATAAAACACCTGATCCTGATCGCATCGGACCTTAAAAAAAAGGATAATGCAGACCGCATTTATTATATAATGGCTCAGATCTATCAGGAAAAGGGATTCCAGTCGGAAGCTTACAATTATTACGATGAATGTCTTAAAAGCAATCCGGAATATGAGGTTTCCTTTTACGCAAAACTGAACATGGCCCAGGTAACTGACCTTGCGGATATGAGTGATGTGAAGAAAATAAGGAAATATTTTAAAAAATTATTGAAGGATCGCAAAAACAAAGAATTCAAAGATAAAATCTATTATGAGATGGCCAATTTTGAGATCAAACAGGATAACTATGATCAGGCCATAGAATATTACAGGTTATCGATCTCGACCAGTACCAACAACCCTAGACAAAAGGCATATTCATATCTTGAACTGGGAAAATTGTATTATGAACATTTCAAAGAATATGAAACGGCAAAAGCCTATTATGACAGCACGGTAACGGTACTTCCCAAAGACGATGACCTGTATCCTGCCGTATCCCAGCGTCAGGAAATCCTTGCCGATTTCGTAACACAGATCAATACGATCCATGTACAGGACAGTCTGCTGGCACTTTCAAAACTCGATACCACTACCCTTTATGCGTTTATCGATCAGGTAATTGAAGAAAAGCGCCAAAAGGCAATCGATGAAGAAGAAAACAGAAAAAAGGCTGCCCTTAAAAACTCATTTGCCCAGACTAATATGTTCAATCCTTTTATGAACAATAATACCACTTCGGCTTCTGCCGGGTCTACATGGTATTTCTATAATCAGAATGCCATCAGCCTGGGCCAGTCCGAGTTTCAGCGTATTTGGGGAGACCGTGATCTTGAAGACCATTGGAGACGATCCAATAAATCTTCTTCCAATGAATTTACCGATCAGGCCATACTGACCACTGTAAAGGATGAAAATATCGAACAAGGAGAGGCCACCAGCCTGGATGGGCAGGCCACCCGGGAACAATACCTTGCCAACATACCTTTTACCGAGGCAGAACAGGATTCCGCATTGAGAAAAATTGAAGTGGCCTATTATAATCTTGGAAAAATATACAATTTCCAGCTCGACGAACCGCGCAATGCAACGGAATCGTTTGAAATTCTGCTGGACAGGTTCCCGTCATTCGAGCACAAACCGGAAGTATTATATCTCTTATATCTGATATACAAAGAATTGGACAATCCGAAGTATAATGAAATTGGCGATCAACTGGTGAGTGAATTCCCGAAAACATCCTTTGCCAAAATGGTGCAGAATCCCAATTACAGGGAAGAAAGTAATATTGCCAGTGAAAAGCTGAAGAAATACTACAAAAATGCCTATGAATTGTATGAGGCCGATAGCATGGAAGCCGCCCTTGCTACCATTGATGAGGGTATACGGAACTATCCGGATAACAGTTTCCGTGATAATATTGAATTGCTCAGGATATTGATACTTGGCAAGACTGAAAGTCTTTTTAAATATAAATATGAATTACAGCAGTTCGAAAACAGATTCCCCGAAAGTGAATTGATCAACTATGTGAACGAATTGTTGGAAACCACTGAAGAATTTGAAGAGCGGATCGCCAAAGAACAGGAAATTAAGTTTTATCCGTTCACAGATGAGGTTCATTTTTTTGTCGTTATCTATCCCTCTGAAAAAGAGCTCAATGAAAAACTTATCAATACTATTGATCAATTCAATACATCCCATGGAATGGCCGATGATCTTAAAAGTGGGAACCTGTCTTTCGATGAGGATCAATCCCTGATTCTGATCAATGAATTTAAAAATGAAAACCGGGCCATTTCTTATTATGAAACATTTAATACGGGTAATTCACCGCTGGATGAATTCGGATCATTTAAATTTCATAACTTTGTAATATCAAAGGAAAATTTTGAGATCCTTTATAGAACCAAAGGGCTGGAAGAATATTTATCTTTCTTTAAAAAGAACTATCCATAGATGTCATTGAATTCAAAAGAAAAAAAAATTGCCCGTGTGACAAAATGGTTGTGGTGGATCTTTATTATTGGATTTTTGTTCACCTTGCTGTTTGTATTATCCATACGCGCAAACTTATTTAACTTATATGGAGGTTTCCCTTCATACCGGAACCTGGAGAATCCCAGGAATGAACTTTCGTCTTTGCTTTACTCGGTCGACGGTGTATTACTCGGATCATATTACCGGAAAAACAGAAGCCAGATAGAGTTTAAAGACCTTTCGGATGAATTGGTGAATACCCTGATCTATACCGAAGATTTCAGGTTCTACAACCATTCCGGTATTTCATTTCCCGATCTGATGAGAGTGGGTATCAAGACCATCCTGCTGGGTCAGCGCGGAGCAGGTGGCGGTAGTACGATAACGCAGCAGTTAGCCAAAAATCTTTTCAAAACCCGTACCGATCTCAATAATGGATTGCTAAACGATGTTCCTGCGATCGGGATCATCATAATCAAGATCAAAGAAATGATCGTGGCCATAGAACTGGAAAAGAATTTCACAAAAAAGGAATTACTGGCCATGTTCCTCAACACAATCGAATTCGGTGGAAATTCTTACGGAATTAAAGTGGCCACCCAGACTTTCTTCAATAAGGACCCGCATGAAATAAACTATCAGGAAGCTGCCTGTCTGGTAGCTATGGTCAATAAACCCACCAGGTTTAACCCTCACCGGAATCCGGAACTGGCCCTGGAAAAAAGAAACCAGATCCTGAATAAGATCTCCCAGTATAATGTCCTTACCGAACACGAGACTGATTCCATCATCCGTCTTCCTATTGAATTAAATTACAATTTAGACAGCCATAACGAAGGACTGGCTACCTATTTCAGGTCCTATATCAGGGATTTTTTAATGGACTGGTGCAACGAAAACGGATATGACCTCTGGGAAGATGGTCTGCGAATATTCACTACCATCGACAGTAGATTGCAGGCTATTGCGGAAAAGGCAGTTGAAGACCACATGAAAAAACTTCAGGAGCAGTTTTATGAACAATGGGAAGATAAAAATCCCTGGGTGGATGATGAGGGTAATGAACTGAAGAATTACATTGACATGGCCATAAAGCGAACCGACAGGTATCGCTCCCTGGTTGAACGATACGGTAATGATTCGGATTCGATCGATATCATTCTCAATAAACCAATTGAAATGACCGTATTTTCATGGGATGGTGAAATCGATACGGTGATGAGTCCGGTCGATTCCTTAAAATATTTTAAAAAATTCCTCCACAGCGGATTTATGGCTATGGATCCATATACCGGCCAGATCCGCACCTGGGTGGGAGGCATCAATCATAAATATTTTAAATACGATCACGTAAAACAGGGAACCCGGCAGCCGGGCTCCACCTTCAAGCCAATCGTGTATACCGCTGCTATTGCCAATGGCTATTCACCCTGTTATGAGGTAGTTGACGCACCGGTTACTTTCAACCTGCCGGGACAGAATCCCCCCACCTGGACCCCGCCCAATGCAAGCGGAAGATATACCGGTGAGAGGATGACCATCAGGGAAGCTATGGCCAAATCAGTAAATTCCATTACCGCTTATGTGATGAAAAGTATTGGTGCTCAAAATGTGGTTAATTATGGTTACAGGCTGGGTCTCGAAACGCAGCTTGACCCGGTTCCTTCCTTATGTCTTGGAACAAGCGATGTCAGCCTTTTCGATATGCTCGGAGCATACAGCACCTTCGTAAATGAAGGAGTACATATCCGGCCATATTTTATTACCCGGATCGAGGATAAGACCGGAAAGGTGCTTCATGAATTCATACCGGTGGAACACGAAGCCATAAATGAAGAAACTGCCTATATCATGATCCATATGTTAAAAGGTTCGACTGAAGTTGCCGGTGGTACTGCTCAGGGGCTGAGCATGGATATCCGGGAAGATAATGAAATAGGGGCCAAGACGGGAACTACCAATAACGCCTCTGACGGATGGTTTATCGGAGTTACAGAACCCCTTGTGGCCGGCGCGTGGGTAGGAGGTGACGACCGAAGCATACATTTCAAAAGCTGGTATCATGGACAGGGGGCACGGACAGCCATGCCCATCTGGGAGGCCTTTATGAAGGAAGTATACGCCAATGAGGAACTCGGCATTAAAAAAATGCCTTTTAAACAGCCCAAACGTAAACTGAGCATCGAGATTGACTGTGACAAATACAATGTAATGGACCAGGAAGAGCTTGATTCCTTAGGCATCGAGGTGAACCCAATCGATATAAACGAGGATGATATAATGTAGGATATCCAGCGTAATATATGCATGAACTTTCTTTTACAAAAGATGATGTCAGGGACCTTCCCTCAAAACCCGGTATTTATCAATTCTTTTCAAAGGACAAAAACCTGATCTATGTCGGGAAAGCCAAGGATCTAAGAAAAAGGGTTGCTTCCTATTTTCAGCAAAAACACTCCCATGGCAGAAAAACCCGGAAGCTGATCAATGAAACCTCGAGGATCGAGATCACGATGGTCAATTCCGAATTCGATGCTTTTTTACTGGAAAATTCATTGATCAAGGAAAACCAGCCGAAATACAATATTCTTCTCAAAGACGATAAAACCTTTCCTTTTATCTGTGTGACCAATGAAAGATTTCCCAGGGTGATTTCCACAAGAAAGGTTATCCCGGGTTCCGGACGCTATTTCGGTCCCTATGCCAGTGTGCGTGCAATGAAGAACGTGCTGGATCTGATAAGAAATCTATATCATATAAGAACCTGCAAGCTGTTGCTTAACGAGAACAATATCAAAAAAAAGAAATTTAAAGTATGCCTTGAATATCACATCGGGAAATGCCTGGGGCCATGTGAGGCGCTGCAGGACGAGGACAATTATGAAAAGGAAGTGGAACAGGTCGTTCATATCCTCAAAGGAAATCTCAAACCGGTGAAGGACTATTTTGAACATCAAATGAAAACTCTGGCGGAGGCACTTGAATTTGAGAAAGCGGAGGAAGCCAGGCAGCGGTTATTATTACTCGACAAGTTCCAGGCCAGGTCCGTTATCGTTAATCCCGGTATCACGAATATCGATGTGATCACAATAGTCTCTGACAATAAAAAAGCTTACCTCAATTATCTGAAAATTCACAACGGCTCAATAAATCAGACACTCAATATGGAAGTAAAGAAAAAACTTGACGAAACCGAGAAGGAGATCCTGACCTTATGGATCATTGAATCAAGAAAGAGATTTAACAGCAATGCCCGTGAAATTCTGACCAATCTGGAAATTGAGGATGATCTCGGTGTACAGGTACATGTTCCGCAACGCGGAGATAAACGTAAACTGGTTGACCTCTCATTAAAAAATGTTCTTTATTATAAAAAAGAAAAACGAAGCGCAAAGGAAAAAGGGACAAAACCCGAGCGTTATACCCTTCAGAAGTTAAAGGAGGATCTTCAGTTAAAGAAACTTCCCCGTCATATAGAATGTTTTGACAATTCCAATATCCAGGGACATAATCCGGTAGCCTCCATGGTATATTTTAAAGATGCCAGGCCACTTCCCGGTGAGTACCGGCATTTCAACATAAAATCGGCAAAGGGTCCCGATGATTATGCCTCGATGAAAGAAGTGGTTACCAGGAGGTATGTCCGTTTGGTGGAAGAAAAAAAACCATTGCCGGATCTTGTGGTAATCGATGGTGGAAAAGGACAACTGAATGCAGCCATTGATGCGTTAAAAGAATTGAACTTATATGGAGCTATTCCTGTAATTGGTATCGCAAAAAAGCTCGAGGAAATATACTTGCCTGATGACGAAATTCCCCTGCATATAGATAAAAAATCTCCTTCACTAAAGTTGTTACAACAGGTCAGGAATGAGGCCCATCGATTTGCAATAACTTTTCACAGGAAAAAAAGAAGCAAGGATTCCCTGAAAAGCAGACTGGATGAGATTAAAGGGATCGGTGAAAAAACAAAGAACAAATTACTCAGTCATTTCAAGTCGCTCCAAAGGATCGAAAATTCTGACAGGAAGGAAATTGAAGATCTGATAGGAAAACACAAGGCAAAAATCATTCTGGAGAATATAAAAAAAAGAGGTTAGGGATTGAACCGCTAACCTCTTCACCAAAAAACCATTCTATATTTTAATATTCCCAAAGATCGCTCTCATATTCTGCCAGCTTATATTCTCTCTGTTGTGACAGATAAAGAGCCAACTGAGGATCGTTAACCTCTTCCCGTAAAGTAAGATTTCTTGGGTTGGATATTTTAACGATCATACCATGAAACATTCTTAAAAGAAATGCATCAGCCATATTCAGATTCTGACCGGGATTCTGACGGTTATACCAAATTGCCGTTTCCGAATTCTGGCGAAAAACCTTTTCCACCTCTTTATAATCAAAGGAGGCAACAGGTTCCCGGATCCCGGTATTGATATCTGTATAATATATGGTGATTGCAGCTATGGCATTATACATTCTTGACCGGATCTTATCGAAGAAAACCTCTTCTTTGACCTCCATAATATTCACTTCGGTGGGATCACGTTTGAATTCAGAGGGTTGTTGAGCAGGTGTTTCGGCATCTCCCCAGGCATCATCACCCGATCCCCATGGATCAGCACCACCATCATCACCTCCATCCCCGGCATCATCGCCCCATTCATCACCAGCACCTCCCCATGAATCTTCGTCGGCACCGGTTTTAATGGTTAAACGGTCCTCAAATACTTCCTTAGTCATCCTTCTTTTCAACGAATCGGATTGATAGGGAATAAGAAGACCGTCCCGGACAGCATTGATCAGTATTCTTGAGATCTCACGATTACGTGCGAAGAAAGCCTGGTTTTGCTTTTCTTCCATGTATACCCTTCTCCATATGGTAATCTTATAGAGCTTGTCCTCGTCCGTTACCGAGTAGATTGAATTCTGAGAGTCCTGTGAATAACTACTCTTACTGAAACAAAATGCTGTACATATAATTGATAACACTAAAATCTTTTTCATATCACCTGTTTATTATCATTGTATCAATGTAAACTGCTTCGTTACCTTGCTCATGGGAACCGCCTCCGTATTATTCCTGAAATTAGCCCGCTGCACCTCAAAGATCTCAATTACGACACGATCACCTCTCATGGCGCGGCTTCTCCACGCATTCAGATTATAGGATTCACCACTGGTAATTTCCTGACGTTGTTTAATATCGCCTCCCGAGGCAAGTGTAATCCTCCACCTTGTGGCCCTGTATCGTGCTTCATTTGGTAAAGCATTGGCAAAATCAGGATCAGGAACTACATCGAGAGAGATTAACCTTGGCAAGGATGTAACACCCCGGGCTTCATCTATAAGCTGTCCCTGCTCGTTTTTCAGTTCTATTGTGGGCTGGGGCACTCTTCTTACCGGAAACGTTTCCGATCCGACGAAAACACCTCCACTGTTCACATTCAGGGTAACCGTCCGGGCTCCCGTGGGAACTACCGTTACCGATGAACGGTTATTCGGGTTGGGTATCACCTGGGCGCCCTCCGGGTTTGGATAAGACGGATTGAAATCAGCACCCAGCTGTGGGCATTGAATATTCAGCGGATTGCCACAATTCAGATAGAGTGCCTTTACGGCATCCGATGTAATCTGAAGTGTAGGTTTAACCACCACATATTCGATTTCCTGCCTGAAGGTAGAATCGTTGTAATTAATTTCTGCCACAAATGATCTTTTTGCCTGGCCGTTGTTATCAAAATTTCCGGCTGTAGCCCTGAATTCTATCTTTCCGAATCCATCTTCCACATTGACCGGTTCACCGTTAATGAACATTTCAGGATCAACAGCAGTGGAAGAGGCCGCAAGGAACAGGTCGGCTTTATAGTTGGTCCCGGCCGCCACGTATTTCGATTCGGGCTTGGCCATGACAAGGATTTTGTCAAATTTAACTTCACCGGCACCCACTTCCTGTGCAAGATATTCAAGTGCATCAGTTTCATAAGCCATTACTTCAGTTTCCAGCTGACTGACTGAAGCAATTCCTGCCGCAGTAGGCGTATTCCCGAAAGTCAATGTGGAGAAATTCTTAACACGTTGTTCCCTGTCATCCTTGAAAATCGGATTATCTTTTCCATCCAGTGCAATGTCAGGGAACTCCCTGCCTGTTTTTTCTTCAAGGAACCTGGAGTATTCATTAAGGGTATTCTTAAGTTCAATCCCTTTTTCCTTGTTGATCATCAGGTTGGCCACTTTATCCTGGTCTTTAACCCCTACGATATGCCCGTTTTCATCGCGACCGCCGGTTATCTGAACCATCTGTTCCTTTAGATTATTACAATATGTAATAACTTCCTGGGTTTTTGATCTCACTTCTTTGGCCTTGTCAAAAGTCTGAATATCCTGGGCGCGGTTTCCGCGCTCTTCAACAGCACTGTTGATACGTTGAACAATATTGTTGTTTTTTATATTGTTCTCCTGGATTTGTTTTTCAAGACTTTTGTTAATAAAAATAAATCGTTCAAGTACTGAATTACTGACCTGCAAGGCTAGCAGGGCCGTTAAAAACAAGTACATCATCCCAATCATTTTCTGACGTGGAGTTTCTTTTTTTGCTCCTGTACCCATAGTAATTTATTATATTGAAGTTTACGACGATTTCATTGCGGTAAGCATGTTACCGTATACTTTATTTAAAGCTGCGAGGTTATTGGTTAATTTGGAAATTTCCGATTTGAATACTTCTGCATCCTCTGTAGCTTTGGTCATGCTTTCAAGCGAGGAAGTTAAATTAGAATAAAATTTATTCATCGCTTTCACATGATTGTTTGCATCCTGCAGTTCCAGTTCATAAACCGCATTCAAGGCTTCGAGGTTTTTGGTAACTGTCTGTACCTGGTTATGATATTCCTTGGCGTTGGTGGAAGAGTTGGCCATATCCTGGGTTGCGGATCTTGACATATTGGCCATATCGCGCATTGCACTCAGGGTTTCTTCATAGGACTTGTTTACTTCTCCCATAACACTGGCGGCTTTTTTCAGGTTATTGGCATAGTCGGTAGTTGCCGCGCCAACATCTCCCATATTGTTCATTTTCGCCACATTATCAGAGAGTCTTCTCATGCCGTGCCCCAGGTTTTCTACGAGCTCGGGGCCGATTTTGGCATCCTCAAGCATTTTGTCGAGTTTCTGAGATACCTGGTCACCTCCACCTTTGGTAATTCGTTTGGCCGCTGGCGCAGCTCCTTCATGATCCTCTGTCAGTTCCGGATACACTTTTGTCCAATCCGGCTCCTGTGAGGGGGGCTCAAACGCACTGAGGAAAAAGATCACTGCTTCTGTTGTAAGGCCAACGCCTAACATAGCACTTGCTCCTGGTAAGTGAAGAATTTTAAACATGGCCCCCAAAATAACAACGGATGCTCCAATACCATATACCTTCGGCATAATGGTTTTATATAGGAGGTCCATGATACTGCCTTTCTTGTTGCTCATATTCGTATAGGTTTTTTGGTTATTGAACTTTTAAGTTAAGAAAATTTTATCAAAATCAAACATGATATATTATTAAAACTCTGTTCCGGAAGACCTTCCCAGATAGGTCATAGCGCATCTGAAACCAATAAAAGCTCTTGAGGTATCCTTATGTTCATAGGTTCTTGTTCCTGTTTCACAGAAATACGCAATATCTTTCCAGGATCCCCCTCTGATTATTTTTCTGGGTTCATTTTCGTCAATATATTGTGGGTTCAAATCCCAAACCAGTGGAACGGATGCGGGATGGAATGCATCAAGACACCATTCCGAGACATTGCCTGACATTTCAAATAACCCATAATCATTGGAAAAGAAGGAATAGACCGGAGCTGTATAAGCATATCCATCGTCAAAATAATTTCCGCGGCCAGGCTTGAAGTTAGCCAGAAGACAGCCTTTGGCATTACGAATATAGGGATTGCCCCAGGGATATTTCGCCATATCTCTTCCTCCCCGTGCCGCATATTCCCATTCCGCTTCTGTCGGAAGTCTGAAATCGGGCATGATCCACTCACCACGGCCCTGACGGTAATCATTCAAATAGGCCGTTCTCCATCTGCAAAAGTAATTGGCTGCTTCCCAGTCTATACCTACTACCGGGTAATTATCGAATGCAGGATGTGGATAATAATAAATCATCATCGGATCACCCATATGATGGGTGAAATCACGTACCCATACCGTAGTATCCGGATAGATCTCTCTCATCACAAAATCCTCGCCCAGTACGGAAAGTGAATCCTCAAATATGGCATTGATAAACTGCCTGTATTCATTATTGGTGATTTCCGTATCATCCATAAAAAACCCACCAATTGTAATCTGTTTGTTGAAATTGATTTGCGTGTGGGCTACATCTTCATCGGCTTGCCCCATATGAAATGTACCTGCCGGTATCGGCACCATCCCATAGGGTACGGGC
The DNA here is from genome assembly GCA_964543195.1 of uncultured Roseivirgaceae bacterium. GTDB lineage: Bacteria > Bacteroidota > Bacteroidia > Cytophagales > Cyclobacteriaceae > JAGTVG01. The sequence goes on from CAZIXF010000009.1 coordinate 79,022, forward strand.
ATACCTGTGTAGTCTCTGCCCGGTACGCCTACAAGTTCACCCCTGTCGTCATAACCACCCCCGCCAAACAGTCCACAACCACTGAAAAACAAACTGAAAAGCAAGAGTAATGGGCTAAACCTGGAATTAACACTTAATTTATTCATAACACCTGTTTTAAAAAGATACTTAATTTCCAATGATTTAACGTTTAAAGTTCAATTTTATTTAAGAACCCTAAATATTAGTAAATAAGTAACGGATAAATTTAATATCTATTTTAAGAAAAAAAACGAATTCAATCATAAAAATTGTATTATTTGTTTTAAAAACAAAATTTTTTTTAGATTTAATGCCGGAATCTGGGCGTTCTGATGATCCTTCGTTCACCACTGGAAAGCACAGGAAGTGTATAACTTATCAGTAATTCATGCGATGTTTCATTTTTAGCCCGTTGCGCTTTTACCGTATAATCAAAGGCATATCCCACACTAAAGGAATCATCTTTCATAAAACTATATCCAACTATCGCCGTCACCGCATCCGACTGCCTGAATGAAAACCCTCCCCATAGGTTTTCCCTGAAGGTGGCCATAAGTGAAATATCGAAAGAATAGGTTTTAAAATCGGTTTTCACTATCAGGGATGGCCTGAGCATGATATCATAATTCAACTGATAATCATAACCTCCCGTAAAATACATATGTGATTCGAGGGCATTGCGGAGGGAATCGTTCCCGAAATCAAATTTGCTGTTGATCAGATGATTCAAACTGGCACCCAGGAAATATTTTGGCGCCCGGTAATAAATTCCTGCGGCCGCATCCGGCCTGAACTGGGATTCCTTGCCGGATTGCCTGAGCGGGTCATCCGGATCAACCCACCTGTATTGATCGAAATTAATGGATTGAGAATACATTCCCCCCCGGATCCCCAGACTGAGTTTGGCATTCCTCACTGAGATATGATAGGCATAAGCTGCCTGAATCTCCAGATTATTCAACGCACCCAGATTATCATTGACCACATGAAGGCCTGCTCCGCTGTTAAACTTCAATATAGGAAAATTCGCACTGATCACCTGGGTATTCGGGTTTCCTCCACCGTCGAACGTGGATTCATATCCCAGCCACTGAGTCCGGTGGATGGCTGTAAAACTGGTAGCTCCGGGTATACCGGCGTAAGCCGGATTATAATACAATGAATTCAACATGTATTGAGAAAACTGAGGATCCTGCTGGGCCCTGAGCGAAATACTGGAAATTATCAGCACTACTATTAATAATCCGCGTCTCATCTGATCCTTAACGAATAATAAATATCATTCTTGTTGTAATTATGATACTAATATATCACAAAAACAATTGAATTTACAAATTCTTAAAGTAGCGGTGATTACATGGTATTGTTATTCGGGGTTATTTGCTTTTTTTATATACATTTCAAGTGCACCCGTCATGGATGGGGCTTCAGGCAAAGGAGCCTCGATATCCAGAATCAAACCGGCGTCCCTAACTGCATTGGCGGTGGTCGAACCGAATGCAGCAATGCGCGTTGCATTTTGCTTAAAATCAGGGAAATTATGAAAAAGTGATTTTATCCCCGATGGACTGAAAAAGGCTATAATGTCGTAATTGACATTGGCCAGATCGGAAAGATCGCTGGCCACAGTGCAGTATATTACGGCCTCGGAAAAATTATACCCGTTTGATGACAGAAAATCCGGGATATCATTTTTTCGGATATTGCTGCAGGGGAAAAGAAACTTTTCGTTTTTATGTTTCTTCAAAATTTCGATCAGATCCCTTGCGGTTTTCGATCCGGTGAAAATTTTTCTTTTTCTGATTATAATGTATTTCTGTAAATAATTGGCGGTTTGCTCTGATATACAGAAATATTTCATATCGGCCGGCATTTCAATCTTCATCTCTGCAGCCAGCTTGAAAAGATGATCTACCGCATTGCGGCTGGTAAATATAATGGCCGTGTGTTTTAAAATATCAATTTTCTGTTTTCTGAAATCCTTCAGACTTACAGGTTCGATTTGAATGAATGGCCTGAAATCGATCTTGATATTGTATTTATCTCTTAGCCTGTCATAAGGAGAACCGCCGTTCTGGGGTTCAGGTTGGGAAACCAGAATTCTCTCAACCCTCTTTAATCTATCCTTGTCGGTCACCATAGTTTAACCCTATCTGCTTTGTTATGATATAATTTGTATTAAGGAAGATTTAAGCAAAAATTTTACTCCTGTTATTATTGGTAAAACTTCTGAGATGCAAAGGTACGTAAATAAATATAATTTTTTATAGGAAGTCGAATTCAAAAATTTAATATATAATACCAGGATCCTGAAAAAAACAAACCAGAGAAGAAGTTGAGCAATTATTTCACCAAAGAACTGAAATTCAACCTCAAAGACAAAAATCAATACAATAAAGAATACAAAGAAAAACAAACTGAAAAAGTTGGTTGCCCTAATCAGTTCGAAGGTATGCAGTGTTTTAATATCCCGCAGAAAAAACAGATCGGAAAAAACAGAAATAAGAAAGAACCGGAGAAGGTACCAGACGATGATTATTAAAAATAATATCGCCCAGAGCAGAAAGGGGAAAAATACGGAACTGATATCGATATAACTCAATTGATCATCCCGGTAATAAATAATCAACAAAGCCATAAAGGAAATTACAAGAGACAAAACAAGTAAGTAAGATAGATCCCTTCGGGTCAGGGAGGCCGTCCTGTTCAGAAACTCATCCGTACTTGTTCTTCCGAAGGTGTCTCCTATATTATAATAAGAAACAAAAGACCGCCATCCACTATGTATGATAACTGCATAAATGATCAATATAAATATGGCTGCTAATTTTAGAAAATCGAAAAACCGGTACCGGTCAAGTGTCTTTATCGAAAAATAAGGTGCTGGATCCGATAATAACACATTCCTGTTTCTTGTGAGTATCGCGGTTTCAATCTTATCCATTCCGTAACCGGAATATAAGCTGATAAAAAGAGTGTCGGAGTTATATGGCCTCCCGAGACTATCTATGGGGTAGATCCTTTCACCGGAACCTTCAAGATAATCAACCAGCTCATTATTAATAAACACACTTAACGGATTCTCATAATGGATCATAAGTATGTTTTTTCTGTATTCATCGGGCACTAAGGTGAAATGTATTGTCCCGGTACCGGCATGCTCATTTTCAATATAAGGAAGATAAAGATCTTTTTCCTGACAATAGATCAACCATTCTTCTTCAAGATCCTTCAAAGGAAAATCATTTTCAATGGGGTCCTGGGCAAATACCGGGAAAGAAACCGCCACAAAAATCCAGAAAGACAGGACATGCCTGTATATGATCATATTATTCGTTGAAAGAAAATTCATATTCGAATCCATCGCAAAAATAGAAAATGAAACCGATTACCGCATAATATCAAAACTTATTTGAATATCCAATATGGATTTTTGAAAAACTGAATCCCAGTGGCTGATCATCAGCAGTACCCATGGCATAAAATATATTCAGTAATCCAGCCCGGGTTGAAAGGCTGAACCCGGCTCCAAAGCCAACCGGAAAATCCCTGTAACTTGATTGTGGCAGGTCATAACCCAGCCAGGAACTGTCAAAAAAGGCAACCAGCTGGGATTCATTCTCAAAAAGATACCTGTATTCAAGAGTCCCCGAAAGAAACCGGGATGCAAAAAAATATTTTTCATTAAATCCCCTGATCGTTCCTAATCCTCCAAGCCGGAACATATCGTTCAAAAACAGGTGTTTACCATGCAGATATCCTCCATAAATCCTGGATACGATAATGTGGTAGCGGGCAATGGGAGTAAATTTTTCAACATCAAGTGTAATACGCCATTGCAGGGTTTTTTGATCAAAACTGTCATAAAGGGCCTGATCAATTCCTGTGTTTTTCAACAATGATTTGGAACCTGCCTGAATAGATGAGTTTATTGCCATTCCTTTTGTAGGGAAAAATGGTTCATTTAGGGTATTTAATTGAAATGAGACGCCATAATAATTGATATTGAAATCGATCTGCCTTAATGCTTCATTATTGCCTGGCATGGGCGTGCTCAGCAATCTGGAGGTTTGCAGTTGATAATCCAATCCGAATTTTCCAAGCGGATACTGATCAAACCGGAGCCCGGCGGATAATTCCCGGTTGATAAAACTGGTGTCCTGTTTGAATAAGCTGAATGAGGTTGAAAGATCAAAAGGTAACCCGAAAAAGACCGGGTGGCTATAATCGACAAACAGTTCCTGGGTCAACAGGTTTGGTTTCTGCCATTCCAGGCCCAGGTGTTTACCGGACTTAAACAGATTATGCAGGTACAATTCCACCTGGCCGGTTACAAGCAGGCGACCCCGGTCATTTTCATTAGGCAAAAACCCGATAATTCCATCGAATGTATTGGCTTGTATAGCTTGCACCTGAAGGGATACTTCACATTCCTGATCTCTGAATATCAATTCAGGGGGTTTTTGTAATCTCAGATAGGGTAGCTGGTTGATCGAATAGGATATCCGGTCTATAATCATCTGCTTATATTCATTCCCAGGATGGATATTCAGATAATTTTCCAGAAAAGTAACTTTCACCACATCTTCCGTATTTAATTTTAATCCACTGAACCTGATCATCGGGCCGGGATCATAATCCACTTCAGCCCGCAGGCGCTCTCCTTCTATTCTCACATCAGAAAGTTTGATTTTAGCAAATGGGTATCCCCGGTTTTCTGAAAAATCGATTATTTTTTTGAACTGGCTGGTCAGCTTTTTAAAATTGAATATCCCGTCTTCAAAAAATCCCGGTTTTATACCTGCCCGTATCTGCAGGTCCAGGGGTAGATCACCCGGATCGAGTTCGGCCCATCTGAACTGCGGACCAATATGCATTTCAACCAGGCTGTCTTCCCGAATGATTTCATAGGAGGCCAGCAAATACCCGCTTTCATAAAAATTCAACATGAATTCACCAAGGTCTTTCTCTCCCTTCACCTCCCTGATAAAAAGTTCTTTTAATCCGGCTGTATCTATATCCTGCAGATCTTCGTCATAAATAATAAGCCTATATTTGTCTTGTGACAGCGAGTTTGTAATGGATAACCCGCTTAGCAGGAGTAATAATATGTATGTCCTGAACAGAATCAGCATTTTCACCAATTTCAACAAAAATATTTAAAAATGGCGGGAATTTATTTACACATACCTTTCTGTAAGCAAGCCTGCTATTATTGCGATTTCCATTTCAGCACATATCACAAACTTCTCGAGCCGGTAATTGCGGCCATGCACCGTGAACTGGAATTGCGGAAGAATTACCTGGGCGAAGAAAAGATAGACACTATTTATTTTGGAGGGGGCACTCCTTCACTCCTCGATGCCGGAGAAATTACGGCATTTCTTGAGAAGATTTTCGATAAGTTTGATGTGGATGAAAGGCCTGAGATCACATTGGAGGCCAACCCCGATGATCTGAAACCCGAAAAACTTGAAATGCTGGCCGGGACCGGAATCAACCGCCTCAGCATAGGTGTACAAAGCTTTAATGATGAGGTGCTTGATTATTTAAACAGAACCCATACAGGACAGGAAGCAATAAAGGCCATACATTTTGCCAGGGATAAGGGTTTTACTAACATTAATATTGACCTGATCCATGGGATCTTCAGCCATCATCTGCCGGTGCTGAAAAAGGATCTGAAAAAAATATCGGAATTAAACCCCGAACATATATCCATATACACCCTCACCATCGAAGAAAACACCGTATTTGGCAGGTGGTTGAAAAATAACAGGATCTCTGATGTACATGATGAGATAACCGGAAGAGAATACGAATATATTATGAGGTCCCTGACTTCAATGGGTTACGACCATTATGAAACATCGAATTTTGCGAAACCCGGATTCATCTCACGACATAATTCGAATTACTGGAGGCAGGTCACCTATCTGGGAATAGGACCATCAGCTCATTCCTTCAACGGCAGGCTCAGGGAACATAATATTAATAACAACTCGCTTTACATAAAAAGCATACAGCGATCAAAAATTCCTGCAGATTATGATTACCTTAAACCGGCTACCCGGATCAATGAAATAATCATGACCTCTTTACGAACCAAATGGGGCATTGACATCAGAAAATTACACCAGGAGTATAATATCGATATAATTCATGAGAATAAGGAGTATATTGACCAACTGGTCCTGAACGATATGGCAGTTATTGAAAACGGATGTCTGAAACTGAAAAACAAAGGAAAATTAATGGCCGATAAAATCGCCGGTGATCTTTTCCTGGATTAAGCCTGTAACCTAAAAAATTAATGCTGGCACGAAAAATGATTGGTAATTGACCGAACTTTTTATTGATTGTATTATATTTGATTCACTAAATCCGGGTTTATGACAAGTGATGAAAAACGTGCTTTATTACTGTTGAAGTCAGTGATCTTTCATTACCACGGGTTGGATGAGGATGAACAGAAGATCCTTGATGAAACGGCTAAACAGATGGATGCCCAGGAAGAATTGAAATGGGCCAATGAATTTATATCAAAAGATTACCTTTCAGCTTTTGAACGGGCACGCAAATATCTCAACAAAACTATCGGACAGCAAAATAAAGATACCCGTCTTGATTACCTGGATATGGTCTGGAAAGCAAATAATAAAAAAGGCTACATTACCGAGATGGAAGCGACAGCCATGCTTAAACTTGCCAAGGACTGGGAAGTGGAAAAAGAACTCATTGACATGGTCAGAAGATAAGTTTCATCTGAGGCTGGACCTTTCTATGAACAGAGTATCCGCTTTTATCATTTTTTTGTTTACCAGCTCCTCCGTTTTCTGCCTGGATTTTTCTCCCGATACCTTCACCCGCCAGGATTCACTCAGGGGCTCTCTGAACCCTTACCGGTCCGGGTATGATGTGGGATATTATGATCTGAATATTGAAATCTTTCCTGAGCAGAGAAGCATTCAGGGCCATAATACCATCTGGATAAATGTATTGAATGATTTATATCGCATTCAACTCGATCTCTTTGAAAATATGGAAATTGATTCGATCCGGTTAAAGGATATAAATTTAATCTATCAGCGAGAGGGAAATGCAATCTTTATAGATTTTCCGGAGACCCTGAAAAAAGGACAAGTGGTTTATCTCTCTGTATTTTACCATGGGAAACCCAGGATATCGGAACGGCCTCCCTGGGACGGTGGGTTCGTCTGGGAATTGGATTCATTGAACCGCGGCTGGCACGGAGTAGCCTGCGAAGGGACAGGCGCCAGTTTATGGTGGCCGGTTAAAGATCATTTAACAGATGAACCGGACAGTATGAGAATAAGCCTTACTGCACCGGACCATTTCATGGCCATATCCAATGGCCGGCTTGAACGAAAAGAGTTATTAAGAAATGACAGGATCCGTTGGGACTGGTATGTGAGTTATCCGATAAATAATTATAACGTCACGGCTAACCTGGCGCATTATACTTTTTTTAATGATTACCATATTCATCAGGGGGATTCTCTGCTCCTAAGCTACTATGTGCTAGATTATAACCTGGATAGAGCCAGGCCTCATTTTGAACAGGTAAAGCCCATGCTCGATTGTTTTAATCATTATCTGGGAGAATTTCCATTTCATCGGGATGGATTTGCCATGGTAGAAACCCCGTATTGGGGTATGGAGCATCAAAGTTGCATTGCCTATGGAAATAACTATGAAAACAATGACTATGGGTTTGATTTCATTATCGTCCATGAAAGTGCCCATGAATACTGGGGGAACAGTGTAACTGCCGGCGATCATGCCGAACTTTGGATCCATGAAAGTTTTGCTACCTATATGGAAGCTTTATATGTTGAATATTTTTCAGGGAAAGAAAAGGCCATACAATATCTTCAGGAGCAGAAAGAAATGATCTACAACCTCAAACCCGTGTTAGGCCCCCTGGGTGTGAATTATAATGAATGGGTAGATGCCGATATGTATTATAAAGGAAGCTGGATGCTTCATTCGGTCAGAAATACGATCGACAGTGATTCATTATGGTTTACTATCTTAAAAGAAACCTATCAGCGTTTTAAATACAGCATCGTATCGACAAATGATGTAGTCAATTATATCGATTCAAGAGTGGATCATGATCTCAAACCGGTTTTCGAGCAATACCTTACCACGATCAATGTCCCGGAATTAAAGGTCAAGGTACGGGAGAGGAGAAATGGGGTCGTGTTAAAATATAAATGGACCAATGTGGTAAAAGGATTCAAAATGCCTGTGAAGATCAGAACAGGGCCCGACCAGCTGATCACCCTGTATCCGGAATTAAAAAATAAAAAAATGCTTCTGGAGAATGTAGAAGAAGGTGATCTGAGCTTCGCCACCGATCTATTCTATTTCGAGGTGTTGGAATAGATAGGAGCCAGGAATCCACTTCAGCGGAACAGGGAAGCCGGGTAAAAAATAAAGGGAATACTTCCTGCAATAAAAGAAATCACAGGCTCATCATTTCCTTGAATTTGGACGATTGCCTCCGGCTCACTTCAATTTTATCTCCACCTTTCAACGAGACCATCAATCCACCATTAAACCAGGGCTCGATCTTATCAACCCAATGAAGATTGATAATATGTTTTCTGCTGGCCCTGAAAAAGGATCGTTCATCGAGCCTTTCTTCCAGTGCATTAAGCGATTTATGGATCATCGGCTTGAAATTTTCGAAATACACTTTGATATAATTTCCGTCGGATTCGAACAACCGCACATCCGATAACTGAACAAACCAGCACCGGTCGCCATCTTTAACGAAGACCTGGTCGCGTGAGGTTAATTTCCGTGTACGGATATCCGGTCCGGCAAGAATCCGTTCATGATGTTGCCTCAGCAATTTTCTTACACTTTCACCAAGCCGGTCCGGTTGAATGGGTTTCAAAAGATAATCCAGGGCATTTACTTCGAATGCTTTCAAGGCATACTCATCGTAGGCGGTGGTAAATATCACATTGGGGACCCGATCGAGCATTTCCAGAAGATCGAATCCTGTCTTGCCCGGCATCTGTATATCCAGGAACAGCAGATCAGGTTTTAATATCTGTATTTTCTCATAGGCATCCTCCACATTGACCGCCTCTCCCACTATCTGAATTTCATTATAATCACTCAGGAGATTGGTCAGCTCTTTCCGTGCGAGCCTTTCATCATCTATTATCAGCGCTCTCATATTGTATATGCTGTGGTAAGGTAATTTCAGTCAGTACAGTGTGATTATTTTCATTGACTATTGAAAAATTGGCGGCACCTCCGAAAATGAGCTGAAGGCGCTGTCTCGTATTTTCAATACCATGTCCGGTACCATTCATTTCCGGATTATTCATATATTGCCCACTATTACGCATCTGTATCCTGAGGGTTTCTTTCTCCACCCAGGCCTTGATGGAGATTTTACCGCCTTTCGGAAGATTAGCCACCCCGTGTTTAATCCCGTTTTCGACCAGGGTCTGCAACATTAGCGGGGGGATCTGATAATACTCCGCTTCAGGCGAAATATCCAGTTCAATAGTCAGCCTTTCCTCAAGACGGATACCCTCCAGTTCAAGATAGTCTTTTACAGTATTGATTTCGTCCTTGAAATCAATCACCTTCCTTTTATTCATGATCAGGGAATTCCTCAAAATATTGGATAACTGGGTTATGGCCCTTTTTGATTTGAAGGGGTCCTCGTCCACCAGGGCCCTGATGCTGTTCAGTGCGTTAAAAATAAAATGCGGGTTTAATTGGGATTTTAACTTGTTCAGTTCGATCTCATAGATGGCCGCTTCATATTTGAGCGAGGTGTTATATTTTTCAAAATAATGGTATATAAAATAGATCAGCGACCAGAGAAGATAAAATACCATCATCCCGAATATGTAGGCAAGAATATAAAGAGGATCAAAGTCACTTTCATAGTTAATGGTGCCCAGGATCATTTCGGAAATAATGATAAACACGTAGTGACTGGCAGCAAGGATCAGGGTGGAAAGTAAAATTCTTGGCAATAACTTCAACAGGGAAAGGGACAGCCAGCCTTTGGAAATGATGATGCTCCGGAAAAAATGAGAGGAAACCAGGAAATAAAGAGCGATCAATATAATATTCACCCCAGTGAGGAAGGTAGCTTCATCAGCGAGGAACATCAATACCAGGGATATCATTGCATACAGTGACCATCCGCTGACCTGAAGGATCCAATAGGCCTTTCTTTTAGAAATATTAAAATCCAAGGATTTAATTAATTATAAATCAACATTATATAATAGCAAAAATAACCTGCATTCTGCTGTTACGGAAAACAATTTATATCAAAGGTTCAATTTTATTTTTAATGGATTTATTTATTTTCCGTACTGAATGTTATATCATTTAGCCCGAAAAATTCATAAATTTTTCGCCCGAAGGGCCGATTAAGCGCAATTTCTTGATAATCAAAGAATTATATAGGGTTTTGAAATTCTTATACTTAATCAAATAGCCCAGAAATAGGCTACTGAATTGCGCTTATCAGGGGTTAATCCCTTTTTATAACTACCGGATAATAAATATTTTAAATAGTAAAAACGGTTTATTTTGAGAATGGTTTATGAATAATCGGGGTTAGAAAAAAATACACGGGGAGAACTGTTTTTTGGCCGGTAATGAAGCGAGGCAGGATCAAAAACCGGAAGCGACCATCGCATTCACCAGATCGGATAGCCAGGCAGGATACGTTCCGTAAAGGATCAGGAGCACCGAAATGAGCGTCAATACCACTCCGCCTTCAATGGATATCTTAGTGGGTACAGGAGTTTGATCCGGTGTTTTTTCGGCGTTTTTAAACATTTCTACAATTACGCGAAGGTAGTAAAACAATCCGATCACGCTGCTGATCACCAGGGTGAACACCAGTATCCAGAACCCATTGTTCACACCCGCCAGTAAAACATAGTACTTGCCAATGAACCCGGCGGTAAGTGGAATGCCAGCCAGGGACAGCAGCATGACCACCATAGCGGAGGCCAACCAGGGACGTTGCCAAAAAAAACCTTTATAGTCAGAAATTTCGGACAATTCATTTTCAGGATTTGACAATAAAGAAATTATGCTGAAAGCACCCAGGATGGTAAGTACATAAGCGACCAGGTAAAATGCTACCGCTTCCGTACCGTACTGTCTTCCAGCCAGCAAAGCAACCAGTACATAACCGAAATGTGCTATGGAGGAGTAAGCCAGCAGACGTTTTAAATTCGTCTGAAGCAGGGCCAGCAGGTTGCCTGTTAACATGGATAAAAACGCAATCCCGGATAGAGTAAACACCAGAATCTGGTGCTCAGGACCATTCATGGATAAATATAGCCGTATCAGAACGACCACGATACTGACCTTGGAAATCGTGGCTATAAAGGCAGTGGTCGGGGCCGGGGCTCCTTCATATACATCGGGAGTCCATAAATGAAAGGGTACCAGGGCCATTTTAAAACCTATCCCCGAAAGGATCAATCCGGTACCTGACAGGAAAATTATGGACATCCCTGGCTTTTCATTTATATATTGTGCAATACCCATAAATTCAAGGGCTCCTGACTCCGCATAGATGAGGGCCATCCCCATCAGAAGGATGGCTGAGGACACACCGGCAAGCAGGAGATATTTAATTCCTGCTTCAATGGAATTTTGGCGTTCACGGGTAAAACCGATCAGGATATACAGAGAAATGCTCAGGAGTTCCAGTCCGAGGAAAAAAGAAATAAAATGATCGGCCAATACGAGTACCGAACCACCAAGCGTTCCAAGGATCAATATTACATAATATTCTTCCCTGCGTTCTCTGACTTCTTTCAAATAGGACCAGGCGATCACTATAACGATCAGGCCCGATAACAGGATCAGGGTTATAAAAAACACGCCGGATTGATTCACAACGAATAGATCGCCTGTTACCGTCCCTGCGTTGCTGATCAGGGATATGGAAAAGAGGGCAATGACATAAGCCAGGCAGGTAAGCAGAAAAGTAAGGAGATGATTCCTGTACAGCGTAATTGCCAGCAGTACCACTATACTGGCGGCGGCAAGTATCAGAAGTGGATATAGTTGGAGAATATTATTCATTGTCCTGCTTTTCTAAGGTTTTTAAGAAGAATTCATCCCCTGCCGGTATGCCATCCTGCTGCACTGGCTTATCCGGGCTGGCTTCCACCCTTGAAGAGGAATTTTTAATATCCTCCAATTTCTCTATGGAGGGCAGGCTGGTCCTCAGGGCCGGCTGAGGAAAGATGCCCAGCCAGACGATAACGAGGATCATAGAACCCATAATGATCATTTCCCGCCGGTTGAAATCCGTAAGTGATCCCGCCTCAGAGGTAGCCGGACCATGGAAAACTTTCTGGAATATCTTGAGAGAATACAATGTTGCGGCAATCAATCCGAGGGTTGCCAGCACAGTGAAAAACACATTCGACTGATAAGAACCAGTCAGGATCAAAAATTCAGCCACAAAATTCCCCAGTCCTGGTAGTCCCAGGGATGCCATGGCAAAGGTCAGGCCAATAGCACCCATAACGGGTACCTTTGACCACATCCCGCCATAGGTGCGAATATCTCTTGTGTGGGTCCTTTCCTGCAAAGCCCCTGCAATAATAAATAAAGCACCGGTACTAATTCCATGGGCTATCAACTGGATCACAACACCCTGCAGCGCAATCTGATTGAAAGCAAAGATCCCAAGCAGGACAAATCCCATATGACTCACACTGGTGTAGGCCACCAGGCGTTTCAGGTCATTTTGGGCAAAGGCGAGTTTTGCACCGTAGAGAACAGTGATTGCTCCCAGAAACATCATCCAGGGTGCAATCTCTGCTGCTGCCACCGGAAAAAGGGGCAACACAAACCGTAGTAAACCATAAGCACCCGTTTTTAATAATAATCCTGCCAGGATCACGCTGCCCGCCGTGGGGGCTTCCGTATGGGCATCAGGAAGCCAGTTATGGAACGGTATGGAAGGTAATTTGACAAGAAACGCGATGAGAAATCCTCCCATAATGAACAGGCCGGCATACAAACTGAGTGAGGTATCCATCAAGGCAGTCAGATCAAAGGTATAGATCCCGGTCTGCGCACCATGAATGAAATATAACGCTATAATTGCAATGAACATCAGCAATCCGCTGGCCTGGGTAAAAATAAAAAATTTATAGGCTGCATATATCCGGTTTTCGTATCCCCAGATACCGATCAGGAAATACATGGGGATCAGCATCACTTCCCAGAAAAAATAAAACAGGAACAGATCCATCGATAAAAATACACCGGTGATCCCGGCCAGGATCCATAGCAGGTTAAAATAATAAAAACCTGTCTTCTGCCTGATCTGCTTCCAGGATACCAGTACCGATACCCATCCCAGGAAAAAGGTAAGCGCCAGCATTAACATGCTGAGCCCGTCAAGGGCCAGGTAAAATTCTACTCCGAACCGGGGTATCCATGGAACCTTGAATTCGATGATCCAGTTTCCATAGGAACCGGGATCTATTCCGGGATAGCTACCGAACCAGACGATCAGGATCAACGCCAGGTTAACCGAACAAACCACCAGGGAGATCCATTGTGCCATAAGATTGCTCCACCTGGAGGATATCCAGGCTATCAATCCTCCGGCCATTAACAGTCCGATAAATAGTACTAAAATCATAATAAGATCATAATGGCTAAGATTAATACAACTCCGAAGGTTACACCCATGATATACCAGCGTACATTGCCGGTCTGTGTGCGACTGACCATGCCGTGCCACCATCTGGTAGAACCGGCCATCAGCTCATAGATCCTGTCGATAAAATCCCTCCGGTTCACCTCGGAAAGAAATGTAAGCGGACGGACCAGGGTAAGATGATAAAGACGGTCAAACTTCCATCCTTCAAGCAGAAAATTCTTAACTCCACCGTATCGCAAAGCCACCTTTTCCATACGTACGGGATCCCTGACATAAAAATGATAAGCCAGATAAACCCCGGCTAACACCAGCAGAGCAGATATTCCCTGTGACAGCCATTCGACGCTCACATCCTGGATCCGGACATTGACTTCCGGCAACACCTGATTCAAAATACCGGAAAAAAGATCCACATGGGCTAGATTATGCGGCATTTCAATAAATCCGGCTACCAGCGAAAGCACGGCCAGTATCACGAGAGATATTTTGACGGACAAACCCGGTCTTGTTTCTATTTCTAATTTCTGTTTGCCATAAAAGGTCACGAACACCATCCGGAAGGTATAGACCGAGGTGATGAGAGCGCCCAGTACGCCGGCCAGCCATAAAAGGGCGCTTCCCTTTTCACTCGCCAGGGTGAACCAAAGTATCGTATCCTTACTGTAAAATCCGGCAGTAACCAGCGGCAGGGCAGCCAGCGAGGCAGCACCTGCCAGGAAAGTCCAGAAGGTGACCGGCATTTTATTACGCAAACCACCCATTTTAAACATATTGTGTTCGTGATGCAGGGCCATTATGACCGCTCCGGCCGCAAGGAATAACAATGCCTTGAAAAAAGCATGGACCATAAAATGGAATATGGCTGCCGACCAGGCTCCTACTCCCAGTGCAAGGAACATATATCCGATCTGGCTTATGGTGGAGTAGGCAAGTACTTTTTTAATATCCGTCTGGGCCAGGGCGCTGAATCCGGCCACCAGCAGGGTAAGTGCCCCGATAACAGCCACAGCAAGCATCACATCGGGGGCCTGTATAAAAAGTACGTGGGTGCGTGCGATCAGGTAAACTCCCGCCGTGACCATCGTGGCGGCATGGATCAGGGCACTGACCGGTGAAGGACCGGCCATGGCATCCGGCAACCATACCTGCAGGGGTAACTGGGCCGATTTACCGATGGCGCCGCCCAGAAGGAGAATGGCTCCCCAGGTAGCCAGATCCGATCCTGCAGCCCAGGTGCCCGGGATCCGCGTCATAATGTCGCTGATGTGCAGGGTCTGGAAATGGTTGAAAAGCAGAAAAAGACCTATTGCCATGGCGGTATCACCCACCCGGGTTACCACAAAGGCTTTTTTTGCTGCCCTTATATTATCCTTCTCTTTATACCAGAAACCGATCAGAAGAAAACTGCAAAGTCCTACCCCTTCCCATCCGAGATAAAGCAGCACCAGGTTGTCCGCCAGCACAAGGATCAGCATCGAAGCGACAAACAGGTTCATATAAGCGAAAAACCGGCCATATCCATCATCATCCTTCATGAACTCAGCCGAATAAAGATGAATGAGAAAACCGACAAAAGTGACCACAAATATGAACACCAGCGACAGCGGATCCAACAGAAAAGTAAAGGAAGGTGAAAGATCACCCGCCTGAAACCATAGCCCCAGTTCAACAGATTGTGGTTCAGCAGGTGATCCCAGGTAATCTATCCCGGCAATCAAAGTAAGCAGTGCCGACAGGCCCACCGAACCTACACCGATGATCCGGATTAATGACTGGTTCAGATACCGGTTAAAAAGAACCAGCAGCAAAAATCCAAGCAATGGGAACAGTACAATATAAGGTATCAGGTTCAGCATTAAATTATATGTTAATAATCCGGGATGGTCATCCTTTCATGAAACTTATTTTATCTATGTCCAGTGTTTTGAATTTTCTGTAGATCAATATGATCAGGGCAAGCCCGATGGCGACTTCCGCCGCTGCCACGGCCAGTATAAAAATGAACATCACCTGACCGCCGGCATCAGACCACGCGCTTCCTGCAAAGATGAAAGCCATCCCGGCAGCGTTCAACATGATCTCGACCGACAGAAGCATGAAGATCACGTTCCTGCGGATCATCACACCGGTAAGTCCGATGATGAACAATATGCCTGAAAGTATTAACCCTGCTTCTAATGACATTTTCAGTTATCTTCAGTTTGTTCAAGATAACGGTGCATTACCCGTTTTCCGGTACTACCAAGATGGTAGGCGCCGATTATTCCGGCCATCAGTAAAAAGCCAGCCAGTTCAACACCCAGTAAATATTCGGTAAAAAGGGACATGCCCACTTCCCGAATTCCGACCGTGTTCAACCCTGAAACATCCATACTCCTGTTAAAAAAGATTATCATAAACTCGATAAACAATATCATGGAAAGAATTCCGGGACCGGTCCAGACCCGGGGAGACAACCATTTCTTTTCCTGGTCCACAGTAGCCGATCCCAGATTAAGCATCATGACCACAAAAATGAAAAGCACCATGATGGCTCCGGCATAGATGATCACCTCGAGGGCTGCCACAAAGGGAGCTCCTGCCAGGTAAAATATCAACGCCGCGGATAAAAATGAAACGATCAGGTATAACAGGGCATGCACGGCATGGTGCCTGGTGATGACCATCAAAGTGGCCAGCACGGCAACTGCTGCAGTAATATAAAAGAGAATATTCATAAACTGACCTTTCTGTTAGGGTAATAAACTGCGGACATCGATGGGTTTATTTTCTTTTTCAGCTTCTCCTTTATCCTTCCCTCCAATCGATAACCCGGCTATCTTGTAATAATTGTATCCATGATATTTACCTTCTCCGTCGATGAGAAGATCTTCTTTTTCATATACCAGGTCCTGGCGTTTGTATTCACTCATTTCATAATCAGGTATCAACTGGATCGCATAGGTAGGACAGGCTTCCTCACAGTATCCGCAGAATATGCATCTGGAAAAATTGATCCGGAAAAATTCGGGATACCTGCGGCCGTTTTCATCTTCTGCAGCCTGCAGAGATATACAGTCCACGGGACAGGCCACCGCACATAAATAGCATCCCACACAGCGTTCTCCCATATCGGGATCCCGGGTAAGTACGATCCTTCCCCGCCAGCGTGCAGGCAACGGCGCCTTTTCCTCAGGATATTCATAGGTTTCTCTTTTCCTGAACATGTGACTGAACGCAATCCAAATACTCCTTAATTGTGAAATCATATTTTCCGTTTTATCCTGTATTTAACAATAGCACCGCTCCTGTAATTAATATATTCAGTAATGATAAAGGCAACAATATTTTCCATCCGTATTCCATAAGCTGATCATACCTGGGCCGGGGCAGCGAGGCTCTCAATAGGATGAAAAACACCACAAAGATCATCGTTTTGATCAGAAACCAGACTACCGGGGGAAGAAATGCAGGCCCCAGCCAGCCCCCGAAAAACAAGGTGGCGATCAGGGCCGATACCAATATGATCCCCAGGTATTCAGCCACAAAGAACATCCCGAACTTCATCCCCGAATATTCCGAATGGTACCCTGCCACCAGTTCGCTTTCGGCTTCCGGAATATCGAAGGGCAGCCGGTGCGTTTCGGCTATGCCGGCAACCACGAAAATCACGAACCCAATAAATTGAGGGATCACAAACCACATTTCCTGCTGTGCATGTACGATATCCGTTAATCTGAATGATCCGGTCATCATGACCACGCCCATCAACGACAGACCCATAAACACCTCATAGGTCATCATCTGTGCCGAGCCCCTCAGGGAACCCAGCAGTGAATATTTATTGTTCGACGCCCACCCGGCGAGCACAATGCTGTATGCCCCCATCGACGACATGGCAAGGAAAAACAGTATGCCGATATTGATATCAGAAACTATAATGCCGGGTGCAAAAGGAATGATCGAAAAGCTCATCAGTATGGTAGTCATTACGATGGCCGGGGCCACGATAAATACCTTTTTATCCGCAAAAGGCGGAACCCAGTCTTCCTTGAAAAATATTTTGATCATGTCGGCCAACACCTGGAATACCCCGAGGGGCCCCACCCTGTTCGGCCCATACCTGTCCTGCCAGAGGCCCAGTAACCTTCGCTCCAGCCAGATCAGGCCGGCGGCAATACTGAGCATCACCAGCGGTACGCCCACTATGATCAAGCCTATTTTCAGTGTTTCATTCATGGTGAACTTTTTTCAATCTTGGCCTTCTTGTCTTTTATGAAAGCCGGAAAACTTCCTATACCCAGGGGCACCATGATCACGTTTTCTGCCATATGCTCTATTATTTTCAGATCCACCGTATAATTGACATCATCAATTGTGACTGAAGCTTTATCTTTGGTATCCAGGCCCAGCCTGCCGGCAGTTGCCCTGCTAACACCTATATATTCACCGGGCACAAGTCCAGCAATTCCGTCCGCCTTCCGGCTTAATTCTTCGGAACCGAAAATATGCCAGGCCGGCTCTACTGCGACCTGGTCATCTTTCAACATTTCTTCTGCGGGTATACCGGTAAAATACGGTGCCCCGTTCTGTCCCTTTGGTTTCAGCAGACGGATGCCCGGATCACCGCCATGCAACGGCCCGCCCACTTCGATCTGGAATTTGTTGATCGCCTGTGCCGAATTCCATCCGGGCGACCAGTAAAAAGGATTGAGTCCCGCAGGAGGTTTTCCGTGGTATCCTTCCATCGACCATGTGAGGGGTGAATCCGGATCCAGAGGCGGTACAGGTTCATTTACATCTTCATGCGCATTCATGGCCGTACGCCCACTGTACCTGGCCGGTTGCCGGGCCACTTTCTGACCGTTTTTCCTGAAATCCGACAAGGGAGTTATGTCTTTAACAGGGGCCATCTCCGGTTGCGATGAGGCAAGGGCCTTCACAAAATCGTCAAATACTTCAAAGGTATTCCCCGCATTCTTTTTGAAAACCGGGAAAAGGCTCAGCCATCTCCAGCTTTCTTTTATCAGTTCTTTTGGTCTGTAAACCTGGTAAAACCGTTGTGCCCGGCCTTCATTATTCACAAAGGTGCCATCCGATTCCGCAAAGGTACCTACCGGGATCACCAGGTTGGCCATTTTAGCCGCAGGATTATCCAGATGGTCCATCACGATCACATTCGGGGTTTCGGTAAGCAGGTTTTTAACCGATTCTGACGGGATCCTTCGATACAGATCATTTTCCAGGATAATAACAGTGCCGGCTTTTTTATTACCGGAAATATATTGTTCTATTGATTGCTCGCTCATCATCCGCAACCCCATGCTGTTGCATTCGGGAACTACAAACCCTATGGAGGTATTTTTATCTTTTTTATAAAGTGCCCGGGCAATATTGGCAGCTGCTTCAAGGAGGGCCTCATTCATCAGGCTGGTCCCGGTAATGATCACCGGATGCTCGGCTGCAAGAAGATCAGAGGCGATCTTTTCAGCTTTTTGTTTTTCTTCCTCACTGATATCTGCTGAAGGAGCATCTGAACCGATATAAGCGGCTATGGCAAATCCGATACGGGCGATACGGACTGCATTCTCTCGGATGGTGGCGGAGGCTATATCATCCAGTTTGGTGGGAGTTGGGGAAGCAATAAACACCGGTCCGCGATCTGTTTGCATGAGTTCTCTCACTGCAGCATCATGCCATGATGGAATATTTATTTGTGCTGCCTTTTTCATGGGCTTATTCCTTGCCGTTTCCCTCAATGCCAGGGCCATCATTGGAGCCGTTTGGGTGAGGTCTTCTCCGAGCACGAGGGCTGCATCCGATTTCCGGATCTCATGTAATGAGGCTGATTTGACCGGCCCTTGTGTCAGAATTTCCCTGACCTTACCCAGCAGACTGAATTCCTTTTCATTGATGCCTGCATAAAAATTGGATTCCCCCACCAGCTTTTTAAGGGCATAATTGGATTCAAGAGAGGCCCTGGGAGAACCGATGCCTGCTATCGTGCCGGAAGAGGCAGTCAATTCATCCACTTTTTGGACGATCGCATCGGCTGTAGTGATCTCTTTGGGTTCCTTCCCATTTTCCGTATAGCGTCCTTTTTTCAGCCGGTCGGGATGATTGACAAATTCATAGCCAAACCGGCCCCTGTCGCATAGGAAATATCCGTTCACATCGTGATTGAAGCGGCTCAGGATCCTTCTGAGGCTGCCGTACCGTTCACCGGCTATGGTATTGCAGCCCAGACCACAATGCGAGCATACGGAAGGTGCCGTCGTAAGGTCCCATTTTCTCGTATAATGTTGTTTCAGGGTTTTATCTGTAAATACGCCGGTAGGGCATATCTCTATCAGGTTGCCACTGAACTCATTCTGCAACACCCCATCCTTGTGCCGGCCGAAATAGACATGATCATGAGCGGCAAATACGTCCAGGTCATCGCCTTCGGCATAATCCCTGTAGAACCTTACACACCGGTAGCACTGGATACAGCGGTTCATCTCATGGTTGATGAAAGGCCCGAGATACTGGTTCCGGTAAGTTCTTTTATTGAAGTTGAACCGCCTGTAAGTATGACCGGCCATCACCGTCATATCCTGCAAATGGCATTCGCCCCCTTCATCACAGACCGGGCAATCATGAGGATGATTGATCATAAGCCACTCGATAATGCTTTTCCGGAACTGGTGCGATTCCCGGTCCATCAGGGAGATCCTTGTCCCATCAGTAACCGGTTCCATACAAGCCATGGTAAGTTTACCCTTTTCGTCTTTTTCGTCTTTTTCGTCTTTATATTTCGTAACAGCACATTGCCTGCAGGCTCCCACCGACCCGAGGGCCGGATGCCAGCAGAAATAAGGAAGGTCATATCCCAGGGAAAGGCAGACCTCAAGAATATTCTTTCCTTCTGTTACTTCATGTACTATTCCGTCAATATATAATTTAGCCATAGTTTAATCCCAGGGACATTTTTTTTCCTCAATATGCCTTTCAAAATCGTTACGGAAATATTTCAATGCGCTTTGCAACGGTTCTACCGCTCCCGGGGCCAACGCACAGAAGGTATTACCCGGAGCCAGTGCCTTCGAGTGAAATTCCAGAAGATCAAGATCTTCCATCCTGCCGTTGCCCTCCTCGATCGAAAGGAGGATCTTTTCCACCCAGGGCAGACCTTCCCGGCAGGGAGTGCACCAGCCGCATGATTCCTGGGCAAAAAAATGCTCGAGGTTATGAACCAGCCCTACCGGGCAGGTTTTATCGTCCAGCACAATGATCGTTCCCGTACCCAGGCGGCTACCCGCATTCATTACCGATTTGAAATCCAGGTTGAGGTCCATATGTTCTTCGACCAGGAAGTCGGTAGAAGCGCCTCCCGGAAGGGCTCCCCTGAATCGGTATCCATCCTTCATTCCACCAGCATGATCCTCAAGGATCTCTTTGAGCGTGGTGCCGAGCGGCAACTCCCAGATGCCGGGTTTATTTACCCTCCCACTGGCTCCGTATAATTTGGTGCCTCCTTCCCTGGTCAGGCTGAGGTCTTTAAACCACTGTACGCCTTTATTCAGGATATGCGGCACACAACAAAGTGTTTCCACGTTGTTGACGATGGTAGGCTTACCAAACAATCCGCTTGCCTGCGGGAAGGGTGGTTTATCACGCGGGGTAGCCCTTTTGCCTTCCAGTGCATTCAAAAGGCCGGTCTCCTCTCCACACATGTATCGGCCTACACTGGTATGGATATGGATTTCAAGTGAATAACTGCTGCCGAGGATCTTTTCACCCAGATACCCTGCCTCATAAGCTTCTTTTAGGGCCTTATTGATCAGATGACCCGCTTTTTTATAGGCCCAGCGCAGAAAAACATATCCTGTATTGGCCTGGATGGCATAGGCACTGATGATCATCCCTTCAATCAACTGATGCGGGTTGCCTTCCAGCAGAAGGCGGTCTTTAAATGTACCGGGTTCCATCTCATCGGCATTGGCGATCAGGTATTTGGTCTTGGGTGCATTGTCACCCATGGGGACAAAGCCCCATTTCATGCCCGTATTGAAACCTGCGCCTCCTCTTCCTTTGAGGTTCGAATCTTTTACGATCTCCGTCACTTCTTCAGGATCCATGGCAAATATCTTTTCAAGAACGGAATATCCTCCCGTCTTCTCATAAGCATTCAGATCCAATGGTTCTTTGTCAGGGATAATATGTTCGGTCAAAGGTTTTTCCACTTTTATCTATTCATATTTCGATAAGATATCATCCATTTTTTCAATAGTCAGGTCCCGGTAAAGGTCTTCATCGATCATCAGGGCCGGTGCATGATCACAGGTTCCCAGGCAGGGAATGGGCAGTAGGGTAAACCGCTGATCATCCGTGGTTTCACCCAAGCCAATTCCCAGCTTATCCTTAATATACTTCAAAATCCTGTCATATCCCATAATATAGCAGCTTACACTGTCACATATCAGAATGACATGACGGCCCACCGGCTTTCTGAACAACAGATTGTAAAAGGTGGCCACATTGTCCAGTTGTTCGACTGACATGTCGAAAAATGCAGCAAGGTCTGCAAGGCTTTCGTCACTTATCCATCCCCGGTGATGCTGGATCACCTTGAGCGCTTCGATGCACGCCGCGCGCTTGTAAGGGAATTGTTTAAGTTCCTCGTTTATTTCCTTTTTTTCTTCCTCGCTCAGCATGTATTCTTTATTATACTATTAGCGTTCATAACTTAAATTAAAGTTACCGGTCCACGTCCGCCAGCACAAAATCGACACTCCCCAGTATAGAAAGCAGGTCGGCTACCGTATATCCTTTCGATATATAGGGTACCATCTGGATATGAGGAAAAGAGGGTGTCCGGATCCTGGTACGGTAAGAGACTGTACTTCCGTCACTTATCAGATAATATCCGTTGTTCCCTTTTGAAGCCTCGATACCGAAAAAGGCCTCACCGGGAGGTATTACCGGGCCCCAGCTCACATTCAGAAAATGATGGATCAGCGTTTCAATATCTTTCATGGTTTTTTCTTTTCTGGGTGGTGTAGTCAGGGGATGATCCGATTTCACAGGTCCTTCCGGCATATTATTCATGCATTGACCGATGATCCTCATGCTTTGCCTCATTTCTTCGATTCGGACCAGGGACCGGTCGTAACAATCACCGTTTGCAGCCACCGGTATTTCAAAATCGAACTGGTCATAGCCACCATAAGGTCTTTTTTTTCTGAAATCCCATTCCATTCCGGTAGCTCTCAGCCCCGGGCCGGTAACACCCCATTCGATCGCCTCCTCGGTATTGTATATCCCGATCCCGACCGTTCTTGCCTTAAAGGTCCGGTTTCTCATTACAAGTTTGTCATACTGATCCAGGTTTTTGGGAAATATTTTTAGAAAATCCTTTATGTGTTCTTCCCATCCATTCGGCAGGTCCTGTGCAACTCCTCCGATCCTGAACCAGTTGGGGTGCATCCGGTCGCCACACACCGCTTCGATGATATTGAATACCTTTTCCCTGTCCGTAAACATGTAGAAAACGGGTGAAAGCTGTCCGAGATCCTGCGCAAAGGTGCCGTACCACACCAGGTGGCTGGCAATTCTGAAAAGTTCAGTCAGCATGATCCGGATCACCCGGGCTCTGTCAGGCACCTCTATCCCGGCCAGTTTTTCAACAGCCAGCACATAGGCATAATTATTGATCACACCCCCGAGGTAATCGATACGGTCGGTATAGGGTATATAGGTGTGCCAGGACTGCCGTTCGGCCATTTTTTCAGCACCCCGGTGATGAAATCCTATATCCGGAACGATGTCCACGATCTCCTCTCCTTCGAGCTGAAGCACCAGCCGGAGCACACCATGTGTTCCCGGGTGCTGCGGCCCCAGATTTAAAAACATGAAATCCACTTCATCAGAAGCCGGTTTCATACCCCATTTTTCGGGATTGAATTTCAGGGCTTCCTCTTCTTTCTCATACTTGTCATCTGGCAATTCAAAATGACCGATTTCAGTGGCCCTGGCCGGATGTTCCTTCCGCAGGGGATAACCCTCCCAGGTCTCCGGCATGAGGATCCGTCTCAGATGTGGATGATCATCAAACCGGATATTGAACATATCATATGCTTCCCGTTCATACCAGTTGGCAGAAGACCACAAACCGGTAATTGATGGGAGTTTAAGATCCTTGTCTTCCAGTCCGACTTTTATCCTGATATCCTCATTCCTGTCAAAGGATAAAAGATGATAAACCACTGTAAAATCACTTGCGGGCTGACCGGAAATATGCTCCCGGTTTCTTTCATCGATGGCGGTAAGGTCATACAGCATCCGGTAAGGTTTATCTGCTTTATTTTTTAAAAAATCCAATAATTCGACGATCTTTTCCCGTTTGACCCACAAGGTCGGAAAGTCATCCTTCGTGGTTTGTTCCACAAAAGCCGGTTTACCGAATTTTTTATCTAATTCCTCAACAACAGCAAACATCCGGGATCTCTTAACGGATACTGAAAAACAACAATGCCTCGACCGGAATATGGTTTAAAATAATTCCGGTCATATTATATTTCATCGGGCGATTTGATCTGACCCATTTTTATTCTTTCGTTCCTTTTTAATTCCTTTCCGGCTTCCATATCCGGTTTTACCACACCCTGGGG
Organism: uncultured Roseivirgaceae bacterium; assembly: GCA_964543195.1. Classification (GTDB taxonomy): domain Bacteria; phylum Bacteroidota; class Bacteroidia; order Cytophagales; family Cyclobacteriaceae; genus JAGTVG01. The sequence goes on from CAZIXF010000009.1 coordinate 103,394, forward strand.
ACCGATATACCAGCTCAGTGGTCGTTTTTCTTTTCCAACCGATTCCCTCAGCATTAACAAGCCTTCCATAAAGGCATCGGGGCGGGGCGGACAGCCCGGCACATATACATCCACCGGCATGAACTTATCCACCCCCTGAACCACACTGTAGATATCATACATCCCGCCGGAGTTGGCGCAGGATCCCATGGATATAACCCACCGGGGTTCCATCATCTGCTGGTATAACCGTTTAATGATCGGTGCCATTTTCAGGAACACCGTTCCGGCAATGATCATCACATCCGCTTCACGTGGCGTGCCCCTGATCACTTCAGCGCCGAACCGCGATATGTCATACTTACTGGTCAGGCTCGTAGCCATTTCCACATAGCAACAGGATAAACCGAAGTTAAAGGGCCACATCGAATTTTTGCGACCCCAGGCGACCAGGTCTTCCAGTCGACTCAGCACAATACTCTTCTGCAGGGTTTCGGTTATATTACTGTTCCCTGAGATCACATTGCTGCTATCCTTAGTATTTGTAAGCCACCAGTTCACAGGATCATTTTTTCTTATCCTTTAATTTATGATATGCTTTTAAAATTTTTTTCCCTTTCGGGCCAAAATCCAGGGCCCCTGTACGCCATTCATAGATCAACACGGCCAGAAGGATGGTTATGAAAACCACAATGCCCCAATACCCTATCCATCCGGTCTGTTTAAATGTGACCGCATAGATAATGATGAATGCGGCTTCCAGGTCAAAAATGACGAAGAACATGGCGATAATATAATATTTCACAGGAAACCGCAGACGCGCATCACCGGTTACCTCTATCCCGGATTCATACATTTGGACAGTGGCCTTTTCACTATGCCGCTGACCCAGAAAATTGGAGATCAGCAACATGCCTGCCGTAATGGCTACGGCCAGGCCGGCATAGATCAACAGGGGCCATATGGATGGATCAGTGGCTATTTGAGTCTGCATTTCAGACAAAAAACACTTTTTGAAAGTGGTTCATAAAAATATTCAAATTGATGTTTAGCATTTACCATAACCATTACCACTATTTAATGTGAAAGTTACAGTAGTATACTAATAATAAATAAAGAGAGCAATTAAATAGGGGATTTTTATTGAGATGAAGCAAGCTAAAATATAAGGGGGGGAAACTCTATCCGGATTTTTTCCATGATAAATTTTTTAAAAAAATCGAAAAAAAACGGTCCTGACAGGAACTATTACGGCTCAATTATCCTTTAATATATTAGATAATTCATGGTTGATAGGTTTTAGTTTTAATGTTTTGGTTAGACCCTGCGGTCGATTATCGCGGGGTCCTTTTTTTAGCGCCCTTTCAAACTTTAAAATACTTTTAACCCCGATTATTCATAAACCATTCTCAAAATAAACAGTTTTTACTATTTAAA
>CAZIXF010000010.1:0-34389 GCA_964543195.1 uncultured Roseivirgaceae bacterium
CCCCCACAAGGAGATTCCTGCGACCCGTTGTGACGGGTCTCTGAATGACGTTCCTGATAGGAGATTCCTGCGACCCGTTGTGACCGGGTCTCTGAATGACGTTCCTGATGGGAGATTCCCGCGGAGCCGATCCTTCAGCACCGGCTCCTGGTAATGGCGTTCCTGACAGATAAGATAACCTTCCTCATTGATTCTCTGCCCTCACGCTGGCTACCTCTTCGGCGGTCACTTCACTGGCCTTATTACCCCAGCTGTTGCGTATGTAGGTCAGTACATCCGCGATCTGCTGATCCGTAAGAAATGCATGAGGTGCCATAATATTCTGATAGATCTCACCTTTGATCTCGACAGGATCACTTAATCCGTTCAAAATCACCTTGATCAGACGTTCCTTGTCCCCAAGCACCCATTCGGTATCCACCAGGGGAGGGTTCATCCCGGGTGCCCCCTTTCCGTTTGTCATATGGCAAGCCATACAGTAAGCGTCGTATACTTCCTTACCGGCAAGCATATCTTCATCCACGATCTCAGCTTCCTTATCCTGATCCTGGGCGCGGGCTACAGCTACCTGGTTATAGCCGGGTATCCCCTCGTCATAATACATGACCCGCCATACCCGGCCGACCTGTGAATCGACGATATACAACGATCCGTCAGGTCCTTCAGCAAGGCCACAAGGCCTGAATTTGGCATCTCCCGAACTTTCCACCGGCCCGGGACCTGCAAACCCATCGGCAAATACTTCCCAGTCACCCGAAGGTTTCCCGTTTTCCATAGGCACAAATACCACCTTGAAACCCTCCTGGGTCGATCCCAGTCGGTTCCATGAGCCGTGAAAGGCAATAAAAGCACCTTTTTTATATCTTTCCGGGAACATATCACCCTGATAGAAGATCAGGTCGTTGGGAGCCCAGTGGCCCGGAAAACCGAGCAGGGGGTCTTTGGCATCCTCGCACCGGCCGGCAATTTCACCGTCTCCTCCATATTCCGGATTCAGCAGCCTCTGTTGCTTGAACTGATCATAATAGCAATAAGGCCAGCCGAAGTCATCCCCTTCTTCTATATCGATAAATTCCTCGGCAGGCAGCTCCAGGTTCTGTTCTTCAGAAAAATGCCCGGGCCAGAACCGGTGCAGGTCGTCACGGCCGTGTTGAAGCGCGAACAGTTTATTTACATCAAAATTCCATTGAAGCGCTACCGCATTCCGGATACCGGTGGTATACCGTTTATCCGGTGTTTGCTGTTGGTGTAATTCATCTTCGGAAAATTTCCATATACCCGCCCGGGTCTCCAGTTCAATGCAGGGATCAATGCCCGGGGAACCCTTTGAGCGCGGCTCCTCCTGACAGGCATTGGAAGCCGAACCGATATTTACATACAGGTTACCTTTCCGGTCGAAGGTAAAGGTTTTTTCCATATGACCGGTACCATCCACCATGTGGGCCAACGTGTCGATCCGCCCTTCGGGCAGTAACGAACCTTCGGGCAACTTTGCTCTGTAGACTTCAGTCCTGGATGAAAAATATAAAAAACCATTATGCAATCTTACTCCCGTGCCGGATATATTGGAATATCCCTCCATCCGGTCTGCCTTACCGTCATCATTCGTGTCGCGCAATGCTATAATACCTTTATCATCCCTGTTAAGCTTGATCAGGTGAATATATATATCACCGTTGTGGCTGACGGCAAGATGCCTTCCCCTTCCCAGTGTATCGGCCACGATTAAAGCCCCGAAATTCTCAGGGAGGGTAATACCTCCGTTTCCCTGGTCGGGGAGTATGACCGGTTCCTTTATATCCTGTTGCCGGCAACCTGCAAACAGCAGAACCCAACCTGTAATTAAAAAAAGTATTAGATAAGGTCTGGCTTTCATAATTTAACGGTTTGAATGATCATTTTCACAGACAAATTTCAAAAATTACTTGAAATTCCATAGCAATAATCCGGAATTTGTGTTTAAATTGATATCCCGTAAAATTATTTTACCTGATAACTTTAAACATAGGTCATGAGAAAATTTCTTTTTATCGCCGGTACGTTTTCACTGATGCTCCTTTCCATGAGCTACCTTTTTTCGGTAATGGTATGGGACGGCGCAAAAATGATGCGCATTTTCGGATTTGCCTTATTGATGCTGGTCCTTGTGTCCGGTGCCCTGAGAACCAAATCAATTTTAATGTATACCGGAAGTCTTGCTCTTTTATTTGTATTGATCGCCAACCTGCTCAATGCAGTGGGATTACCCGGATATGCTCTTTTGCTTTCATCCGGAATTTTAATTTTTTCCATTGTATTTCTCCCGATAATGGGATGGTGGATGTACAAACACTCCCGGATCAGTCCTCCGCAGGAGGCATCGGCCACCAACGGACAGGAAACTGAAGATAAGACCTCCGGGGCCGGGGATCAGGATAGCAATTGATCTAATTTTAACGCATATTTTCGCGTATTCCCTGTGAATCGATTGCTTATAATCTTTTCCTTCCTGATTATTTTAACGGGATGCCACATGAGTGAGAAGCATCAATTGCGTTTCCTGTATTTACAGCACCTTGTATCCGGCATGCGGCTGAAATTTTTTTGTATCTTAACGACTTTACAATAAATTGAAAGATTATGGAAAAAATTAAATTTATTTTATTTTTTGTGATCCTTGCTGTAGCCTGCGGACCGGCGGGGGAGGAGGAAGGTTATGTCACGATGTCTCTCAATGAACTTCAAAACAAGATCAAGGGAGCCTGGGCCCTGCAGACCATTGGCGTTACCTATGGCGGGCCTACGGAGTTCAGGTATAACGAAAGGATCATCCCGGATTCGGTGGCTTTGCACTGGTCGGATACCATGATGTATCACTGGATGACACGAATTCCGGGCCTCTACGACGATATTTACATGGATCTCACTTTTGTGGAAGTCTTCGAGCAGGAAGGAATGGATGCTCCCGCTTCCTCCTTTGGGGAAAAATATGCCAATGCGGAATACTGGCTGTGGCATGCCAACCAGCAGGGCAGATATAATATCCTGAACGGGATCATGCCGCCTGAATCCGGTCATTGGTTGAACAATCCCCATGCCGATGATATAGATTTTCAGATCGAAGCTGATTTTGCCGGCATTATGGCTCCCGGAATGCCCAATACGGCTGCAGAAATATGTGACAAGGTGGGCCATATCATGAATTCCGGAGATGGTTATTATGGAGGGGTTTATGTGGCCGCCATGTATAGCAATGCTTATATCATGGACGATGTCGAGGAAATAGCGGTTAAATCATTGTCAGTCATACCCCGGGTAAGTACCTACTATCAATGCATGAGTGATGTGATCGATTGGTACCATCAATATCCCACAGACTGGAAAAAAAACTGGGAACTTGTAGAAGAAAAATGGAATCGTGATATCGGCTGCCCGGATGGAGTAAATGCTGCTTTCAATATCGATGCTACCATCAATTCGGCCTACGTATTGATCGGGTTGCTTTATGGAGGCGGAGATATTGAAAAAACCATGGAGATCGCTACCCGTTGCGGACAGGATTCCGATTGCAATCCCGCCACTGCTGCCGGCATATTGGGGACAATGATCGGATATGATGCCATTCCTCATAAATGGTCGGAAGGGCTTGATCGTGTGGAAGATATAGATTTCAAATACACCACCATTTCACTAAATAAGGCGTATGAACTGAGTTTTAAGCATGCCATACAAATGATCGAGATGAATGGTGGCGTGTCGTTCGATGAAGCAGTACGCATCAAAACTCAGGAAGCAGTATCCGTACCCCTGGAACAAAACTTTCCGGGATATCAGATAGCTGAAGACCGCGCAATCGAAAAAATGATCACTTCTGAAGATCCGCAGGAGTTCAGTCTGGATTTTGAAGGGGTTGGGATCGTACTTAGAGGAAAGGTGGGCAATTTAAAGTTCCCGGAGAAGTATGCACTCGAGACCGATGAAGAAACGTTAAATGACTTTGCTTTGGAAACCGGTGTGTATATCGATGGTGAATTGATAAAAAGTCAACCACAGCCCTTGAAGTTTATCAAACGGAATCTTGAGCTCTTTTTTCAATACGAATTGGAATCGGGACCACATACCTTACGGATGGTAATAAAAAATCCGCATCCGGGGGTGTACATGGATATCTGGAATGCTTTGATCTACACTAAAGCCGGATAATTATGAAGAGGTTTTTATCTTTAATGATAATATTTGCGATTATACTACTTTTTAAACGATGCAGTCCTGATCCTGAAAGTTCAGCACCCAAAAAGCTGATTATCCTGGCCGGGGAAAAAAGTCATCCTGCTACCATGCACGAGTATATAAAAAATGCCCGGTTAATCAAGGTTATGCTGGATGGTGCCATTAGTAAGGATAAACTTTTAACTGAAATACACTATAACGGCTGGCCTTTGGATGAAGAGGCTTTTGAAGGGGCCGACCTGGTGCTTACCATCAGTGACGGTCGTGACGGTCCGAATGGCCTGGGGGTTCCTTTTATGACAGAAGAAAGGATGCAGGTATTCAGGGAATTGAAAGAACAGGGATGTAACTTCATGACCTTTCATTACTCGACCTTTGCTCCGGACAAATATGGAGAAGATATACTCGAATGGACCGGAGGGTATTTTGACTGGCAGAATGAGCAGGGCGAAAGGGAATGGTACTCGGATATTAAATTCCTTGATGTGGAGGTGGAATTACCGGATGTGGATCACCCTGTTCTGAACGGCGTTGATCCTTTTAAAATATACGAGGAATATTATTTCGATATGCGTTTCAGGAAGGATGATACCCGCCTTACCTCCATAGTTAACGTACCCGAACTTGGAAGTGACCGGAAATGGGGGAATGTAGTGGCCTGGGTCATCAACAGGAATGATGGCGGCCGGGGGTTTGGCACGACGTTGGGCCATCTTTACGCCAACTGGAAAGATGACAATTACCGGAAGCTGCTCTTGAATGCCATCACCTGGACCTGCGGTCTGGAGGTCCCCGCAAAGGGAATCGAAGTTCCCTTTTACTCCCACAGGGAGGTTCATCAGCGCCTATACGGCAGAAAATTCCATGGGCTGCTATTGACCGGAAACGATCATCCGGCACATGACTGGGAAAAGAATTCTGCCGCGTTGAAGGTGGCACTCGAAAAGAACGGTGAAGTGCACGTGGATGTGTCTACAAACATCAACGATCTTTATCAATACGATCTCAGGGATTATGATTTCCTGGCTTTTAATTATGCCAACTGGGAAGATCCCGATCCCTTATGGGATGGATCAAAAAGGGCACTGGTCGATTATGTGGATGATGGTGGCAGCCTCATGTTTATCCATTTTGCCAATGGGGCCTTTCACTTCTCACTGCCTGGTGCGGAAGCCTCAGACTGGCCGGAATTCAGAAGGTTTTGTCGCAGAGTATGGGACCATACCGCAGGAAGTGCTCATGATCAACATGGATCTTTCCAGGTGCAGGTGACAGATACCGTTCACCAGTTGACCGATGGGATACAGTCATTTGAGATAACGGATGAATTGTATTATAATCAGGCAGGTAATGATCCGGTTAATGTACTGTTGACTGCCCGGTCGAAGGATACGGGAAAGGAAGAGCCTCTGGCCTGGGTTTATGAACTTGATTCTCCGACTGGAGAAAAATCCAGGGTCTTTCAGACCGTCCTCGGACATGATAGCGTATCATTTTCGGCAATGGAATTCCAGGAAATTCTTTCCCGTTCGGCAATCTGGTTGTCGAATGGAACCCAGCGATGGAATGATCTTTAAGGAAAGGTTGGTTCTAGTATGCGCACGGGAATATGCCTCATTATTTTTCTGATTAACGGCTTTTATCTCCTGGCCCAGCCGGAAGTTGTGCATGGCATGGAAGAAATTCTGGAGTATCCGGAAATGCCCTATAGCGCCATTCCACTTGGGGATGAAGGCGTTTTGATGTATCGTCAGATCATGGAGGAAAAAAAGACCGATGAAGTATTATGGGAACTTTTATTCTATGACACTGATTTCGATCTGCATTGGACCTCGTTGATCAGGACTCCGTACATAAATGATGTGATGGGGAGTACGTATTCCGGTGGCATGGCGTATATCCTTTTCGGCGGATCAAAAAACTTTAAACGCCAATTAACCATCTACCAGATTGAGCTCGAAACCAATAAGGTCAATGAAATTGAGATCAAGACTTTTTTTCCTAATGAGGTTTCCTACTTTTCTATATTCAACAAAACCCTGATCATTGGGGGTAAGGAAAGGTCGAGACCATCCTTTGTTTTTTATAATCTGATCAATGAAAGGCCGGTCATACTACCCGGGTTTTACAGTAAAAATTTATCGGTGTATGATGTGAGTATAGATGAAGAGAATAAACTCTTTACAGTGGTCTCAGGCTACAGGAATGAAAACCGGCAGTTTGCTGTCAATGTTCGATCGTACGACGATTTTGGACAACCTATTGAAGATGAACGGATCGATCCAAGGGAAGATTATGAATTTGTTCATGCCTGCGGGATGATCGCTAATCATAATATGAGAATGGTATCAGGTGTGTACCAGCACAGGAGATCTTCTGATCCGGAGGGAATATTCCTTGGCAGTATTCATATTGATGGTGAACGTAATGAGACCTATTATACTTTCGATGAACTTTTCTTCCTGAGGGATAGTTTGCACCGGGAAAACCCTGATGGTGCTCCTCCTCCGATCGATCCGGGAAAATTCAAATGGTATGTGTCCGGAATGAGTGAATATGGCGATACCAATCTGGCCCTTATCGAAGCTTATAAGGTAGAAGACCGGTCCTCATCACTGATCAAACGAACGGAGAAATTTTATTATCCCTTTTCACTGATAATCGGTTTCAATGATGATCTTGAAATTACCCGTGTGGATGGACTGGTCATGCAGCAGATCACTTCGGAAGAATTCAGGAAAAACCTTTACTTTAACCGAAACGAAGAAGGGATGAGGATCTATTATTTTAACAGGAATGTGTTGGCAGGAAAAATTATCGATAAACAGGAAGGGGTGGCAAAGAGGTTCACTTATTCCATGATCGAGATCCTGAATGGTGGGGAAACATCGGATGATTACTATAATGATCTTTCGGGTTTCAGGTCCTGGCATGAAAATTTTTATTTGTATTACGGTATTAAGTCCGGAGAGGATCATGACATCTATTACATAAAGAAGATATATTTTCCTTATTGATACAGTCTTTATAGGGTTGCTGTGGGATATCCCGGCAGCCAGGGAATTTCAGGTTAATGGTTATTGATTACAGACCTTCATTCATGCGAAGCATGATCAAAACGGGCGAGATCGTATCAACGGATAGTCGGGAGGAGATTATTTAAGTATTTTCGGAATGCAGTCTAATGGTCGAAAGCATGTTTTGGATCCGTATAGCATTTAAATTCAATACCGTTCCCGCTCGGATCCTTTATAAACATAACCTTATGTTCACACATCTGGGTTTCGTGTTTTGTTCTGGGAGGAATTAAAAAATCAATACCTGCATTCAGTAATTTTTCTGCCAGCTTTTCCCAATCCTTCTTTTTTAATAATACTCCAAAATGATTCAAGGGGACTTCGGTTTCCTCCACCACAATTTTTTTAACATCGGGTTTCATTAGGGGATGCTGATGAATAGAAAGCTGATTACCGTAAAAATTCAGATTAAGCCACTTTTCGGTTGATTGAGTTACCGATGCGCCCAGGATATGCACATAAAAATCTTTTGTCTTATTGATATCCTTTACAGGAAAAGCAAGATGAAAGGGGTTTGTCATAATAGTTGGCGGATTTCGGGTTTAATTTTAATACAAGTTTTTATATAACTAAAAATAGCGCTGATTTTATATGTAATTAAAACAAGATCCATCGCGGAAAAGTTCAATGTTCAATTCATGACAATTCTTACTAATTACTTCATATCCTTCATTCGCCTCGGAGTACGGTTTCGCTCAGTTGCCTCATTGCGAGGCCCCCAAACGGACCATGACAATCCCCAATGGAAGACCGGATCTCCAACCGGGGAATTCCTGCGCCTCCGCCCAGGTGCGACGGTTCTGATACGAATCCTCAAATATTTCCATCAGGGAATTATTTATCGTATATTGAGCCGGATTTAAGTTTATCATCATGGCCTACAATAGCGAACTGGAGAATCGCATCGATAATTATGCGTTTAACCTTGACCGGATCACCAAAAAGAAAATGTTTGGAGGTTTGGGGTACCTGTTGAACGGAAATATGTGTTTCGGGATTCACAAAGATTTCCTGATACTAAGAACATCGCCAGAAAAAGCGGAGGAATTGCTAAAGCTCAATCAGGTCCGGGTTTTCGATATCACCGGCAGACCCATGAAGGGCTGGCTGATGGTCGAACAACACCTGTTTTCAAATGACCGGAAGTTGAATGAGTTCCTGAATATCGGCAGAACATACGCTTTAACCCTGCCCGAAAAATGATCATATACCATCAGGTCCGGCTTTTTCGGTTTGTTGTAAATCGTTAAACTGCTACCGGACTGATCTTTTCGAATAATGCCGGCAACGTAGTTTTATGGGTCGATTCAATCTCCTTTTGATGTACACCAATGGGATTAACCGGTATGAGATCAGTAACTCCCACATTGATAACACTCCGGATATAATTTTCAAGCCGGGGGAATAATAATTTCTGTTTCATGATAAAATTATCCCTGTTCGCCAATTATTTTTCAGCATAGACCGTTATACTGAAGATGCCGGATCCTGATTTTTTATATTTTTCCCATTCCCCGGTGTTGAGATATTTAAGATATACTTCTTCAGACAGGTCGATTTCTTTCTTTTTTTGAACCTGTATATTGCGAAAGCCCGAATTTTCAATGATGGATAGATAATCACTCATTTGTATAGCGCCTGATACGCAGCCTGCGTACAGGGCTGCCTCATCCCTGAGTCTCTGGGGCAGCTCGCCTTCCAGCACGATATCCGAAATGCTGAAATGCCCGCCTTTTTTAAGGATACGGTAAGTTTCCTCAAACGCCTTTTTCTTGCCGGGCACCAGGTTCATCACGCAATTGCTGACCACCACATCGGCCGTTTCATCGTCAATGGGAATATTCTCAATTTCCCCCAGCACAAATTCCACATTAGTATATCCAAATTTTTCTGCATTTGACCGGGCCTTTTTTACCATTTTTTCAGTAAAATCCAGGCCTATTACGCGGCCTTTATCACCCGTAATTGCTCTGGCCACAAAACAGTCGTTGCCGGCTCCCGACCCGAGGTCGACTACAGTGTTTCCCTTATCGATCCTGGCATATTGGGTAGGGAGTCCGCAACCGAGCTGAAGGTCAGCATCCGGATTGTAGCCTTCAAGTCTTTCATAATCTTCTGAAAACACGGTATAATCTTTTTCATCCGGTTCACAGCAGCCACATGATTTTTTTTCCGTGGCTGATCTTTCGACGATCCCGCTGTATTTTTCCCTTACGATTTGCTTTAATTCTTCTGACGTTTTCATATAAATAAATAGTTATATTGCTATATTGCGATTACATAATTCAAATTTTTTTAACAGCATTCCTTATCAGCGGGATATGAATCAAATAATTCCCGGAAAACTCCTTTTGCTTCATTCCATACCCCATCGTTGATGCAGTAACATACCCTTGGTCCTTCGGTCTCACCTTTTATGATCCCGATCGATTTTAATTCTTTCAGGTGCTGGGAGATGGTAGGTTGTGACAATCCGATCACACTCACCAGGTCATTCACAATGCAGGTCTTCGTATCGATCAGGTGTTTGATGATCTTCAACCGTGCCGGATGTGCAAAGGCTTTTGCCAGCAGAGCGGCCTGGTTGAGTTCTTCGGTATGTATGTCGGACCGTGTGATTCCCATATGTCCTGGTGAGGGACTTTCATACGTTAATGAAAAGCCCCCCGATTAGCATTTGTTTATTGCAATATTACAATAAAGGAAAAGAGAATGTCAAATTTCCGGGTGAATTTTTTTTAAAAATATAAAATCAGCTGAATTTCGAAACGTCATGGAAGGGGTGCATTAGATCGCATTGTCTCTACCAAGCAGTATAGGTAAATCATTCCGCTGGAAGAGGCTTATTTGACACGGTCTGATGAACATATCAGGTTCTACTCCTTGAAATCAGTTTGACGGTTTATAATATGCGGGTGATTCAGCAGTTTATTTATCCCGGTATTCCGTGCCATGCCCCAGTGATCGCGCCAGGAAAGGAAAAATACGGCTTTTGGGAAATCCTCCTTCAGCCATTCGGCCATCACGCTGAAATCAAAGATTTCCTTTTGATCGGGATTGCCGCTCACGCAGCCGTATTCGGTAAATCCAAACGGTTTGTTCAACTTGATCAGTGTTTTATAACCTTCTTTGGCTTTTTCAGGCAGATCGGGCGTATAGGCATCAAGACCCACGATATCCACATATTCATCTCCCGGGTAATAATCCATATACCCCGGCTGGCCGGCATCCGGTGAATAGCACCATAAAAGACCGGTAAGTCCTTTTTCCTGTACCATAAATTCATAGGTCATATGCCATAGTTCAACAAATTGTTCTTTGTGGTCGCCCCACCAGAACCAGCCGCCATTCATCTCATGAAAAGGCCGGAACATGATATTCACATTGGCATTCGAAAGATCCCTAAGTCCTTCACTTATGCATTCAAGCTCGTTTAAAAAAATCTGTTGAACCCGGCTATCTTCCACAAAAAGCGAATCGAAATCAATGGTATTATCCCAGGCGCTTCCCAAGGTTTGCGGGTTATTGACATGAACGGAAAGATTCACTATTCCCTGTGGCGTGAGGTATTTTTTCAACACTTCATTGGTGAGGGCATAATCACAGGGAGGGGCGGGGACCGAATCCTGGAAGTTACCGTAATAATCGGCACCCAGCATGCTTACCCACTGGCCGGAGGAATCATGGATGGCCCTGATCTCTTCCAGCGAAGCATTGTAGTTCCACCGTATGAAATGACCGGATAAAGCCCCTTTTCCTTCAAGAGAATCAAGATATGAAATATATGCGGGCTTATTTTCATATTCCGTTTGATGATTATCTCCGACGGGTTTAGTGCATGAATTAAAGAGGATCATTGAAAAAAGTAAGCCAGGGAGAAAAAAGTTGATAGTTTGTGTTTTCATGTTATTAGGACGTTGAAAGATTTTTTACATCCAAATTTAATTATAATTATTTCCAAAAATAATCCGGCCCGAAGACCTGCGATCCTGATACTGAGTAAAAGATCATTGAGAATTGTGTGGGCCGGTAAACTTTCTGTGACCAGTGTTCTCCCGTAAACCTGCAAGCCTCCTTAGATTATAAATCATCCAGATGATCCAGGTAATAATCGGCCTGTGCCAGTATTTCTTTCTGTTTTTCCGGGTCCATCCTGTCCCAGGTGCGGTACATCATTCCGATCCGCGGGTTGTCTTCGAGCCTGTTCCGGTTACGATGATAAAAATTCCAGTACAGGCTGTTGAACGGGCAGGCTTTCTCACCGGTCTTCAGGTGATGCTTGTAATGACAGTCCCCGCAATAATGTCCCATCTTATGAATATAATTTGCCGATGTGGCATACGGTTTCGTGCCGACAATCCCCCCATCGGCAAACTGACTCATGCCCCTGGTGTTGGTGATCTCCACCCATTCTATAGCATCGATGTACACACCAAGGTACCAGTCATCCATTTCATTGGGATCCACGCCGGCGATCAGACCAAAGTTACCGGTCACCATCAGGCGCTGAATATGATGGGCATAGGCATGGTTGAGTGACTGGTTAATCGCATGCGAAAGGCACTTCATACTGGTCTTACCGGTCCAGTACCATTGGGGGAGTTTCCGCTGATGGTTAAAATAATTCTTGTGTGCATAATCCGGCATATGGGCCCAGTACACACCCCGCATAAACTCACGCCATCCCAGGATCTGGCGGATAAAACCTTCCACCTGGGCCAGGGAGACATCCTTTTTATGCTCTTTCCAGTAATCCTCCGTGTTGCGGATGATCTCTAATGGGGATACCAGTTTGGTATTCAGGCCGAATGACAACCGGGAATGAAAAACAGTCCAGGATCTTTCAGTCAGGGCATCCTGGTACCTGCCAAAGTCAGCCAGACAATATTTCAGAAAATGCCGGAATAGTCTCAATACTTCCGATCTGGTAACCGGCCAGGTAAAGTTCCTGGTATCCACTCTGCCGATGTAGTTGACATCCGCCTCTTCAATTTCCTTTTTAATGTCTTCAATCTCCCTGTCAAAAGTTTTAGGCTCCGGGATCTTCACCTCATCAGGCAGTTTTCTCCGGTTCTCTTTATCGTAATTCCATTTCATCCCCATGGGGTCATCTCCATCCATCAGCACATCGTATTTTTTGCGCATATGGCGGTAAAAATTCTCCATGAGGTATTGTTTTTTGCCCTCGAAAAAATGGGCAAGGTCGTGGCGCCCGGTCAGGAAATGTTCCGTATCGGTGGCAGAGGAAACGATCGTAAGAGCCTTACAGAACTGTTTCAATTGCCGGTCGAGACGGTATTCATCGGGTAACTGGTATTCAAAACACTCAATTTTATTTTCATGGATGAGTTTTTTCAGATTTTTTACCAGGTCCTGTTCATTATTTTCGTCCCCTATTGTCCAATAGATCACCCGGTGTCCCTTTTCTTTTAGCTTTTCGGCAAAAGCGCGCATGGCGAGGAAAAAGCCAATGATCTTTTGGATATGGTGCTTTACGTAATCCGTCTCTTGCCGCATCTCCAGCATCACATAGACGATATCGTCCGATTTTATACCGTACCAGTTATGACGGATATTCAACTGGTCACCCAGTATGAGGCGCAGTGTTTTTTTCCGGCTGCTCATGGTTTTCAGGATATTGACCAAAAAATTCGATCAGCTTCTCGTGGCGGTAGCTGAAGATCTTTTTAAGTTGTTTCCGCACGATCATTTTTTCCAAAAATCGCCCGAGCAGGCCGAAAGGTAGTTTGTAACTTACTTTATCCCGCATCTCCACACCACCTTTTATTTCCCTGAGCCAATGCTCATGGTGCCACATGGAATAAGGTCCCGATCGCTGTTCATCCACAAAATATTTTCCTTCCCTTACATGTGTGATCTCAGTCACCCAATTGGTAGAGACACCCTTAAAGGGATATACCTTGTAGGTGATGATTTGGCCCGGATACATTTTTCCCCCGGAAAGTGCTGAAGTGATTTCAAACCCCATATGAGAAGGGGTGATCTTTGCCAGGTTGCCGGGGGTGGAAAGGAACTCCCATGCTTTCTCCAGCTCTATGGGTAATTTCTGGGATACCTGTAGCGTGCGAACTCCCGAATGTGTACTGAACTCTATCATACAGAATAAACAAAATTTACATCCATATGTTTAGTATTCAAAAAAATCAACCATGGAAAGTAAAAAGTATATTGTTATCGGTGGAAGCAGCGGGATAGGATTATCGATCGTAAATCAGTTAACTTCCGGAGGACACCAGGTGGAACATTTTGCCCGGAATGAAGGTGACTGGCCGGAAAAGGATCTCGTGACCCATCACACCCTTGATATTACCTCAGGCAAGTTTCCGGAAGAGGATGTGGTCGAATCGGCCAGCGGAATGGTCTATTGTCCCGGTACCATCAACCTCAAATCCTTTCAGCAACTCAAAGAAGAGGATTTCAGGAATGATCTTGAGATCAATCTTATGGGGGCCGTACGGGCGGTGAAGCTTTTCTACAAAGCCCTGCGAAAGGGAAAGCCTTCCAGCATCGTGTTTTTCAGCACCGTAGCCGTGAATCCGGGTATGGCCTTTCACACCAGCATCGGTGCAGCCAAAGGCGCTGTGGAAGGTATGGCCAGGTCGATGGCGGCGGAGTTTGCTCCCAATATCAGGGTAAATGTGGTGGCGCCTTCCCTGACCGACACACCCCTGGCTGAAAAATTAATGGGTTCCGAAGACCGGCGCGAAGCCAGTAAAAAACGACACATCCTGGGCAGATTAGGCCGGCCTGAAGATATTGCAAATATGGCTGTCTATCTGTTAAGTGAAAAAGCAGGCTGGATAACCGGCCAGGTGATTGGTGTTGATGGGGGAATAGGAAGAACCAGATAGTTTTGGGAATATTCGATGATCAATTGATCATTGATCAATTAATGGTCAATTTTTTAATTTCATAAGCCGGGTTCTGTTGGGTTTGGGATTTAAGGATTTGATCATTACAATCCCGTCATCGGTTTTTAATGTACCTTCAAAAAAATTTTGCTGCCTGCCAAAAAAATCGTAAATAGGGCCCAGTTTTTATAAGTCGTGAAAATTGCGGTCACTGGTGCGTCTGGTCATGTCGGGATCAACCTGATCCCAAAATTGATTGAGAATAACTATGAGGTAAGCGTCCTCGCTCACAAAAATGCTGCCATCCTTGAACATTTTAATGTCAATCTTATAAGAGGAGACCTCATGGACAGGGGATCGCTGGTTGAATTTGTCGACGAAGCGGATGTGGTCATCCACCTGGCTGCCGTGGTCACTATCCAGGAAAAATCTCCGGAAGCGCTTCGTGTCAATGTGGAGGGTACCAGGAATCTTCTTAATATTGCCAGGGAAAGAAAGGTTAAAAAGTTCATTCATTTCAGCTCGATTCACAGCCTGAATGTATTTCCTCTTGAAGAAACGCTCGATGAAACACGCGAACTTAACTTCACCAGTCCGTTTGATTATGATTTATCCAAAGTAAAAAGCGAGCAGATGGTGGTTGAGGCATCCTCCCACGATCTCGCCACAGTAATCCTGAATTCCACCTCCATTCTTGGACCGAGGGATTATCAACCATCATTGATCGGGCAGGCCATTATTCAATTTTACAAGGGTCGTATCCCGGCCATTCTAAATGGAGGGTATAATTGGGTAGATGTCAGGGATGTGGTCGATGCCACTCTCAAAGCCATCGATAAGGCTCCTCCGGGAAGCAAATTCATGCTTTCCGGTCACTGGCGCAATTTAAAGCAACTGGGAACATTGATCGCTGAGAACGGAGGTGCTCCCTGTCCCCGGTTCACAGTTCCCTTCTGGCTGGCCCGTTTTGGAGCCCGATTTCTGAATTATTTTTCAACAGGTAAAACCGGAGACCAGTTATTTACAGTGGCTTCACTGGAGACCCTGCAGCATAGTCACCGTGATATTAGCAATAAAAAGGCCCGGGCAGTACTTGGTTTTAATCCCCGGCCTTTTGACAAAACCCTTGCGGATACCATAGATTGGTTTAGGGACCAGAAATTGATCAGTTGATATGGACATACAATTTTATTACACTTTTATTTATATCTGGACAGGTCTTGCAGTGATCGTGTTTTTTGTTTTATTATTTATGCCGGCACCGTACGGCAGATTTGTCAGGCCCCGCTGGGGGACAATGATCAACAACCGCCTGGGCTGGATCATTATGGAAACGCCTTCCCTGCTTACCTTTGCCTGGTTTGTGTTTACCGGTGCAGCGCCCATGAATGCATACATCTGGTTTTTTTCCGCATTATGGCTTATCCACTATATACACCGGTCCTTTATTTTTCCATTCAGGATCAGATCGGGCAATAAAAAAGTGCCGCTTACCATTCCCGCAATGGTTATAGTTTTTAATGCCGTCAATGGTTCAATAAATGGATATTACCTGGGCAACCTGTATATGGTCAATAACGGGTACAGCATTTCCGATCCTCAACTCCTTATGGGAATTGCCTTGTTCTTTTTCGGAATGGGGGTGAATTTACATTCCGATTACAAATTAATGAGTTTGCGCAAGTACAATTCCAACGGATATGTGATCCCCAGGGGTGGGTTTTTCAAATGGGTGTCCTGCCCCAATTATTTTGGTGAGATCGTAGAATGGCTCGGTTTTGCCCTTATGGTGAACAGCCTGCCTGCTTTTTCATTTTTTATCTGGACATTTGCCAACCTGGTGCCCAGGGCCCTTGATAATCATCGATGGTATAAAGTTCATTTTGAGGATTATCCGGAAGACAGGAAGGCCGTCTTTCCATATTTGCTTTAAACGAATGTAAAATAAACATTGCTTTGCTTATGAAATTCATTCATCTGTTTTTTGGAATAATTTTCTTTGGATAGTTAAACGCTCAATCCTATCCGCCGGTAGAGGTAATCAATGCCAATCCCGGTGCCCGGCAAACATATATCGCGAACCATGCATCTTCTTGCTTCCAGTACGGCGGATCATCCGAATACGGTGAAGGTAATGATATATGGTCAATCCATTACACGACAGCAGTGGTGGCTGATCATCAGGGAGCATCTTGTCGCACGGTTTCCCCATGCCCGTCTTGATGTCAGGAATTATGCCATAGGAGGCTTTTCGGCCGAAAGGCTGATCCGGATCGTTGAACGGGATATGCTGGATTTTTACCCTGACCTTGTCGTCTTCCATGACTACGGCGGAGAGGATACCTATGAAGAGATCATCAGGATGTTCCGGTCTTTTACCACCGCTGAAGTGATGATCATGAATGATCATATCGGTCTGACCCAGAACCAGGAATGGCATGACCGGCATTCCTGGAAATGGTTGCCAGCGATGTGTGAAAAATACCATATGGAATTGATCGATGTACGCACCAACTGGATTGATTATGCAGAAAAATACGGGTACGGATACGGGAAGTTTTTAAAAGACAACGTGCATATGAATGACTTTGGTAATTACCTGATGGCCGAGATAATAAAAGGGCATCTTGTCCATGATCCGGAAATGGATCCGGATCCGCTGGCTCTTGTGACTGTCAGGCATCCTGAGGTTGACAGGGAAAATAACATTATGCAATTCGAATTCAAGGGAAACAGGATCAGCAAGGTATTTGTTTACGATCCGTTTTTACTTAACCGGGATAAGTAATTGCGGGTCAGAAAAAGTTGGCCGAAGAAAGGAAGAGTTGGCCGACAATGAGTATTTTTGATTGAAAAAAACAAATATAGCTGAACAATTATGAAAGCAATGGTTCTTACAGGCATCCGGGAAATGGAGATGATCGACTGGCCCGACCCGGTAATAAAGGATGATCATGATGTAAAGATCAAGCTGGAGCGGATTGGGATATGTGGTTCGGATATTCATTATTATACATCGGGGAAAATCGGGAGTCAGGTGGTGGAATTTCCGTTTCCTGTAGGTCATGAATCGGGTGGTACGGTGGTAGAAGTAGGTCCGGCAGTGACTAAGGTGAAGCCGGGTGACCGGATAGCTATTGAACCGGCCATTCATTGCGGGAAATGTGACCAATGCCTTGCCGGAAGGCCGAATACCTGCAGGAATACCCGGTTTCTGGGTTGCCCCGGCCAGGTAGAAGGCTGCCTGTCCGAATATATTGTTATGCCCGAGGAAAACTGTTTTCCCATCCCAGATAGCATGAGCTTCGATGAAGCTGCCATTTCCGAGCCGCTGGCCATTGGTTTGTATGCGGTAAAACAATCGATACCCATGGAAGATGCCAAAGTCGGGATACTCGGATTCGGCCCCATTGGCATGAGCGTGATGCTTCCGGCAATGGCTTATGGAGCAGAAGATATTTATGTGACGGATAAGATCGAGGACCGGTTAAAGATAGCCCGCGACCTGGGTGCAATATGGACCGGTAATCCGGATAAGCTTGATGTAGAAAACGAGGTTAATGAGCGGGAGCCGCTTCAGCTGGATGTGGTTTTCGATTGTTGTGGAAAGCAGGATGCTATAGAGGATGCATTGAGGATCGTCAAGCCGGGAGGAAAGATCATGCTGATCGGTATACCCGAGGAGCAGCATCTCTGTTTCGATATGGATTATATGCGGCGCAAGGAGATCACCCTGGTGAATGTGCGGCGGCAGCGGTTCTGCGTACAGGAAGCCCTCGACCTCATGGCTTCGGGCAGGATCGATGTATCGAAAATGCCCACCCACCGTTATGCCTTCAAGGATACGAAGGAGGCTTTTGATCTTGTGGCTGCCTATAAAGACGGGGTGATGAAGGCGATGATCGATTTTTGATTTGGTAATTGCAGTGCCCCTGGCCTATCTGCTGAATAAGGTATGGCTCCAGGAGTTTGCCTACCGCATCAAGCCGGGACCGGCCATTTTCATGGTTGGAATCCTGGTCATCTTTATCCTCGGCCTGCTTACCATCGGTTCCCAGACCCTGAAAGCCGCCCTGACCAATCCGGCGGCGATATTACGGGATGAATAAGATTCCGAAGGCATCGGGTAGATTATGGCGGGGCCAGGTATGGCCGTGAATAATGATGATCCGTAAGCGTCATACTGCCATTCCAATCCCGGGTATTAATGAACCTTTGGTATATGACAAAATAATATTCTTCTTGAACCATTTCGCCATTCCGGTGGGTCACCTTAACCATGATCGTCTACAGAATCATGCCCATGTTTGGGATATGGATAATTATTAACGGGAAATAGCTCCTGATGCAGGTGGTCACATTTATCAAATCGGTGCTTCTTTGATCAGTTGTGAGCCCGTAATTTCTGACCACGTTTTTTCTGAGTACTGCCTGTAAAGGGATTATTTCTTGACAATCTATTGAAGTTTAATTACTGTATAAGTAATGTCCGGATATATCCGGTCTATCGAAAACTGCATCAGAAGGGGAAAAGTTTGTTCTGATCTGGTAAACGGGAAATTTAATAAAATTTAAATTTTTTGTTTACATCGAAGGAATAGATGGTATGGAATAATCAGAGAGAGAGCAGTTACAATACCGGAAAAAACACCTATTTATTTATGAAAAACAGTGTTGGAAGTTTATTTCACAATAAACGATGGATTTCTTTTTTCCTGAAATTAAAGCTTTCGGTTTCCCTGGCATTGCTTCTTCTTGTGGCCGGGTTCACCGACCTGCATTCCCAGAATTTCCCCATTAATGTTAATGTGCAGGTGTTACCGCCCTATTCCAATGATATTCATGAATACCTGAGCATCGAGGATAAGCTCACAAGGGACTTCCAGGAGCAGGTTATCGTGACCATCCGGAATAACAATCCCAACCGCTCATATGAGATCAAACTGATTTCCAGTGTGACCAGCAATACCGGTGTCAGCGTCCGGGTCAATGAAGATTTTCAGCCCCTGAGGAAGATAATCATCCCGGCAGGCGATATGAAGGTGTTATCCGGTACGGAAATAACGGAGGTTAACCGGAATATAACGGAAAATGATATTACCACAGAAGGGGTTTCAAGGCAACAGATATTGCGCACGGGTGTGCTTCCGGAAGGCAGTTACCAGGTATGTGTCAGAGCGCTTGATTTCAGGTCCGGTGAACCGCTTTCTCCTGCTTCCCCCATGGGATGCAGTCCTCCCATCACCATCGAATATCCCGATCCACCCGTAATTGCTTATCCCTTCGACGGAGCCGAAATACTGGCTACCGACCCGCAGTCATTGAATATTTCCTGGGCCCCTTCACCGAATTTAAGTTCATCGGTCAGGTATCGCGTCAGGATAGTGGAATTGAATGACATCAACGCCAATCCTTACGATCTGATGGAACAGACCACCATTTCCTTTTTTGAAGAAAGGGATATAACCACTACAAACCTGTTCTACGATCAGACCAAACCCCAGCTCAAGGAAGGCCATACCTATGCCATAAGGATCCAGGCTTATGATCCTACCGGTACCCTGCAGATCAAAAACGATGGGTTGAGCGAGATCCATACCTTTACCTATGTCGACCGGCTGGGTACGGGAGAAACGCTGGTCGATGTGGACTATATCAGCCTGGTGCCCGGTTATGTCAGGCTGGTTAACCTCGAAGACCTGTCGGTCAGGGATCTCGGGGACTCGGAGGTTTATGATGGTAATGCAGGATTGGAGATAACCACCCCTTCGGCAGTAGAGGCACCACGAATACTGCCGGTTCAGGTCAATAACCTGAATGTACAGAAAGGAAACTATCAGAATCCTGTAATTTCCAGTGGAGAAGTAGCTGCTTCGGTAACACAGTTACCTGCGGCTTTATCTGATCTGGATCAGTACATGAATGTCGATCAGGTCAGGTGGGAAGCCGGAACCGGATTAATGGTTCGTGGTTCCCTGGTGGCCCCCAATGATGAAAGATACCAGGCTTCTGGCCCCATCCAGCTAACGGATATAGGGGTTTATGGAACGATTACCGCAGAAAATGAGGACGGATCTCCTCTTTTTGACATCGGTGAGGTTCCCTTGCGGCTGGTGGTCAATCGGCTTAAAGCTTATTTACCCGATAATAAATTTGTGGCTGACGGTGAACTGCTGGTATTCTCGGATCCCTATCAGATCGAATCCTGTACCGTTGAAAATATAAATTTCTCGGAGAACAGTGCAAGTACAAACATCAGCTGCCAGGTAGAGAGGGAGTTTAACCTTGTAGGGGAAAGCGATAAAACGATGCTTGAGGTTAAATCGATACGGGGTGTGATCACGCCTGACTGGGCAAACGGACAGCTGGGCTATGACCTGGAAACTATTGCCAAACTGAATATTCAGTCCATGCATAACAATACCTGTGGGATCAATACCCTTATATCCCTGAATGATCAATCCGGGGTGGAGGCTCAGATCGGCGGTTCAACCTGTTATGCCACCACCCGGACTTTCGACCTGGGACTAGTGGAAATGATCGCCGAGGATCTGGAACTGTCTGAGTTTACATATGACTCCGAACTTAATGAGTGGGATTTCAGTCTTTCAATGAACACATATCTGCGATTTCCCGTGTTTGACAACTGGACTTCACCACGGATCGAGGATCTTGAAATGAACCGGGTCGGGATTGTCATACCCGATCAGGAATGGAATGAAAGCAGTTTGCAGGATGCCGACGCTATCAACTGGAATGATCTGGAACTTGATCTGCAATCCTTATCCATATCCGAGATCAACTATCCCTGGTTCGAAGAAATTACCGGCCCGGGTCCCTGGCAGGTGGCTTTTGGAGGAGAAGTGCTTTTCCCTGAGTCCGGAGGTTTTCCGGAATGCCTGAGAACCACAGTAGTGGAGATGAATGGAAACTACGATCAGGCCGGAGGGTTGAGCGCTGAAGTCTCGGCTGAGAATATTTCCTGTACATGGGATTTCGGTGCGGGTTATGCGCTGGTTATAGAGGGCGTGGAAGGAGAACTGACCACCAGTTACCGTGGAGACAGTTTCGAGAAATCCTTTTCATTAAGGCTCGATGCCAATATGCAGGTGGGCATTCCATTTTCCTGCGGAAATAATACCCTGGAGGTGGCCGACACCGATCTGTTCATCAGGAACGGCCTGATCGAAGGCCAGATAAATGATTTCGTCCCGGACTGTCCCGTCGAGGTGGGGCCATTCGAAGCGACCATTACCCAATCCGATATATCTTTTTACAGCTCGGCAGAAGAACAATCAGCCGATCTGGATGCCACGGCCGATCTAACCCTTGCCGATGGCACCTCGGTTAACGGGACTTTCCTTCTCGATATGATAACCGGCCGGTTTAAAGAGATCGAATTCAGGCTTGATGAACCGTTTACCTGGGAAATTCCTGAAGAAGATCCGGTGCTGACCTTTTATATTGAGGAGGCCGTGATCAATGAGAATGGTTTCCTGATCGATGGCCGGAACGAATTGCAGCTTCCTGAACAGTCGATCGGTGCTACATTCGATAATCTGCTGCTTGATCTCAGCAGCCGTAAAATCAAGTCGGGGAGCATAATATTCGATGAACGTTTTGCCTTGGAGGCCGGTCTTGACCCACAGAGTATGAGCCTTGACTACAATGCCGTGTCAGCCGGCGAAGATCTCACCGTTTCTCCCGGTGTTTATTTCGGACTGGCCGAACAGATCATCCTGGATTCACTTGGGTTGAGAACCGGGGGGAGTGCTCAGGCCGCTTTGATCTATGAAGACCGTGACCTTGCAGAAGATTTCAGCGTAGACTTCACCGATGATTTTTCCATTCAGCTTTATCCTTTTTCGGTCCGGAAAGGAAGAGCGGATTTCATCTGGGAAGATAAGCGTATTGCCTATATCGATCCGCAGGGCTTCAACATAGATCCCGCTAAGTTTGCCATCGATGCGCTTCCGGACAGTATTCCGCTTCCCACCGGCGAGATCGCCTACCTGGTGATCAAGGAAAACGACCAGCTCCTGGCCGATGTGACTAAACAGAATGACGGAAGCTACCGGGTCAACACAAAGCCCAATCAGCCGTTGTCACTTTTCATACCCATTCTGGATCCGGCCAACCCACCTGAAATTGCCGATGTAACACTGAATAACGTAGTTTTAAAGGCCGATCTTTCTTCCCCCGCCATAAAAAGCGGGTCGATCACTGCCACGGTACCGCCTAATGACCCCCGTTTTAATCTTACCACTCTGGATATTCCACTTGACTTACAGGAGATATCCTATGGCACCAACCTGAATAATAATAACCTTACCGCTCTATATCTGACAGGCGATCTGTACATATTTAACCAGAACGTGACAAACAGTGGTAATGTCTCGTTAACCATTCAAAGCGACGGAAATGTACAGGGGAATTTCAATCTGCAGCCCAATAGTTCCGTAAATCTTGTACAGGGAAGCGACCTGGTTACCCTCGATATCGACCAGGTCAATGGTACTTTCAACCTGCCCTTGTCAAACCAGGGCAACCCTTCCTATGATATCGATCTGACGGGTGGTTTTTCGGTGAATGCGCCCAATGGGACTGCTGCAAGCGCTGATCTAATGATAAAATTAACTCCGGGTGATTTTGCCGTTACCCAGTTTAACCCGGTAGTCAACACAGGCGCACCCGAAATAGATCTGGGTTATTTCGGAGTAAAGATCAATGAGATCCCATCCATTCCTGAATTTAATTACAATCGCGGTACCGGGTTTGATTTTGCCGCCACGATCGATATGGAGCTTTCGGTGGAATTGACCGGGAATCAGTCGTTCACAATACCACTTGATGGTATTGAGATCAGCGATACCGGCCTGAAGATACCTCCCCAGGATATCAGTAACAGTTCCATCCCCGGATTGAACCTGCCATCCATCAATCTCCAGGGTGTCGAGATCAAACCCCTGGCATTACGGACAACCACTGAGACCGTTTTCGACTGGTATAATCAGGTCAACCTGAACATCAATCCCGAGCTGGATTTTGAGGTTAGATTGCCTGCCTTCCAGGGTACCGGGTTTAACCCGCAGGATGGTTTTTCCTTTTACAACGTACAGTTTAATCAGGGTATTCTTACCGGCAGCATGTCTCCATACAGCCCACCCGGTGATGTATTTGTACCTTTGAGTAACCTGGCAGAGACAGCCCGGCTGAAGATCGACGAGGTTTCGGGGGCCTTTACCCGGTTAACCTCCAATAATACAACTTCACAGGGGATCGATATCGATATTGACGGAAGCCTTCATGACATACCCGGGTTTACCGAAGTGGATCCAAATGTGTGCGTGGAACCTTCTTTATCCTTGTCCATTGTGCAGGGAGAAGGTTTTGAAGGAACTATCAACGATTTTATTCCCTGCGGGGCAATGGAACTGGGACCCTTCAGCCTTGAGGCGCAGAGCTCGACACTGACCTTTGCCTATCAGAATCAACAGCAAAGTGCCGAAATGGACGGCACGGTGCGTCTTAATTTCATTGAGAATCCACAGACTGGTGGGTTGGCTGACGGGAACCTGGCCATAGACCTGGTGGAGGGGGAACTGATCAACGGTTATATTGAGATCAACCAGTCCTTCCCTTTTTCATTACCCGTCAATGCCAATCCGCCCATACTTGATTTCACGGTCAACCAGGCGCGGCTCGATACCTCAGGATTCGAATTCAGCGGAAACGGATCGCTGGAGATCGCCAATACCTCAACCAGTGTCACCTTCAATAATCTATTGCTGTCGTTGAATGATTTTTCCGTCAAAAGCGGATCGGCTAACCTGGGCTCTGCCTTCGCCATGCAACTGGGTTTGCGGCCCATCGCCCTTTCACTGGTCGACACCTCATCGACAAGGCCGGCTGCCGATCACCTGCGAATGGAATTCGATGGTGACGTAATGTTCAACCAGTATGGTCTGGGCTATAATGCTACGGCTACTGCGGCCATCCGGTTCGCAGGCGAAGATTTCCCGGTTCTCAGGGCCGAGTTCCTGAATAATTTTGGTTTCGACATCGTGAATTTTAAGGTTACCCGGGGAAGGGCGGAATTTTTCCTGGATGAGAACGGCCAGGCCACCGATCCGCTGGCCATCCTCGACACACAGGGCTTCCGGATGGGCGGCGGCGTGGTGGCCATGCTTCCGGACACGCTTGGCCTTCCCACCAAGGACGTAGCCTATATAATCCTTAAGAACCAGCAGGGAGATCCCGTGCTGGATGTAAACCAGACCCAGAATGGCGGTTATCAGCTTACTAACAGGAATAATCAACCGCTGACAATCGTATTTCCAGGTCTGAAGAACGGGTCGAATAATACCCCACAGACCCAGGTGACACTCGACCTCACCACCGATAGTAATTATAACCCCGTAAGTGGTTCCATTTCGCTGGTCCAGGACGTGGATCTGGAACCGTATTTTAATGTACCCCTGCTCCTTACCCAGGTTACCCTGGCGGCCAACAGCAATACAGAGCTTGAAGTAGGCGTTGCCCTGGATCTGCCGCCAAGCATAACGGCGGATACCGTTAAAGGTAATCTCAGGGTCAGCAGTACAGGATTTGTACAGGGCTCTCTCGAGATTGGACAATATACCAATACCTATAATTCAAATATTCAGCCCGCCTATACCCATGACTTCTCGGGGAATATTTCCGGAAGCAATGAACAGGGCATGCTGACGGTGAATATCATGGGGGCTCAAGTTACGTTTGGGTCCAATAATACGGTGGGCCTGTCGGGGACCATAGAAAGTGACCTGCTGGCTGACGATCAGGACAATGTCAAACCCGTATTTTATACTGCCTCTTATAACAACGGAACCTGGGATGCGGGTATCGATGCATCACAACTGACCAATGGCATTCCCATGGGTCCGCTGGTATTGCAACCCGATCCTAATCAACCTGTATATATTATAATCAGTCAACAGGAATTTGTTTTCGCCATCAACGGAACGCTATCCTTTGAAGAGCTTATCGGTGAACCGTTCGATGTGCATGTCGACAGCCTGAAGGTCGGCGTGGGTGTACAACCCCAGACCGAAGTCATTTTTGAGATGGGCGCAGCGGTTGCCACCCTGCCCGATCAGAACATCAGTTTATTCAGCGGAAAGGCGGAGATCCTGCTGGAAAGTCCTCAGGTTGGCATTGACGGGCGAAGGATTGGCGTATCAGGTGACGGCCGGATCACCGTGCTGGATAAAGATGTCGATTTCACCAATATGTCCATTAATAATATCGATGGATTCAGTGTGGATAACATGCAGGTGAATAACATTGAGTTGATCGATGAATACGCAAAGTTGCAAACTCTTGCCCTGTCGGTACAGCAAAGCCAGCTTGAGTTGAGCGCTTCCATCGATGTGAAGCTGCCCAATCCCGTGGATGCCTCGGCCGGGGCCACCTTTACACTTACCCGGGATCAGTCAAATAATGTCCAGGCCGATTTCAGCGGACCCGATTTCGACCTGAACAATGAGTATAACCTGGGTGATGTAGCCGTGTTCAAATTGACCAAGGTTGCCGTTGATCTTGAAGAAGACATACTGAGTTCAGGTATCTATGTGACAGGGGAAGTATTGTTCAATGATCAGCCCAGGATACGGTTCGGTGAGGCCAATGACATCCGGAATACACCGGGTATTGCAATAACAGCGGGTCTTGTGCGCTACAATGCCACAGGCAATGTAAATTTCACCCTTGAAGAAGGATTTTTCAATATTACCATCAACGCCAATGCCGCGGTATCTAACGCGACTAAGTTTGAAGTAGTCCTGGGGGGTGAGGCCGGTGTAGTGATTGATGGTGTAGGGGGCACACTGGATTATGAAGGATTTACCATCACCGCGGATGGAGTGTCCGACCGGGGTAATCTTACCGGAAGCGGTTCCCTTACCCTGATGGATTATGCCTCCCTTGAGATAGGTAAGTTTGTGTCCAAGACTCCTGCTGAAGGGGAAGATCATGTGACTATTCACCTGCCTGTTAAAAATGATGAAGATCCGGCTAAACTAAAAGACAAGGCGGGTCCGGATGATCTTGAAACGGAACCGCTCGACGTAAAAAGATATGTACAATTTGGCGATTCCACCTCGCGAGCCATAAACCTGACCCTGGGTGGCCAGAATCCTTCCGATAACGGAGGCGGATCATTTAAGGCAGGAGTGGCCATGGTGATCTTCTATGAGAAAATGAATGGTGGCGTGTACCTGAAAGTCGATGACGCCAAGATGGCCATCGGCCGGACGCTGGAGATCCATGCCGGCATGGAATATGAGACCGATGGTTCGGGTAATTTCATGCTTCGCGCCATGGCCACGGGTGAATTTTATTCCGCAGGTACCAGTGCAGCGGTTGCTCTGGCCGGTTCGTTTTCCAATATGAATGACCAGGTGCGATTCGGTTTGTTCGTGGGTGTGGCTGCGCAACCCGGAGTACCCCTTTTCCCGGGAATCGTTGAGCTCACCGGAGCGGCCGGAGGATTCTTTTATAACCCGAAACAGGCGGATATCGACCTGATCACCGATCCGAATTCCGGTGTATTGTACACTGCCTTCGATTATCAGCTGGTAAAAGGAGAGATAACGGGCGACAGCGGTCCGCCGCAGGCTTCCGATTACACATTTGCGGCCATGCTCTGGGCTTCAGTGGGAATTGTAGGAAGCAGTGGCGGATATACTTTTGAAGGAGCCACTTTCATTAAAGTCACCAACCAGAGTGTGTATATCGATGCCCGGGGTGTGGTACTGGGACTCGATGGAGAGGGTACGGCAGGTATTCAGGTTGATGGAGCCACTTATTTTGAAGCGCTTTTTGACCAATTCTATATCGATGGTGCCCTTAAGCTGAATATGAAAGTGCCGGTTACCATGACCGGTAACATGACCTTATCCTTCTTCCTGGCCAAAGATCCCGGCAACGATGAAATCGTATGGGGGATCGAAGGCGATCTTTCCGCCCAGGTCTTTGGGTCGATCAGCCCGAGCGGTACACTTATTGCCTGTCCAAGTGGTGTATACATTAGTGCTTCAATCGCGGCTAATGTGCTTGATTTTCCGATAGTCACAGTGAAAGGTTCAGCCACAGGATCAATGTGGTATGCCACCGATCCCAGTTTCAATATGCCTTTCGGCGCCTACCTGAGGCTGAAGGCCAGGTTCTGTGTCGGATTCTGTATGGAACCCGTAGGTAAGGCCGCTTTTGCCACTATAAGAGGAGGCGGTTTTGAACTGGTGGCGGGTCTCCAGGCCTGTAAAAAGGTCATCAAGGGAGAGGCCTGTATCCATGCCATGGTCAGGGTCAAGGATGGCCCAAGGTTCAGCGGCAGTGCGGGTACCGGAAAACTGGACTCCGACCTGTTCCGGAAAGCCGAAAATATGGAGAACCGGTTCCAGACCATGATCGACGATATCAAGGACAAGATCAATGATGTAAAGGATAACATGGATGATCTGGAACCCGATGTCCCGGAAACAACCATTCCTTCAGAGATTGTACTCAAGGCGGGTATGCGCTTTCATACAGAACCTTTAATACCTTTCTATTCCATTTCCATTATGAATAATGCCGAACAGGTAACTTCTTCGGTCGGGAATGATATGCAATGGGTCTATGACAATATCATGGTGAATGGTGCATCCAGCGCATTCCCCATGGTAAGGATCACCCGGCTGAGCAGTGCCTGGGATGAGGTGGAAGACGAACAGACAAGGATGGAACAATCCATCGAAACCAGCACCCTTTTCCTTGAGGCTGCACTAACCCGGGTAGCAAGAGCAAAGGCCACCGCCTATGAATATAAGGAACAGGCCAACCAGTCATTCAATTCATTGATCTCCTCCCTGGAGACCGATCCGGTCCAGTCCGTCGACAGTTCGATCCAGACCGATGCACAGGGACGCATTGTCAGCTCACCATCCTTCCAGGTCGACCAGGCTACCGCGGAACAGCAACGCACGGATGCAGAAAATGTAACTGAAAATTTTGAACAGATGGATGAGGAATTCCGGAAGGCCATCACATCCATTGAGTCGAACCTGGATGAATTGAATGAACTTTTAACCGAACCGCTTGAAGTAGACGATTCAGAAAGTACCACATCCGCTTCCACTCCTACAGGATTGGTCAGTGGCGATCAAACTATCAATCAGGTTAATTTTCAATCCAATATTAGTTACGACATGCAAACCCTGATCGCGGGTACTCAGCTCGCTATCGGCCTGCCCAGTCTTGATGGCGTGGCCGCATCGCTTTCCAGGGCGATGGAAAGGATCGATAAATATTATGCGACCCGCATAAGTTTCAACTGGAGAAAAAGGGCATGGGTCAAATATGCCTATAATCAGCTTATCGGCAGAAAGAGCCAGATCCTCAATGAAGTCAATTCCTTATGGAATCAGGCACAGTCCATGTCGGATAATGAAATTAAGGATAATTCGGTGGAACGTATGGACCTGTTGTATTCGATCGCCGATGAGTCCGGAGATAAACAAGCCGCAAAACAGGACCACAGGGATGAAATGAACAAATCAAGAAGCGATATGGAGGCCAGGTTTAAAGAATCTGCAGAAGTCCTTTGGTATTATATGCATGACTCGGCATTAAGTGATCTCACCTATGAACTGGCAGCCGAAAGGATCAGTGGTCTCATGTCGGATCACAATGCAAAAAAAGGTATTCTCGAACCTTCCTATTCAGACCTGACCTCGGGGCTGGATGATGCTTATTCATTGAAATCAGACATCATATCCTTGTTGTATGGATTGTATGATAAATATGATAACTGGAGAGAAAATGTACTGGGCGATAATCCGGGGGACAGTGCTCAGGTGGCCATCAGCCAGCGGAAACAGGAGCTCGAGGATCTGCTGAAGCCGCCTCAGATAGCAGGGGTCAACGTGACGAGCAACCGCAACCATTATTATAATCATTCGGAGGTAAGCTGGAGCATTACAGGAACCTCCGAAGAGACCAGTTACCAGGTCGCCGAGTATGAAAATACTGAAAATATAGCAGGTTCAGGCATGTCGCCGAGCGATCCTTACTTAACGGCTGGGTTTAAAACCTCCATCGACATTTATCCCTACAGGACGCAGTACCGGCGTGATCCTACCATGGATGAATCCGGACAGTTTTACCATGCCATGCCTATCAGTGTGGGATTGCGTGTGCGAAGTAAAGGGGGAGTGTCCATTTTAAGAAGGGCCCAGTTCGATGTAAATGTCGGGCCGAATGGAAATGCGACCACCTTGGACAATATACAGGTGCTGGAATCCGATAATACGGCTCCCAAAATCCGGCAGGCAGCCCTGAATTATGATATAGCTAAGGATCAGAACCAGACCGACCGGTACTGGACCAACAGCGACCAGTTGATCCAGGTATTTGTCAGGGCCCAGGATAATGAAACAGATATTGCCGAATTCGAGTACGCCATCGGGACCACCTCCGGAGCTACCGATGTGGTAAACTGGTCGCCGTTGCTTGGGGATAGGTCGAAGCTTACCCTGAGCGGTGACCGGTACTGGGGCGAGGACGAAGACTTTATGGTCACTGAGATGAGGGGAGACATCACTGCCTTGACTTTACAGCCCGGGCAGCCCTATTACATCAGTGTTCGTGTTACTAATGGGGTAGGTACTACCAGCCAGGTCAAGACCATTGAACCGGCGCTGGTCTATGACGCGACCAAACCCAGTCCTCCCGGCAATGTATACACCTTTGCACCCGCATACACTTTCTATTCCATGGGAAGCGGTATCAATGCCACCTATTATCCCGCGGCCACCTCGCCCCCCGATTTTTACCGGTATTATATGCATCAGAATGAGATTGACAATGCATTTGAAAATGCACCATTGCCCCAGATCTCCCAGCAATGGAATGCGGCCACGGATAATGAATCGGGAATTAAGGAATACGAATACATTGTAAGTCCCGATAGTGCCATCTCAGCGGAGGATTTTGAAGGCTATGTAAGTGATACAGAACAGACTTCCCTGACGATGAGAGCCTATAACAATGAACCGGCACCGGTGGCGGTAAGTGACGAACCCTATATTGCCGAATTCAGCGGTTCACCAATAAAACATTACGAGCCCTATTATATCCATGTCAGGGCCCTGAATCATGCCGGCTCTTACAGCGATATCAAAACGCTCGGACCGGTGACACCTACCGATCCCAGCAGTCCTTGGGAGCCTGAAATGCAGGTCATGGATTCCTATAATAATATTAAGCTTTATTTGACCAAGAATTCCTTTGATCCGGAATCCGGTCTGCTGGGTTACCAGTATGCTGTTGGCACTTCCACCAGTTCCGCCGATATCAGGAGTTTCCCGTCAGGAGATGAGGTGGATTATGACTATTCAAACTATGATGCCTATAAGGCCGGATTCAGCCTGGGGAACTGGGGATATGGGAATAACAATTATTCCGATGAAAACACCGATCCGGTATTTTCCCTGTCGAAAGATAACCTGCCGCAGGGTAAGATCTATGTGTTCATCCGGGCGGTAAACACACAGGGCAAATATTCTTCCATTGCGGTAAGCGGTCCGATCTATTATGATGAATCCGCGCCGGAATCACCCTCGATCTCGACCGATCTGAGCAATGATAAATCCGAAGTTACCGTAACGGCAAGTAATCTGCATGACCCTGAATCGGGCATTAAGGAGATTGAATACCAGTTGAGTGGAGCCATTAACGGTATCTTAACCACTTCATCCTGGGCTAATTTCAAAACCGTGTATTCGATTTTCACGGATCCACGAAGTTATGACCGGACTTTCGATATAGGTGATTATGATCCCGGAAGTGTAACCGTTAAGATCAGGGTTACCAATGCTGCGGATGATCAGACCGTAGCCAGCAAAATGATCACCCTGGCCGATGGGTTGATCCAGCAGCAGAACCAGGCCAACAACTATAATTTTAATTATTGATATCAATGAAGAACCGAGCCAAAGTATATTTATTATTGATTTTGGTGCTAATTTCATTTAGTCCCAGGGATCTCCGCGCACAGGAAGGTGATTTGAGCATTACCGTGCAGGAGGACGGGGATGTATATATTCATCACGCAGAAATGCTGCCTTTCGGTTATGGTTTTAATATTTATCGTAAAGATCCGGGAGGGGAATTTGTTCAGCTAAATGAGGCACCTGTCACAACAGTATCTTCAGGACCGCAACTGGTTGATCGTTTAGGTACCGAACTTTACAATCAACTGGAGGAAGATCTTGAAACGGAAGGGCCCACCGAAACCCTCCTGAGATTGAAAAATGATGAAATGCTGACGCTCATTTCGGTGTTTGTCAATCCGCAGATCGCCCGGGCCCTCGGTTTTCTATACGTCGATGAAAATGCCCCGCTTAATGAAGAAGTGGAATACCGTGTGGAAATCGTCGATACGGGTGGGGGAGAAACGGGTCAGACCCTGACCGCTTCTGCCGAACTAACGCCATTCACATTCGAAGCGCCCTCAAATCTCACCATGGATTATGATGGCAACCTGATTGTGGCTTCATGGGAATATCCCAACCCGGACAGCCCGGAAAAGATCGCCGGATTCAACGTATACCGTGAATCCCCCGGACAGGATATAACCCAGAAAGTAAATGACCGGCTGATCTTATACACCAACAATACCGAATTCAGGCATACGGCCGAGCTCACACTCGATGGATCGACCTGGGACTTCTATGTAAAGACGGTGGATATCACCGGGCAGGAGAGCGGGGAAAGCAACCGGTTCACGTTCAGGCTGGTGGATGTAATACCACCATCCCCGGTAAAGAATGTAAATGCCTCCGTATTTCCCAGTGGATTGGTCGAGATCACCTGGTCCACCAGCGTAGAACCGGATGCAGTGGGTTATTATGTATACCGCGCTCCCCGGAGCGTGGATCCGTACAAGGGACTTCATGAAGATCCGATAGCCTTATTGAATACGATGTTCGTGGATTCCACGGCCCAACCCGGTAACCGGTATGTGTATACGGTAACGGCCATTGATTCCTCGGGCAATGAAAGCAAAAAAAGCAGACCGGCACCGGCGTTGCTTGAAGACCATGAGCCGCCCACGGGAGTGGAGTCTCTTACCGTGGAGTACATGGAAGACACAGGCACCGTCCAGTTATTCTGGGAACATGCTGATCCGCCGTCGGATTTCAGGACCTATATGATCCTGCGGAGAGCTAAAGAAAGAAATGGATTCGGTCCCTTTTCCCAGGTAAATGACAGTACTGTAAGAGCACGGACGTTTAATGACACAGGGCTGGCAAAAGAAGGATTTCCTCCCGGTGCTTTTTTCCAGTATGGGGTGGTGGCCATCGACAGCGCCACCAATTTCAGCGATACGGCACTGGTGATCTTTCAGATCCCCGATCTCGAACCTCCGGAAGCTCCAGCATCATTCAATGCCCTTAATAATGACGGTTACCGGATCAGCCTTACGTGGAATGCCTCCGCGTCGAATGATGTGGTGAATTATAACCTCTATAAAAATGATTCATTGCTGGCCCGGCAGGCATATGACCAGCGGCATTACCGGGATGAAGAGGTAACGGTAGGAGAAGAATACATCTATGAGGTTTCAGCGGTGGATTCACTGGATAATGAAAGCCCGAGGGTATCGGATACCATTTTAATGAGGGATTTTTCCCCTCCCGCACAGGTACGTAATCTTCAGGCCGTCAACACGGATGAAGGTATACGGCTTCAATGGGAACAGGTGCCCAATGATGACCTGGAAGGCTATCGGATATACCAGTGCGACATTCCCACGGGAGTTTATGAAATGGCAAGTGAGGAACTGGTTGAAGAAAACAGCTGGGTAGATCCGGATGGTGAAACCGGTACGTGGTACAGGGTGATTGCCATCGATACGTCAGGAAACGAAAGTAACAGAAGCAAACCCGCCCAGGCGGAAAATTATCAATAACAGGGATTTGAAAAAAATGAAACAAGGTCATATGACATATTGGTTTTTAACTGTGTGCCTGATATTCTGGCTATCGCTCCCATCCGGAACGATAGCACAGGAACAGGATGACCGGCTTGTGAAAAAAGGAATGGAATATTATAATAGTGAGGCGTACGAACAGGCAGTGATCCGTTTCAAGGACGCCCTGGATGCCAATCCCGGGAATAAAGAACCTTATGTATATCTTATTGCCAGCTATTTGCAGCTTCAGGAGACAAATAAGGCCATCACTTGGTCGGACAGTGCGTTAATGGTCTTTCCTGGGGATATGAGATTACTCTGGATGTCCGGAGAAAGCTATCTGGCCGCAGAAGATTACAAAGCCGCGCTTCAGCGATTCCGGGAAATAAAAACCCAAAACATGTTCGAGGGCGAAGAACTTCCCGAACAGGTTACCGTGCAGGACCTTGACCGGAATCTGGGCACTCTTTACAAGTTGCTTGGGGCGAAAGCGTTTCAGGACGATCACCTCGACCAAGCTGTTGATCATTTTGCACATGCACTGGATTATCTTCAGGATGACCTCCAGAGCTATATTAACCTGGCATACCTGTATCAACAAAAAGAACAGTGGGGCAGGTCAATCGGGGTGCTGGAATCGGGGCTCGAAAAATTTCCGGATAATTCACAATTGATCAAACTGAAAGCGCAGGCATACTACAATACCGAGGATCATGAGGGCCTGCTGGAGGAATACCGCAAACTTTACCACCAGGATCCTGACGATGTTGAAATTGCGCTTGCTTATGCCGAAGTATTGCTGGTCAATAAAAAGCTGAAGGAGGCTATTCCGGTCTATGAACGGCTTATGGATGAATATCCTAAGGAAAGAAGGGTTTATGAAGCCCTGATCGATGTGAATGAACAGTTCCAGAATCCCAAAGGGAAAATACAGGTGCTGCGAAAAATGGCAAAACATTTTCCGGAAGATGTAAAGGTGTACCGGTCAATGGCCTCTACACATGCCATGCTTGAACAATGGGACAAGGCACGTCATGTGTATGATACCATGGTGCAGTTATCGCTTGAACCGCAATGGGCAAAAAATCAGATCGCCCGGACGTATGCTCACCAGGATAGTTTGAAAGTGGCACTGAGAATGTACCGGGATTTGATGAAAGAGGGGAATATATCCCCGGAAATCCGGCTGGAGGCTGCCCGGGTAATGGAACGGTTAAACTTATGGGGGGAGGCA
>CAZIXF010000010.1:34489-41092 GCA_964543195.1 uncultured Roseivirgaceae bacterium
TGGAAGGGGAACAGGAAAAAATGGGGCATCCTATTGAAAACCGGGAACTGGTCAACGAAATGGAACGATACAGCAACCTGAGTGAAGCGATCTTTGAATTTATGACTGAAAACTTTCCGGAAAAGGAGGTGCATCACTTCCTTGATCGTGTAGCGAATGAATTTCCGGGATCCGGAAAGCTGTTTTTCCTGGTAGGCAACTTTTACCGCTTCCATGATAAGCTTAATGAATCAATCAGCTGGTATCAACAGGCCTTGCAACAGGATCCGGACCTGCTGGAAGCCCACCTGGCCATGGGCAATGCCTATCGCGATACAGACCAGCCCGATCAGGCAATCATAGCCTTTGAGCGGGCCATGACCCTTGAAGATCAGAACGAGGAAGTGTATTCCGCTTTGATCAATCTTTACAGGGAAAAAGGGCTTCTTGCCACTTTATGCAATAAATGGATGGCACGCTACCGGGCCCGGCCGGACAATAAAATGTTGAGAGATCATCTTATTGAAGCCTTGCACAAGGACGGCCAGTATGAACTGGCAAAAAGAATTGTGAACTCGGAGAAATGAAAAAACGGGATTATTTATGAAATATTTATACCACACATGCATATTGTTTTTGTTGGGATTGATCCCCTTTTCGATCCATGCGCAGGACCTGGAAAACCTTGATGAGATCGGGGAAAGAAAATTCCTTGATTTTAAGGGTTCCTTTTCTGTCTCATCGAATTATTACATATCGACAAGGGAATTCAATCAGCAGAATCCGTTCCGGTATGTGCTCAGCGGTAATCCTGTGCTGTCCGTTTACGGATTCGATGTACCCCTGAGCTTTACTTTTGCCAACTCGGATTTTGCATTTTCGGGTCCTGACAATTTTCAGCGTTTTGGTATAAGCCCTTATTATAAGTGGATCAAGATCCACGCCGGCTACAGTAATGTCTCTTTTTCCCCCTATACGCTGAACAATCATAATTTTCTGGGCGGAGGAGTGGAGCTCAACCCGGGCAACTGGAGGTTTGGTGTGGTTTACGGTCGTTTTACCAGTCCCATTGCCGAGGATACCACTTCCTCACAAACACTCCCTCCCTCGTATAAACGGACGGGATTATCCTTCAAAATAGGATACGGAACGAATGATAATTATGTGGAATTAAGTGTATTAAGTGCCAGGGACCATCCCAATTCCATTCCCGATCCGGTACAATCCAACATCAGTCCAGCACGGAACCTTGCCATTGGGCTTAAGACCCGGCAGACCTTGTTTGACAGGCTGGTTTGGGAATTGAATATAGGATCCAGTGCCTATACGGATGATGTACAGACCGATGAAGTGGAACCAGGTGAAAGGAATGTGCCGGGTTTCATGTCGGATATATTCCAGCCTCATGTGTCCACCCGATTGAATTTTGCAGGACATACCAGTTTAAGCTATACCATGCGCATGTTTTCTGTCAGGGCAGAATATAAACGAATAGACCCGGAATATGAGACCATGGGCAGTTATTATTTTAACAACGACCTGGAAAGGTATTCGCTGTCACCCACGGTTTCCTTGTTCAGAGGAAATTTATCCGTAGGTGGAAGCATCGGATATCAACGAGATAACCTGCTGGATAATAAGGCGGCTACAACTAAAAGGATTATTGGATCGGCCAATATACAGGCTTCCCCGTTTCCACAGTTTTCAGTAAGCGCCCAGTATGGGAATTATGCCACCGAGCAGGAAGCGGGGATGATGCA
Organism: uncultured Roseivirgaceae bacterium; assembly: GCA_964543195.1. Taxonomy (GTDB): domain Bacteria; phylum Bacteroidota; class Bacteroidia; order Cytophagales; family Cyclobacteriaceae; genus JAGTVG01. The sequence goes on from CAZIXF010000010.1 coordinate 36,229, forward strand.
CCTGAATGATACGATCCGGATATTCCAGGTTAACCACAATATCAATCTCACGCCTGCTTATGTAATAACTGGCGACAGGTATTACCATAATTTCGTGCTTTCACTGGGAAACCAGACACTGGTCGACAGAAATATCTTTACCGAAGAGTTCACCGAATCGGAGACGAATAATGCTAATTTTAATTACCGTTTCCGTGATAATACAACCCGTTATGGTCTTTCTGCGGGTCTGAATTATCTCACATTAAGTTCGCAACAAACTGAGATAACGCGTTATGGAGCTTCTGCCGGGGCCAGCAAAGAGCTGTTTGAGGATAAATTCAATGTGCGGATCAATGGCATGTTTAATTTTTCACAGCGTGAAAAAAATGCCGACGGATTCGTGGTGAACGCTAACGTGGATATTGGTTATAATCCGCATCCCATGCACAGCTTTTCGTTGCGCGGCAATGCCATATTAAACAGAACGTCAGCCGAATATACCGATTATATTCTGAGTGCCAATTACACATTTACCTTATAAGAATCAGGGAGGAGTAATGAAAGGAAAATTAAGGAACATATATACTTTAATTTTATTATTTGTTGTATTCACAGCGCAGGGACAGGAACCGGCGCCTGTTATCAATTCGATCAATCCGGAATCGGGACCACAGGGTTCCACGGTGACGATTTCAGGCAGCAATTTTTCGACTACGGCGTTGAATAATCTGGTCCGTTTCGGCAGTACGCGTGCCTCGGTTTCTTCGGCCTCTTCCAACTCCCTGGATGTTACCGTACCAGCAGGAGCGTCTGCATACGGTCCGGTTTCTATCACGAAACTAACAGGAGGGAATCAGGCTTTTTCTCCTCCCTTTATGCTGACCTTCCCGAAAGGATATATACTGCCGAATACCTATAACAGGACGGATTACGGGACCGGGAACAGTTTTCAGGGAGCCGCTGCCGGGGATTTTAATGAAGATGGAAACGCGGATCTGGCTATTTCCTCTTATTTCGGGGATGTGGTATATGTTTATCTTGGAGATGGCTCGGGTGGATTCAGTTTTGGTTCCACTTATGCGGCTGGAAACGGTATTCGGGATGTGATTGCTGTTGATTATAACAGCGACGGTCATCTGGATCTGGTTACTGCCAATACCTTTGACGGAAGTATTACATTGCTGCCTGGAATTGGAGATGGTACCTTCAGTGCGGGTAGCGATGTGGTAGTAGGCGAATCGGGCCATTCTTTTGGTGAGCCCCAAGGTGTGGCTGCCGGTGATTTTAATGAGGATGGATTCGTTGACCTGACTGTGGCCAACTATGAAACAGACAGTGTTAAGGTATTGTTGAATAATGGGGCTGAGATCTTCGACCAGATCGATGCGTATTTTGCCCAACCTGATCCCTATGATGTGGTCGTTGCCGATTTTGATGGGGACGGTCATGAAGATATCGGTGTAGCCAGCGGATACAACCCGGGTGCTACAGTACTTTATGGAGATGGGAATGGCAATTTTCCCGATAAACAATCCGAAGGTGAATTTGCCCATGCCATTACATTCGGGGATTTTGACCAGGATGGTCTCATTGATATTGCCACCTGTAATGGGGTGACCAGCGAGGTCAAGATTTTAATTAATAATGACGATCGTGATTTCCTCTTCGCAAGAACCTACGACACATCTGATGATCCCAGGAGTATCAGCACCGGAGATATGAATGGTGATGGCTTCCCCGATCTGGTCACGGCCAATGTGGACGGAGATGATGTGACGGTGCTGATCAATGATGGGGGGGGAGGTTTCAGTGATACATATAATTTTCCGGTGGGAGAATTTCCACAGGATGCCGTACTGGCCGACTGGAATAATGATGGCAAGCCGGATATTGCCGCTTCCAATCAGAATACCGATGATTTTGCGATACTACTTTATGAAGATCCTTACGCCATAATTACCGGAACACGGAACATTACCCGGTATTCGTTTACCGTGGATGCCGAAGCCATCGATAAAGGCACGACCTACGATGAACGCGGGATCGTTTTCAGTACCTCTCCCTCTCCTACCACGGATGACAATACAATTACCAGCGGTTCGGGTACCGGTACCTACACGGTGGAGGTTACCGATCTCGTACCCAATACGGAATATTACGTAAGGCCCTATATATTTAACAAGGATGGTACGTTTTACGGCAATGAAGTTGCGGTCACTACCTTACCGGTGGTTACTACTTTTGAGCCTGTTCCCCATACCAGTTATGCAGAGGTAAGCGGTGAAGTGCCCGCAGGAAGCAATGGCGACGCCTTTATTCATGAAAAAGGAGTATGCTGGTCCGTTTTTCCCAATCCAACCACAGAGGATAGCCATATAGACCTGGGTAACGGTACGGGTGCGTTCAGTGGAGTGATTATGGGGCTTATTGAAGGAAGCACCTATTATCTGAGGGCATATGCCGAGAACGCCTCGGGATTTGTCTACGGCCAGGAATTCAGCTTTACCACCACCTCTTTTGACCTCGCCGGGATAACCGACTATATGCAAAATTCATTGATTGAACCCTCGCATCCCGATGCCAGTGATTTCACCGATTTTGGACGATATCTCGACCAGTCGGGTGATAAACTGGTAGCTACAGATGAAGCCACGTCCAGTGTATACGTATACGAAAGGGATTCAGGAGGAACCGGTAATTGGGGCGAAACGGCCAGAATTCAGTTGGATACCATTGACGCAGGATTGTTTTTCCCGAGAGTAGTGGCATTAGACCAGGACATAATTGCATTGGGTGCCTCTAATGAAGCAACGATAGATTTCAGAAGCGGAGCAGTTTATATCCTCATGAAAAACAGTGGCACAGGGGACTGGCAGTTAATCAAAAAGCTTGTACCTGATGATCTGGTCAGTTATTCTTATTTTGGAAGAAATCTTGACCTTTATAATAATACCCTTGTGGTGGCTTCTGACGGTGGAGTTTATGTATTTGAAAGAAACCAGGGAGGGACAGATAATTGGGGAATGGTTAAAAAGATCACTTCTTCCTTAACGGATGACAATTATGCCACTACGGTGAGCCTTTACGAAGATAACCTGGCGGTCGGTTCATATCAGTATCTTGACAATGTGGGAGCGGCCTATCTTTATAACCGGAATACCGGCGGAACGGATAACTGGGGCGAGATGAAGATCCTGCTTCCTCCGGATACGGCCAGCAATACCGGTTTTGGAAATTCCGTATCCATTCACAAAGATCAGCTGATCGTGGGGGCTTATGCTTTTTCAGAGGATCCTCTTTACAAGGGCCAGGCTTTCATATATAATAAAGATGAAGGAGGCACGGACAACTGGGGGTTGATGCAGTCTTTCACGGGCGATGGTATCTCCGATGGATATGGTAGTACGGTCAGTATTGACAGTAATGTCGCCCTCGTTGCAGCCAGGGATAATTATGAAAACGGAGTGAACAGCGGCGCAGTTTTTGTACTGGCCAAAACGGCAGGTGGCGAGTGGGTCACCTCCCAGAAATTAATTCCCGATGGAGCCTATTATAACGACAACTTCGGTGATGATGTGGCTATTATCGGGAATACAGCCTTTATCGGCGCGAATGGTTATCCCGGGGGTGACGGGATACCGGGAAGGGATATCCAGGGTATTTATATCTTCAAGGATCTGACTGATTCTGATCTGGCCGGCCTGACCGATTCGGATAAGGATGGCATTCCTGACAGTGAAGATAATTGCCCTTATATTTACAATCCCGGTCAGGTGGATAGCGATGGAGATGGAACAGGGGATGCCTGCGAAGAGAATGCGGTTCCCGATTGTGAGACCGGATCACTGGGATCCGATCTGCGCTGGGATGGCCGGTTCAGGCAGCCTGGTGCAAGGGGGGGATCGGTTAATACTATACTTGAAGACGGCCAGTATTTATATGCTTCCGGTACCTATACACTGGCTTTCGGCGGGAACCACCAGGTTAGGGACCTGGCCCGGTTCGATGGGGTAAAATGGGAACAGGTAGGCGGCGATTTCAAATGCACCTCCTGTGGCACCGGATATAAACATGCCCTGGCCAAAGATGCGGATGGAAATATCTATGTAGGTGGTTTTTTTGAAGGCGCTTTCAATCCGGATGAATCCTTCGTGGAATCCAGCAATATCATCAAATGGAATGTATCGACCGAAACCTGGGAAGCCCTCGGTCTGGGTGTGGGAACTGACAGGGTTTATGACATAGAGATAAGAGGAGATTATATTTATGTGGGAGGTGACATTACCCAGGCTTTCAATACCGACGGCACCTTATCCATCAATGGAATAGCCCGGTTCAATACCACTACGGGTGAATGGGAAGATATGGATGGAGGCGTGAGGAGCGTGGATTCCTCACCGGTAGTATATGATATGGAGTTCGCTCCTGATGGAGAACTCTTCGTAGGAGGAGTAAGGCTGGATTCGGCCGGAACTGGTGCCGGAAAAATTAAAGTGTACAGTATCGCTTCCTGGACAGAGGGGAGTGGCTGGTCCGCCCTTAATGGTGGTCTGCCGTTTTATAATACCTCTACGGAAGATTCCTCTGAGGTGGATGTGAATAATATAAAATATAATGCCAATAATGGATATATGTATGCCGGGGGTGATTTCCGGAAATATGGCACCTCGGATCAGTATTTTGCCTATTGGGACGGAAACAGCTGGATATACATTTCCGGTATTCCCGATATTTCAGTGGAGTCGCTTCATATTGACGAGGCAAATAACGATATCTATGTAGGAGGGTCCTTTTTAACGGAATTAATGGGAGAGAGGATACTGCGGTATAATGTGAATGAAGAAAGTTTTTACGGTCTTGACCAGGGAGCGGGAAACGGATC
>CAZIXF010000010.1:41192-95798 GCA_964543195.1 uncultured Roseivirgaceae bacterium
GATGATGATGGTTGGGAACCGGTTGCCGGGGGAGTTTATGGCAGCACCACGAGCGATTACAGCGGTGAAGTGAAAGATATCGATGTATATCAGAACTTGTTGCTGGTAGCCGGAGATTACGAACGCATCGGCTCTACCAATGTCAGTGGCATAGCGGCAATAGATCTGTACACCGGCGAAGTGATCACATTTGGCAGTGGGGTGTCCGGTTCGAATGCCCGTGTAGAGTCGGTGGAAATATTCAACGACCAGATTTATATTGGCGGATTTTTTAATGGGGTGAGCGGGATCGATGCATTGAATTTTGCCAGGTACGATGGAGAATCCTGGTCTGTCATGGGAGCATTCGATGGTACGGTTTACGATATTGAAAATGCCGGTGATGAGAAACTGTATGTGGGTGGATTCTTTTCGGAGATCGATACAGTATTGGTCGAACATGTAGCTGTCTGGAACGGCTCGGCATGGAGTCCGCTGGGACAAGGCATTACTACCTTCAATGTCCAGGTTTACGATATGGATTTTGCCAATGGATTGTTATATGTAGGCGGACAATTCGACCAGGTCACCCAGTCGGACGGTACCGATCTTACCGCCAACCATCTTGCCAAATGGAACGGTACCAGCTGGGAAGCTTTCGAGGGCTTTGCACCCAACGATTATATTTATGAAGTGAATTATGATACCGACGGGGGAGTATTATATATCGGCGGTGATTTTAATGATCTGGGGATTATCCCGGCTAACAGTGTCGCCAGGTATTCCACCGGGACAGGATGGGGTGGATTTGGTGACGGGATAACTGTTAAAAATGGATCAGCCAGTGTGCCCCTGGTGAAAGCCACTCTCCGTTCAGGTCAATACCTCTATGTGGGTGGTTTTTTCCGGGCGGCAGGCGACAGGCAGGCCAATGCATTTACCCGCTATGCGCTGGAAAACGGATCGTTCGATACAGCTGTATCGGTCGATTTGGGGGAAGATATTACCAAATGCGCTGATGATGTAGCTGTCTTAAAACCGGAGGGAGATTATCTCAGAGCCGTATGGTCTACCGGTGAGGAAGCCGATTCGATCGAGGTGACCGAAGCAGGGGAGTACTGGGTAGAGGTGTTTAACGATTTCGGCTGCTCAGCGCTGGATACCATTGTTGTGGAGAACCTGTCCTCTTTGGTCGATATCGGTAATGACACCACGTTCTGTGAGGGTGATTCGGTTGTTCTGGATGCAGGACCCGGGTTCTCCTCTTATCTATGGTCGACCGGATCGGAAGCCCAATCCATCACGGTAACAGAAGCCGGATTGTATTACGTAACCGTGACCGATACCACCGGTTGTGAAGCCAGTGATTCGGTGAATGTGGATGTGATCGACAAGCCTGTGATCGATCTGGGTTCGGATATTATACTATGTGAAGGCGATACGGCCGTGCTGGATGCCGGTACAGGTTATGCCTCCTATGAATGGAATACAGGAGAAACGGATCCGGCCATCGAAGTTACCGACGGAGGAACGTATTATGTAACGGTGGCCAATTCGGAAGGATGCCTTACGACCGATTCCATTCAGGTAACCATTGAAAGTCTGCCGGTAATCGATCTCGGACAGGATACCCTGATCTGCCCCGGCGAAGAGATCCAGCTGGATGCCGGAGAAGGGTTTGCTTCCTATAGCTGGAATACCGGGGCTACTTCGCAGCAGATAACCGTTACTGAAACGGGAACATACGTAGTGGAAGCTACCACCACGGGAGGATGTACGGTTACAGACAGTATTGAAGTTAATTATCATGAATCCGGCGAATGCCAGGAAGCACCCGTGGTGAACAATGAAATAAGTGACCAGGAGATCAGTGCAGGCATTGACTATTCATTCACGATACCGGATAATACCTTCACGGATCCCAATGGCGATCCGCTGACGATCACCGTGAACCTGCCGGAAGGCAGTTTCCTTTCTTATGACCAGGAAACTTCCACCATCAGCGGGCTGCCTGCCGAAGCCGACACCGGCAGTTATACCATTGACGTGGTGGCTACCGATCCGGCCGACAGTCAGGCCACGGAATCTTATGTGCTTACCGTTATTCCTCCGGCCGGACTGACCGTCAATCTCGTTCCGTCGGATGGCGGTTTCTGTGAGGATGAAGCGATCGATTTCGACGTGCAGGTAACCGATGCCCCTGAGGAACCGGAAATTGAATGGCTTGTAAACGGTGAGAATGTAGCCATAAACGATATAAACCTTGAGGAAGGTGATGTGGTAGAAGCTAAAGCCAGCCTGATAGATCCTGCTGAAGAACGGTTGATGATAGGATATTCTGACGAGGTGACGGTACAGATTTTCAATAACCCGGATACGTCCCTCACGTCCCAGGGTTTTATCGTAACTGCGCCGGCGGGAGCTGAATACACCTGGTATGTGGATGGCGACACGCTGCCTGATACCACCCGGTCCATCATTGCAAAACAACTGGGTACTTATCAGGCCAGGGTGACTTCCGATCAAGGATGTACGGTAATGACAGAGGAACATCCAATGTTTGTTACCGGCATGGATGAAACGGAGGAGGAGCTGCTCCGGGTATATCCGAATCCTGTAAGGCACAGGCTACGCATCCGGGTGGATCGTTCGATCGAAAAAGGTAAATTAAAGATCAATGATATTTCAGGCCGACTGATCATATCCCGCGAGTTCCGGATCCCTGAAATGGAATTGGATGTATCGGGATGGAACGAAGGATATTACCTCATCCGGATAAAATCGGACGATCAATTGATCAATAAAAAGATATATAAAACAAGATAAATATGCGATTGAGAATCGAAATGCTGAGAATTATAAGGTACATGGTGATAGTGCTGCTTACCGGCATCCTGGCATGCGAATATGTGGAGGAGGTGCCACCCGGGGCTATTGAGAACCTGATGAAAAGGTGGGTGGTTCAGGCCGTGCATATCGACGGACAGGAGGATATCGTTACCGATTATTCAAACTTCAACCTGGTGCTTAATGGTGACAATACCTTTACGCTCACCGATATACACGGTAATGCCCTTTCCGGGGAATGGGAGATGCAGAACAATAATACACAACTGGTGCTGAATCCGGGTGCTTCATCGGAGATCGTGTATCAGATAGTGGATATTCAACCCGATGAGTTGATATTGCTCGAGGAAAAAACCAATTTCAAGGATATTCCGGCTACTTTCAGGTATATTTTAGTGCCTGCAGAATGATATTAATACAGTATTTTTATCCGGAATTTTTTCCTTACTTGCATCGGATATAACGATACTGCCATGGAACAGTCGAAATTAATCAAAAGGTTTTCAATCCTCATCATCATCTATTCTGTGATCAACATTTTCCTCATTGCCCTGTTGATCATCACCCGGGTGGCATTCGACCAGAAAATCAGAATGCTTGAAAAAAAGATTGAGATCATTCAGATCCATGTTTTTCCCGAAGAAGAATATCTGCCTCCTGAGACGACCTCCCTGGGTAAAAAATAAAGATTTCCTGATTATTTTCGCACTTATTCCTCCCGGTAGCTCCAGAGCAGCTCTATCGACTCCCCGCCGATCTTCTCCGTGTTTATATAAGCAAACCTTCCCGATCCGGGTTTTCCCTTTTCACCCCAGCCTCCGGACATGGACACCTCATAACCCTTATTTTCGAAAAAATCGATCGCTTCATCCATATCCGCTACGGCAAAACCAAAATGCTGTATCCCTGCCCCGTGTTCTTCGATATGATCTTCATATACCGTGGGTCCTTTTAATGGTATGCACCATTCGTATACAATATCTCCATGGCGTTGCCACCCCAGGTTCATGGTAAAATCGGCCGGATTTCCATAATATTTCTTACCCCAACCATCTGAATACGTAATATCCATTTTCGGGAAACCCAGACCGGCCCAGTAGTCGGATACCGGTTTTGGATCTTCAATAGCAAAAGCATATTGGTTGAATTTCATGTTGAGCGTATTGTCACCTGCCAGACCCTGCAGATCATCCGGGCCATGTATGAAACCCAGCACATATTTTCCTTGCTCCATCGTATTCATTAACGTATAGGTAATCAAGCCCTGATCACCTTCCACCCGGCCTTTCTGCATGACCTCAACACCTTTTTTGCCCAGACGGTCGATCTCCTTGTTCATTTCATCCAGGCCGGGCACCCGGTGGATAAGAGCAAAAGCGCCATCACCATTTTTTTCAAGAAAACTATAAAACTCATTATTTCGTGAAACCGGCTGTATCCAGGTGATCTTTACGCCACCCAGGTTTCCGGCTACCATATATACTTCCACCGGTCCCGATCCAATCCGGTTCAGCGCTACGCGGCCGTAATCGATAAAATTTTTAAAACCAAGGGATCTCCATCCGTTAACTACCGGATTTACATCTTCCACAACCCAGACCACCCGGTCCACTTCCTTGTAAAATTCCCTGGTATCCGACATGGCCGGTTGCATATCTATTAAGAATATCAGAATTATAATATAGAAAGTCTTTTTCATGGTATGATACTTTACTTTTTCCACCTTTAAATTAACTACTCCATTTTTTATTTAAAAATTATTTGATCATATTCAATGGATCAATCTGCAAATTACAATGAAACCCGAAAAATTATACCTTATATACCTTGTGGTTATCCTTATTATGCCGGCATGTTCACAGCATAATGAAGTGGTAGCCCAATATGCCGATGTAACTCAGGTGGACGTTTCCGGTGAAGAAGACAGGTATACCTTTTCGGTTACGGTTAAAAGCCCGGATACAGGTTGTGACCAATATGCTGATTGGTGGGAGGTGATCAGTCCTGACGGAAAATTGATTTACAGACGAATACTCCTACACAGTCATACGAATGAGCAACCTTTTACCCGTTCGGGAGGCCCCGTAGATATTGGACCGGAGACCAAGGTGATCATCAGGGCGCATATGAACAATACCGGCTATGGGGGAGAGGCATTGCAGGGAACAATATCCGGTGGATTTACAAGGGTTGAATTATCCGGGGATTTTGCTTCCCACCTGGAATCCCGGGATCCATTACCCTCAGCTTGTGCATTTTAAACTATTTCCAATAAAATATTAAATGTTCTAATCTCAATAAGCCAATACCCAATTTTTGAAATTCCAATTCTTTCCGAAACGGTTTAGAGCAATTAAAAAATTAATAAATTGAATATTAATTGATCATTGACTCATTGATCATTGTTTATTATTAAGTAAGCAATGTCCTTCCAAATACAGAAACCTCGATCAACCACGTTGCTCCTGTTCATGCTCCTGAAGGGTCTCTTTCAGGAAATCATAGAATTCTTTGGAAAACTCCTTCCGTTTCAGTCCGTACTCCACAATGGTCTTCAGGTAATCCATCTTGTTCCCAATATCATATCGTTTACCTTCGATGATGGCTCCCATCACATTCTCCCTCCGGGTAAGTGACATCAATGCGTCTGTAAGCTGAAGCTCATTATTCTTGCCTCTCGGTGTGTTTTCGAGTACTTTATAGATCTCCGGAGTAAGGATATACCTTCCGGCAATGGCCAGGTTGGAAGGCGCTTCTTTCATGGTTGGTTTTTCTATGAACTGGTCTATGTCCATGATATGGTCACTGATCTTTTTACCTCCGATTATACCGTATCTCGACACTTTATCCTCAGGTACTTTCTCTAAGGCGATCAATGTACACCGGTATTGAGCATAGGCATCGATCAGCTGCTGGGTAACCGGAATAATGGAATCCACAATGGTATCACCAAGCAATACGGCAAAGGGATCATTTCCGGTATGAAACCGGGCATATCTAATGGCATCACCCAGACCATTGATCTCTTTCTGCCGTATATAGTGAATATTGGCCATATCGGCAAGATGCCTTATTTCATTGAACATGGCATCTTTATCATTATTTTCAAGCCGGGCTTCCAACTCAGGATTGCGGTCAAAATGATCCTCAATGGCCCGTTTACCTTTTCCTGAGATGATCAGAATATCCTCTATTCCGGAATCCACAGCCTCCTGTACCACAAACTGAATGGTAGGTGTATCGATAATCGGAAGCATCTCCTTGGGCTGGGCCTTGGTGGCCGGTAAAAAGCGGGTGCCGAGGCCGGCAGCCGGTATAACAGCTTTCTTAATCATAATTAGAAAATATAGGGTTTAATTACACGGGCATTGATTTTTTTCATGGCAACAACCAGTTTTTTAAGTGTATCGTCATCATTATACATGCCGATAATCGATCCGCCCGATCCGGTAAATTTGGCTGAAGCGCCACAACTTCTGGCCGTTTCGATCAATTCCTGGTTACTATCACTAATGTTCATGATCTTTGCCCTCAGATCGAAATTCATATTGATCAATTCAAATAACAGGGCATAATCTTTTTTCCTGATCGCTTCCCTGCCTTTTTCTGCCAATAAACCAATTTCATTCAGGGTGTTCACAACCAGTTCTTCACCATTTTCGAACCTGGTTTTTACATTGTTGAATACCGTGCCCGATACCTTGCCAAGATCGGTTTTATAGGCGATGTACAGATCCGGTAAGAACCTGGGGTCAACAGGCTTATAAATTCCGTATCCATATTCTTCCAGATGATTTTTATCAAAATCCATATACACACATCCTTCGAAGGTTTGAATTACCCGGTCCTGCAAACCGGCATTTATCCCAAGTTCTTCCATCTCGGCGGCCAGTACCAGTGAAGGAAGGGTCTCTTTGGGAATAGCCATTCCATAGAACTTCATAAGCGCCCTGAACGTGGCGGTGATAATAGCAGAAGAACCGGCCAGGCCGATCTGCCTGGGAATCGAGGAATGATACCTTACGGTGAAATTATTGCTCTTGAGTTTCAGATTTTCAGAATCACAATACTCCACAAATTTTTTTATCGCGGCTTTTACCAGCCTTGCCCCTCCATAATAACCGGTTAGATGGATGGAATCGATCAGGTCGTGAACGTTTTTATAGATATCAAGATCCTGGTCCCTGGCTTCAATATGAAGTTCCGGTGTTTCATACAGCGAAATATGAGCTCCGAAATTTTTTACGATTATGGATATGGTCTTTCCATAATAACCATCCGAGGGATTCCCCAGCAGGCCAGCACGGGCAAATGCTCTGGTTTCAATGATCATAGCTAAAAAAATCTATTTTCTCCTGATATCCACTTCCTCAAAGGCACTTCCAAAAATAATTCCATTAATTCTTTCATACAATGAAATAAAGGTTTTAACTTTTAAGTGTACGAAACAATTATTCCCTCAACGCGTTTTTATTGTCATGGCTTTGTTTGATTCAATAGTAAACAGGTTATTCCCGGAAAACAAGGAAGTGTCGGTTCATGAAGTGTTGAAAAGAACTCCCCAGTTTATTGAAGAATACGAATCATGGAAAAAGTCGGATCAGGCCCGGGAGAAAATTGATCAGATCCTGAGATCCTACCATGATAAATTAACTAATCACCAGCCAATCCTTGATATAGAGTTGTTTAACTCACCGTATGGTAACGGATTCATCCTTTATGCCCGCAAACAGGACAAAGAGTTACCTTTCGAATTTCTCATGGAATATTTGCGTGATAAACTGGAAGAGGAAGGATACAGACTGGTACATTCAGATCGTAAGATACATGAATCAGGGAAAAAAGTTGAAAAACTTGAAAAATACCATCTTAAACCCCCCATTTCATCGGAGGTGCCTATCGATCAGCTTTACGGAAATATCATTATCGAATTATTCCATAAAAATAACATCCCTGACCGGATCCGGTTAATGGCCAATGTCTATTCGGATCGTTTATACAAAGAACCGAAAAACTTCGGGGATCTGATCAATGTGCTTTTCGATCAAAGAACTTCCCGATAATTTCTCAAAAAAAAATATTCCTTATATCTTAGGTCATTAAAATATTAAAATGATGAAAAAACAAGGATACATATTTTTACTGGTATTGATTTTTACTACCGCTTCTTCTTTTCAGTTATTTAAAACCTCACTTCAGATCACGGTCCTCAATTCACTGGGCAATACGGTGGAAGACGCCAAGGTTACGCTTTACAGCACCTATGATGATTATCTGGAGGAAACCAATCCGGTGGCTGAGCCACAGATGACCGATAATAAAGGCCGTGTACATTTCAAAGACCTGAAACCCAAACCCTATTATGTACGGGTGGTAAAAGGTGACATGAGCAATACGGGTGAGGGTGAAATGGTGGATACCCTGGTGGAAAAACGGAAGAATAAGGTCAATATCGTGATTCAATAGAAGGTGATCCCGGGACAAAAAACAAAGAGATCCGGTATAAGACTTTGCCCCTGATCATTGAATATTAACCAAAAGCCGGTTCCGGCGGGTTATCCTTTAAGATCTTCAGGTGATATTAATGATTATTCTGTTTATTATCGGTGCGCGATGAAAAGCGGGATACGTTTTTTTTCAATAATTCCCCTGGCCACACTGGGGATTATCAGATTGGAGATCGTGCTCCGGCCGTAGGCTCCCATAATCACCAGGGGGTTGTCATTTTTGTCGGCGAAATTCAATATTTCCTGTGAAATATTCGTGCCGGTAAGCAGTTGCATCCCCACATTATTAAAATGCTGTTTCACCAGTTCCATCAAAAACTTCTCGTTTTTGATCTCTTCATCCGCACCGGGGGTAACGGTCAGGGTGGTGACTATCCTGTCTTTGACGGAGGAGGCGAAGAGGTTGCTGAATGCCCTGATGGCAAAAACGGACGATTCTTTTCCGTCATAGGTAAGTATGATGTTTTTGATCTGCCTTATTCCTTCCGGAATAACCAATACCGGGCACCGGCTTTTTTTAAGGATATGATACAGGAGCGAGGTGTCGGGTTTTCGCGTGACGTGATTAAAAAAGATTTCATAACTGATGACAAGCAGATCGGCATACGTGGTCTGTTTTATTAATTCATGGGCGGTCAGGGCGAAATCATTATAGATCTGATATCGAATTTCTGCCTCCCTGAATTTTTTTTCAAAATTTGAAATTACTTCCGTTTTTTTTCTGTCTTCCGCGGTGAGGAATTCCGGATCATCCGAAATATTATCCACCATGGCGGCTTCTTTCACATAACTGCTCAAAGTGGATGTATACGACATATCCTTTACCACATAAGCTATAAATAGGTTTTCATACAGGTTAGGTAAAAGATCATGGGCCACTTCAACCAGATCATTCACGAATGTTGATTTTTCCTCAAGTGCAATTAATATTTTCCCCATCAGATTGTACTAACTTTTAATCCTGCACGTCCACACTGGCCTTTCCGAATGATTGACCACATCTTCAGCTATGCTACCGCTTATTAAATGCATGATTCCCGATCTGCCATGAGTAGCCAATGCGATCATGTCGGCCTCCGTATCCTGAGCGAAATAAATGATCCCTTCCTCCTCTGTAAAATCATTGTAAATGTTCAGGGTATAATCCTTTACATTATATTTGGCTACAAAATCCTGCATCTGGTTGACCATAGTCCTGGTATTCTCAAAATTATTGGGTGTATTGATCTGCACCATGTTCAGTTCGGCATTAAAAATTTTCTGAAGCTTCTGCAATTCTTCTATTACATGAGACTGGTCTCCCTGAAAATTGGAAGCAAAGGCTATCTTATGGATCTTTGAAAAATCACGTTCCTGTTTGATTGTGATTACCGGGCACCTGGCATGCCTGACTACCTTTTCCGTATTTGAACCAATCAGTACTTCTTCCAGTCCGGAAGTGCCTTTTGATCCCATGATCACCAGGTTAATCTCTTCCTGTTTGATCTTCTCCGTGATCACAAAATACGGATTACCCACCTCTACGATCCTATGGATGGTGATCTTATCAGCTAAAGGCCGTTCCGTCATGGTTTTGAGCTCATCCTTTGACCGTTGCAGCATATTTTTGACGAAGTTTTCATCCAGGGCGTCAAAAGGAGGTTCAGCGCCGCCGATCACATTCATTCCTCCGCTCCATGCAGTAGACAACCCGGGATAATCTACCACATTGATCAGAAATATCTCTGCTTCACTTTTCCCGGCAATCTGACAGGCAAAATCCATTGCATAACCGGATTGCTCGGAAAAATCGGTAGGTACTAATATTTTTTTCAAAATGAATTAATGTCTGCGTATGATTGACGTTTATTCAAATACTTATATACAAAATACTGAATATCAAGGAAATTCTGTAATGATGGCAGTCAGCGAAAAACATGATTTATGTCATTTCAACGGAAATGAGGTCCGGGATAAATATTCCGGGCAGATCCAGTCGAGGATAATGGATTTTTATCCGTAGAAATCGGCTTCTTTGACCAGGCCTTTGGGGTTGAGTACTTTAATCTTTTTGCCCTGCAGAGAGATCAACTCCTGATTCTTAAATTCACTGAGAAGCCGTATTACCGTTTCCGTGGCTGTGCCGATTATATTGGCAAGATCTTCCCGGGAAAGAGCAATATCAATGAGTGTACTTTCCTCTTCTCCTTCCATGCCGTAAGATTCCTTGAGCATGAGCAGGGTTGCCGCGAGTCTTTCCCTTACTGATTTCTGTGCTATGGTTACCAACTTGTTTTCCATAATTCCCAGATCTTCGCATAATTTATCCATCATGCGTTTAAAAAACCTGGGGTTACTATTCAGGATTTCCATAAATTCAGTTTTCGGGATATAACAGATAGCCCCTTCTTCAATCACGGTGGCGGAAGCTGAGTAGAACTCCTCCGAGATAAGGGCACGGTATCCTATGAAATCACCCGGCTTGGCCAGATGAAGTATCTGTTCCTTACCGTCGGAAGTTATCTTGAATACTTTCACTTTACCGGAATTGATACAGAAAAGACCCATGGGCCGGGTTCCTTCATAATAGAGCGTCTGACCTTTTTTATAAAGAATGCAAGATTTATGAAGATCAAGGTTTTCAAGCTCGTTATTATTGATATCCGCAAACAGAGACCGGTGCCTGCTTCCGCATAATGTGCAGTTAACTTTTATGTTTTTTTTGGTTGCCAAGGTTCTGCAGTGTTTTTGTGCAAAGATATGTACTATTGGATTGTAATCCAATTTGTTACCCATGGTTATGTACGTATTTCCGGGGATTAAGTTAGCAAAACCGGATCAATTTCTGTTTATATTATGCATGGGTCCGCATCGTGTATTTCCCGGCGTTTAAAGCATATAAGCCTCATTCATTTATTCCAAATTATTCATTAGGGCATAAATTCCTGATTATTAAATAGTTTCTAATGACGGTCATTAGAGATTTTTATCTGTAATATCCACGTTTTTAGAGAGATACGTGTATATTTTATATTCTAATGACAGATTTTGGTTTATTCCGGGTATTGTTTTATGTTTGCCAGCTTCCCTCATTTGTATCTTTTTACCACTCATTGCTACACAGTCAATATTCCTCAGTATCGTCAATTTTTCTCTATGCTGATTCGGTGATACCGTTATGGCCCACGAAGGAATCCCCCAGCCCCGGGGGATCATCAGATGAGTAATCCGAATCCAAACAAAAGTGTAAATAACAAGGTCGACAGGGCAAGCTTCTTAAGGCTGGGATCAAGTAAAACGGGATCGGTTTTTGAGCTGACTTCCCTGATGTTCTGAATAAACAGCGGAAGACTGAAGATAAACATGAATTGTGTCAGGTTTTCGAAGTGGATCAGAACATAAACAAGGGCTGATATAAATCCTCCAAAGATCAGGAATGAATGATATTGAATTGCTTTTTTTCTGCCCAATCGTACGGGTATCGATTTTTTGCCAGCCCTCAGATCGGATTCCATATCCCGGATGTTGTTTACATTCAACACCGCAGTTGCAAAAAACCCAGAACTTAATGCCGGCAGCAAACGGGTCCAGTCGAGGCTGCCTGTATGCAGATAATATGTACCAAGTACCCCGGCCAGACCAAAAAAGAGCAAAACAAAAAGGTCTCCCAACCCGGCATATCCATAAGGCTTGTTGCCTATGGTATAACCCATAGCTGCCAGTATTGCACCTATTCCTAAAAACAGGAATACGGCAAACATGCTGTTCATTTCGGAAAAAACATAATATAATAAGCTGACGCCACTGGTCAATGCAAGAAAGGCAGTAATTAAAATTGCGGTCATCATTGCCCGGGCAGTGATCTTTCCCGATTGTACCAACCGGGAAGGCCCTTTTCTCTCATAGCTGTCAGCTCCATGGATCGAATCCCCATAGTCATTGGCCAGATTCGAGAGGATCTGAAGAAAAAGCGTGGTCAGTGAAGCAAGCCAGAATACAGTCCAGTCGAACCGGTGTATGGAGGCTGCAAGAAACGATCCCATGGCAATACTGGCCAGCGCCAGCGGGAGGGTACGTAACCGGATAGCGCTTATCCAGGCATTATATGTTGCGCTTTTAGC
The DNA here is from genome assembly GCA_964543195.1 of uncultured Roseivirgaceae bacterium. Taxonomy (GTDB): domain Bacteria; phylum Bacteroidota; class Bacteroidia; order Cytophagales; family Cyclobacteriaceae; genus JAGTVG01. The sequence continues at coordinate 53,626 of CAZIXF010000010.1, forward strand.
CATGCTGTATAAACCACTGCTTATCGGATACCATAGATCATAAATTCCTTTACCCCGGATTACCTGGTTAAGGTTCAGACAATCGCCGTCTTTTCACATTTGTTTGATAAAGACCGTCGGTTTAACCCTTTATTTTGGCTAAAAGTTCATCGGAAAGAGGTTCTACCTTGGAAGGGAAGAACGCCACAAGTTCACCTTTTTCATTAACCAGGTATTTGCAGAAATTCCAGGACGGCTCTTCATCGTTCCAGCCATTGTATTTTTTGTTGGATAACCACTGATACAACGGATGTTTATCCTCGCCCTTAACCGATATTTTTTCAAACATCTGAAAGGTGACTCCATAATTCTGTGAACAGAAAAGAGCGATCTCTTCATTGGATCCGGGTTCCTGCTTGCCAAAATTATTTGCCGGGAATCCAAGAACGGCCACTTTATTGCCGTAAAGCTCGTGCAGTTTCTGAAGATCCTCGTATTGAGGCGTAAATCCACATTCGGATGCCACGTTTACCAGCAAGACCTTTTTCCCTTTAAATTCTTCAAAATCGATCATTTTTCCATCGATCGATCGCATCTCAAAATCATAAAATGAATCAGGCACATTGCTTTTCGGATCTGTTCCCTGAAATGAGAACAATAAGGCTGTACTGAATAAGATGGTGAATAGAATAGTTTTCATGTTTATATTGGTTTACATTCGTTCCGGTACATCAATACCCAGTAAACGCATTCCATGCCGGATTGTCTTTGCGGTCAGCATTGACATAGACACCCTGAAATTACGTCTGTTGGGGTTTTTTTCATTAAATATAGAAACTTCCGTATAAAAACGATTATAGGATTTCGATAATTCATAACAATAATTGGCAATGACCGAGGGAGAAAAATCCTGTGATGCCTCAACCAGCCTGTCTCCGTAACCGGCCAGGTTGATAATAAGGTCTTTTTCCGTTTCATGTAGATCCCATCCGGTATCCACATGAGAGCTGGAGGTATCGGTCTTCAGTTCGGCTGCTTTCCGGAGGATGGCGGAGATCCTGGCATGGGTATACTGAATAAAAGGTCCTGTATTACCCTGAAACTGGATAGATTCCTCGGGGTTAAAAAGCATCTGCTTTTTGGGATCGATCTTAAGAAGAAAATATTTCAGGGCTCCCATTGCAAGTATATGATAAAGCCGTTGTGCCTGTTCTTCGGTAAATTCTTCGATTTTACCAAGCTCCTGGGTTTGCCGTGCTGCTGTTTTGATCATTTCTTCAATAAGGTCATCGGCATCCACTACCGTACCCTCCCGCGATTTCATTTTGCCCGTGGGCAGATCCACCATCCCATAACTCAGGTGGTAGATGCGGTCTGCATATTCCCTGCCCAGTTTTTTCAGGATCTTTACCAGCACATCAAAATGATAATTCTGCTCATTACCCACCACATAGATCGACTTGTCGAAGGGAAAGTCATCATATTTTATATCCGCCGTGCCCAGGTCCTGTGTAATATATACCGAGGTGCCATCACTTCTGAGCAGCAATTTTTCGTCCATTCCCATGTCTGTCAGGTCTACCCAGACAGAGCCATCTTCCTTTTTATGGAAAATTCCGTTTTTTAATCCCTCCTCAACGATTTCCTTTCCGCGGATATAGGTTTCCGATTCATGATAGATCTTGTCAAAATCCACCCCGATATCCCGGTAGGTTTTATCAAAGCCTTCGTACACCCAGTTATTCATTTTTTTCCACAGGGTCATGGTACCCGCATCCTTATTTTCCCACTTTCTGAGTGTATCCTGTGCTTCTTTCATAACCGGGGCCTCCCTGGCCGCTTCTTCTTCCGGGAGCCCTTCCTTAACAAGTTTATTGACTTCTTTTTTATGTTCTTTATCAAATTTTACATAATATTTACCGATCAGATGATCTCCCTTGATCCCCGAACTTTCCGGTGTTTCGCCTTCTCCGAATTTCTGATAGGCCACCATGGATTTACAGATATGAATTCCGCGGTCATTGACCAGGTTTACTTTCATCACCTCGTTACCGGTGGCTTTCAGGATCCCGGCTACCGAATAACCCAGAAAATTATTTCTCAGATGGCCCAGATGAAGGGGTTTGTTGGTATTGGGCGAAGAATATTCGATCATTATTTTCTGATCTTCGGCCGGGATCTGTTCCCAGGGCTCATATTGATAATTGGTGTCGAACACCCTAAGCCATGATTTATCGTTGATCTCAAGGTTCAGAAAACCCTTTACTACGTTGAATGATTTCAGTATGCCGGATTTTTCACGGAGGTATTCGCCAAGCATCTTTCCGGTTTCTTCCGGTCCTTTTCTTGTGATCCGGAGAAAGGGAAAGGTAACAAAGGTATGTGTACCCGGAAATTCTTTCCTGGTGGGCTGTATTTTCAAGCTTTCCGGATCCGGTTCATGATTAAATAATTCCTTGAATGCTTTACTGATCGCTTCTCTCAGTAAGTGTTCTATGTTCATCAGTTGGTAACGATTGGTTTACAGGCCTGCAAATTTCGCAAATATTCGGAAAAAAGCGGCAAGAATTACCTATTGATTATCTATAATATAGTCCGTGGCGGACCTGAGGTCTTCTGTGTGATAATCTACATCCACTTCATCCGGCCGGTTACCGATAAATATGGTTTTAATGCCCAGTTTTTTTGCCGGGATCATATCTCTCGGACTGTTCCCGACCATCCACGAGCGGTACGGGATAAGATCATATTTCGCCATGGCCTTTTCGAACATGAGCGTACCGGGTTTTCGCAATAATGAATTTGAATAATCCGGGTGATAGGATGAATAATAAATATCATCAATGAGATGATCGGTCTGGTCCATCATGTAATGATGACAGGCTTCCATTTGCTGTTTTGTAAACAGTCCCCGGGATATGCCCGATTGATTGGTGATTACGACCAGGTAGAATCCATGATCCTTTAATTTCCTGAGTGCTTCCCGGGTACCCGGGATCAGGGTAAAATCCTCCGGTTCCCAGGTATACGTACCCCTCTCAATATTGATCACGCCATCACGGTCGAGGAACACACACTTATTCATAACCGGTCTTATTCCATATCGATTTTGATCTCTTTACTGGCGGGACGGCTCACACAGGTGAGTATATAACCCCTGGCGATCTCATCTTCAGACAGCCCGTCCGGGTCTTCCATCTTTACCTTTCCTTTTACCAATTTACCCCGGCAGGTGGTACATAAGCCACTCTGGCATGAAAAGGGCATATCAATATCGGCATCAAGGGCATTTTCCAGTATGAATTCATTACGTTTCACTTTCACCTGACGCGTTTCGTTATCCAGGAGAATAGTCACTGTACTTACCGTGAAATCCTCATCGGAATTCTTTTTTTCCTTGTCCTTCTTTTCCCTGGTTGAAGCCACGAAGTTTTCTTTATACTGACGCGGTTTTTCAATTCCAAGCTCATCCATAACCAGTTCCGCCGTTTCCATCATGCCGATGGGGCCACAAAAGAAAACATCGGTTTTATCAAGGGGGATACTTTCTTCCTCCACGATCTCATGGACCATTTCGGCAGTAAGCCGGCCCGATCTGCCCATCCATGACTTTTCCGGCTTGGATAATATATGGACTACTTTCAAATGATCAGGATATTTTTTGAGCAGATCCTGGATCTGGTCGTGATAGATCACGGATTGGAGATTCCTGTTCTGATAGATCAGCAGCACTTTGGATTTGGATTCCACTTCAAGGGCCGTTTTCAATATGGACATGAGCGGTGTGATCCCGCTGCCTCCGGCAAACAAGAGGAGGGTCCGTTCGTTATTTTCATCGAATTCGGTGGTAAAATTACCCTGAGGTTCCATGATCCTGATCCAGTCGCCGGCTTTCAGTTCTTCATTAATATAGCGGGAAACAGTACCCCCGTCGATTTTTTTTACGGTTACGGCAAGATCATCCTCGAGTGCAGGCGATGAACATAGCGAATAAGTCCGGCGAACCTCTTCGCCGTTAATTTCAAGTATTAATGTAAGATATTGCCCGGCTTTATAGCTTATCTCATTGTCCGGATTTTCCAATACAATAGTCACTGCATCTTCAGTTTCCCTGATAACCTCCTTTATTTCAACATCGTAATAGGTAGTTCCTGCTTTTTTATGCTTAAAGTCTTTATTTCCCTTTTTCTTAAACAGATTTAGCATTATCTTCTCTTATTTGTAGTCGTTATTTCCGGTTTGACTTTATTTTACTTAATATTTTTGACTTCTATGTCTTCAAAGGTAATAAATTTCAAATATTAACTCCTGATCATGTGAATTGTTTGATTTAATCTCCTGGATGCTATAATTACAGACTATATATTTAACTTTACGTTTTAAATTTTTCATTTATGAATAGTTCAGCACTTCTGGCCATATCGCCTGTCGATGGACGGTATAAAAAAATAATAACCCCGCTCGTTCCGTATTTTTCCGAATGGGGTTTATTCAAATACAGGATCAGGATAGAAATCGAATATTTTATAAAGCTCGTGGAGTTGCCTGTTGAGCAGTTGAAAGAGATTGACCATTCTCTTTTTCCAAAATTAAGGGATATATATCTTCTTTTCGATGATAAAGAGGCCGAAAAAATAAAGGAGATCGAAGCCACTACAAATCATGATGTAAAAGCTGTTGAATACTATATCAAGGACAAGTTCAATGAGCTGGGATTATCGGATTACAGGGAATTCATACACTTTGGGCTCACCTCCCAGGATGTAAACAATACGGCGGTCCCTTTACTGTTGAAAGAAGGATTTACCGAACAGGTATTACCCCGGTTGCAGGAAGTAATGGACAAGCTCATGGAACTCTCAGAACGCTGGGAGGAGGTTCCCATGCTGGCCAGAACCCATGGACAGCCTGCCTCACCCACCAGGTTGGGCAAGGAATTGAAAGTGTTTCATGAACGGCTGGTCAAGCAGTATGTTTTGCTTAGAGCTGTTCCTTATTCCGCTAAGTTCGGGAGTGCATCGGGTAATTTCAATGCACATTATGCCGCTTATCCTGATCAGGACTGGCATGGTTTTGCCGAAGAATTCCTTACTGGTCTGGGTCTTTCCCGGAGTTATCCCACAACCCAGATAGAACATTATGATAATCTCGCTGCATTTTTTGATGCCTGTAAACGCATAAACACCATATTGATCGATTTTGCCAGAGACATATGGCATTATATATCCATCGAATATTTCAAGCAGAAAATTGCCGAAGGGGAAGTGGGGAGTTCTACTATGCCGCATAAAGTGAATCCCATCGATTTTGAGAATGCGGAGGGTAACCTGGGGTATGCCAATGCTGTTTTCGAGCATCTGGCAGCAAAATTACCGGTTTCCAGGCTACAGAGAGATTTATCCGATTCAACGGTATTAAGGAACATCGGAATGCCTCTGGCGCATTCATATATTGCCTTTTTCTACCTGTTAAAAGGCATGAATAAGCTGGAATTGAATAAGGAAAAAATAAACGATGACCTGGACAATAACTGGGTTATTATCGGTGAAGGTATTCAAACCATTTTACGCCGTGAAGGGTACCCGAATCCTTACGAAGCATTGAAAGGGCTCACCAGGAAAAATGAGAAAATTTCCAGGGAAACGCTGATGGATTTCATCGATAAACTCGAGATCGATAAAAAGGTGAAGGATGAATTGCGTCGACTTTCTCCTTATACCTATACCGGGAAATGACCTCAGCCTGTAAAATCTCCGTACCGGTACTTACATTGATTGTATTTTTTCTTCATTTTTAACTGCCAGAAGGGGCCGTTCCGGAAAAACAGTATAAATTTTACACCGAAATTATGTATAAACCGGCTGAATTCATTCCGGTTGGGAGGCAGGTCTTTGGGGACAATAAGGTATTCGAAACCGTATTTATGCGTTACTTCTTCAAAACATTTGTTGCCTTTAAGTGTATTTTTTGAATTGTTTTTAATGATATAGAGATATCGCTGTTCTTCCGGTTTCTGTTTTTTCGGATCTAAAGCAGGTTTGGAATCTATGGCCTGTGTTGGGAATGGATGCTTATCATCTTCGTTGCGGGCTACCGGCTGGGCTTTTAAGGCACCCGCCATCAGGCATAACTTAATGAATAACAGGATAGAATATTTCACACTTTATTTCCCTCGATGGATACAAATGTAAACAATGAATCCAATTATTGCACCTTTTATTCCCCTTCTTCCTCTTCAGGGGTGTAAAGGATCCTGTTTTCTTCAAAGTCATACAGGGTCAGTAGGCGCAGGTTATAATACGCCACCCAGAATTCTCGGAGTGAATTAATATAGGCTCTTTTGGCCTCGTCTTTATCGCGAAGAGCCAGATTCAGGTCGGTAATATTGGTTTTCCCGATCAGGTACCTGTTCTTGGCGATGTTGTATCTTTTATTAGCCACAAAGTCGGCCCTTTCAGAGATTATAACCCGTTCGCGAAGCATTTTAAAACGTTTAACCTGGGTAAAAATTTCTTCATTGAAGTTGATCTCATCGAGCTGGATACTGTATTCTTCAAGTTTGAGATTGGCTTCTGCAGTCTTGACTCTTGATTTCTGTCTTCCCCAGTCCAGCACGGGTACCTGGAAACCGATGGTCACGGTCTGCTGATCGACCGGGTCGGCATACATATCCGGAAGGGTTAGATCCGACCGGCCTGAAAGGCCGAAGGAGGCAAATAAATTGGCATTCAGACCACTCATACCCCGTGCCTGGGCCACATCCTGTTCGGCTTCAAGTTGTCTGCGGCTAAAGGCCAATGCCTCTGACCGGTTCTTCCGGGCCATGGCAATGGCTTTATCCTCCTGAACCTCAAACTGGGGTATATCATCCGGAAGGATCAGTTCGAAATTATCTTCACCGGCCAATCCTACAAAAGTCCTGAGCCTGAGTGATGAAGTTTCAAGATCCAGTCTGGCCTGGGCAACCTGCTGACGGGACTGCATCACATTCAGTTCCAGGTCGAGCAACTCATTTTCAGCGATCCTTCCGAGATTGTATCTTCCTTCCCCGATTTTATATATCGTATCGTTGTTGGCCAGGTTCAGCTGAGCGATATTCAGATTGATCTGGGCCAGCAACAGATCGAAAAATCTTTCAGTGGCAAAAAAAGACACATTTTCGAGTTCTTCCACGTATTCACGTTTCGACTCCTCATACCGGAGGGGTTCGATCCTTTTATCCCATCTCAACTCATTATAAAAAAACAGGGGTTGCCTTAAGCCGATGGATACGGGCTCCCCGCTGTAACGTTTATCATTGTTTTCGAAATTGTCAAAACGCCGAACCGATGAATTGATAAATAACTGTGTGCCCGTAAATCCAATGGATTGGGATAGTCGCAGACTCAGATCGGAATTATTATAATTCACTTCCCGGTAATCGATATTGCCATCGGGTTGCGTGACCGGGTTGAACTGCCGCATATACTGTGGAATCGTACCATCGATCGATAATTGGGGATTATAATTGGATCTGTGTACCCTGTATTGCCAGTACCGGTTTTCTTTTCTCACCTCAGCCCTCAATGCCCAAATGGACTTGTCTCTGGCCAACTGAATAATTTCTTTCAGATTGTATTTCTTAAGGTTGTCATCACCATTGATTATATCCGTATTCTGGGAAAAGGTTTCAAATGTAAACAGGTAAAAAAATGCGATCAAGAAGCAAAATCCAGTCTTATTCATAACGTAAGGAAGTTATTGGATCCTGACCGGCAGCTCTTCTGGCGGGTGTAATTCCAAAAATAAGACCCACGGTGGCCGCCACGCCAAAGGATACGAGTATAGAAAATGGAGTAATAATGGTCGGTATTTCTGCAATATTTGAAATGACGAATGCAAGTACGATGCCCAGCAACACGCCAAAAAGTCCTCCGGATATACTGATCATGACCGCTTCCAGGAGAAACTGCTGGATGATATCCATCTTTTTTGCCCCGATTGCAAGCCGCAGCCCGATCTCTTTGATCCGTTCCAGTACTGAAGCCAGCATAATGTTCATGATCCCGATCCCGCCAACCACCAGGGATATTCCGGCGATGGCGCCCAGCACGACATTAAAAATATTTTTAGTCCGTTGTTGCTGTTTCAACAGCAGTTCAGGGATGGTTATCTCATAATCGACCATCTCGTAATGCCTTCTTTTCAGCATCCTTGAAATGACTTCGGCAGTGGGCTCCAGATGTTCGGTTTGGTCAACCTGGATCACCAACCTGTCGATCTGATGGTAATTCACGGCCTTATCCGTGTCGTCTTCCTCGTCATCGCCTCCCACAATAAAGAACCTTCCCCGGCTTGCACCGGAACCGCCCAACATGGATGCGGTTACAAGGTCACGGTTTTTGTAACGGATCAATACCGTCTGAATGGGAGCATATATGTCCATATTATAGTTGCGGATCCCCAGGTTTTCAATGCTTTGTTCGGTAATATACCGTTCTTTAAGTACGCCCACCACCTCCAGCCACTGGTTACCGCATTTGAGTGTCTTACCGATCGGGTTTTCTGTAGGAAAAAATTTGGTTTTAACATCTTTGCCTATAATACAAACGGGAGATCCTGCCGTCAACTGGTACGGGGTGAACATATTCCCCTCAGCCAGCTCAAAATTAGTCAGCGTAAAGTAGACCGGTTCAACACCTACGAGTTTAGTTGTACGCCGGATACCTCTTTTTATGATATAGGTATCCAAAATGATCTCAGGGCTTATTTTTTCTGAAGTGGGAATGATACGCTGTATGGCTTGGGCGTCTTTCAGGGAAAGACCCGGGCTGTATTTTTTCTTTTCCTGTTCCTGGTTTGCCCCCTCTTCGTTAAGCCGTTGTTCTACCTGTTCTACTACGGGCTCTATAACAATGTTATTGACCCCCACAAGTTTTATCTGATCCAGGATCTCCTGCTGGGCCCCATTGCCAATGGCCAGCATGGCGATTACGGCGCCCACGCCAAAAATAATGCCCAGAGCGGTCAATATGGATCGTAGTTTATTGGCAAAGACCGCATCCAACGCCACATAAAAATTACCGGATAATCTTTCCCAGTTCATCATAGCCTGTTTCAGTTAACGGATCGGGTACCGGATTGACTTTTATCTTCCGTGCTTTCCGTTTGCCGTGCCGATTCGGATTCGGTGCCCTGATCACTTTTACCGTCTGTAGTGGATTGTGACGGGTCGTCACCTCCTTCCTGACGCGACTTCCTGAACTGTCCCCGTTGTCCATCGGCAGAAACGGTAATTTTTCTGCCGTCAGGAAGGGTAATAACCCTTTCTTTTGTTTCTTCAATCCGGGATTCTTCTTTTTCTTCCATACGTTTGCCGTCAAGGGCAGCAAGCAGGTTTATGTCTGCATCCTCCAGCCCCGGGGGAACAGAAAGATAAACCCTGTCATCGGGCTCGAGTCCGAGTTTTATCTGTGCCTCATTATTATTGGTGGATCCAATCTGAACTTCCTGTTTCACTGCCTTCAGACCCTGTCGTTTGAAAACATAGATAATCGAGTCGTTTTTATTGTGAAGGCATTCAAGAGGCACGAATAAGGTGCTGTCAATTTCCTGAGTCAAAATCCTGTTACTGGTGGTCATGGCAGGTTTGAGCATAGGATCGGTGCCTTGAATTTCAATAAGCGCTTCAAATACCTTGGCATCCGAATTGGGCTTCTGTTCTCCCACATTGGCCACCCTGGTCACTGTTCCCTGCAATTTTTTATCGGGGAAGGCATCGAGGCCGATAGCAACCGGCTGGCCGGATTTAACTTTCCTTACATCTACTTCATTAATATAGGTCTTGGAAACCATAGTGGTCAGATCCGGCAAGGTGGCTACAGTCGGATTCCAGGTGCTGATCTGGGAACCTGCCTTTATGGCCTTTCTATCCCAACCTTTGGCATAAATGACCATGCCGCTTTCCGGGGCATATACGGTAAATTCACTTGCCAGGGCCATCATGTCCCCCAGTTCACGTTTGTTTTTCCTGAGTTCTGCCGCTACTTCCTGCATTTTGGCCTTGTTCTGTTCCAGTTTGATCTTGTAGTTTTCTTTGGCCTGTTTGAAATTTCTCTTTGCTTTATCCAGGTTGATCTCATTCTGTTTTACCGTAGCGGGCGGTTCATAGGCTGATTGTTCAAGGATCAGTTCCGCTTCTTCCACCGCATACTCAAGATTGATCAGTTCGTCCCGGGCCTGCCTCATCTGCAGGGCGGTATCCAGTTGGGTCTGAATGTATTGCGACTGGGCCTTTTCCACTTCAATCTGCTTGTCCTGGAGTTTGGTGTTGAATTCCGACCTGTCCAGATTGGCGATCCAGTCTCCTTTTTTCACCAGTGTTCCTTCCGGTACAATATCATTTATGGTCACATTGTAAATTCTGAAATCCCGCAGGCCGGCCGGCCCCTTGATTTCGACCGAATTTTTTGCTTCCAGTTCCCCGGTAGTGGTAATATCTACAATAAACTCCCCGGTTTTAACCGGTACAATGATATCATTGCTTTCATTCTGACCCGAACCCCTGAAAGCAAAAAACAGGATTACCACAGCAGCAATTAATCCAAGAAATATCAATGAATATTTTTTCATGTTGATATATTATTCGATATGAATTCTATCCAAATAGTATTTAATCCTTAAACCTCAGAATTCAACAGGCAAATTTAACACATAATTCTGATGGAATTCTGATCAGATCACCATAGATAAGGTTAATTTTTCTTAACCAAATTAGTAAAGCCTTTAAAAAGAATAAACTAAATTTATTTTTTCGGTATATTTTTGACTTAGTCGGTTTTATTGATCCACTTTGTTTTACGAATGAAAGCATTGATCAGTTGGGTAATCAGGTATATTCCGAGACCTTTTTTACAGCGGGTAAGCCATTATTTTTTATTTGTTTTCAAGATTTTCTATTCAGGGAACAAGGTGGAATGTCCCGTGTGCCGGAACAGGTTCGGAAAATTTATGCCCTATGGACGCAACCCCGTCAGGGAAAATGCCCTGTGTCCGAATTGTCTTTCACTGGAACGGCATCGATTATTATGGATCTATCTTAAAGAACGAACGGGTATTTTTCATGAGCCGATGAAATTCCTTCATATTGCCCCGGAATTATGTTTCCTGCACCGGTTTGAAAAACTTCCCCGGCTTAATTACATTACTGCCGATCTTGAATCTCCACTGGCAAAGGTAAAAATGGATATTCACCGGATCCCTTTCGATGAGGACACTTTTGATGCAGTCATGTGCAACCATGTGATGGAACATGTAGATAACGATATTCAGGCAATGAAAGAAATTTACCGGGTGCTCAAACCCGGCGGATGGGCAATTCTGCAGGTTCCTTTTATGGGCAAGGACCTGGACAAAACTTTTGAAGATCCTGAAGTGAAATCTCCCCGCGAAAGAGAAAGGGTCTATGGTCAAGGTGACCATGTTCGGATTTATGGGAAGGACTACCCGCAGAGGCTGGAAAGGGCCGGTTTTAAGGTAAAAAAGGATCAATTTGTACAATCCCTTGACACTTCCCTGGTAGAACGTTATGCGCTTCCTTCAGATGAAACGGTCTATTTCTGCATGAAATGATACCGGCATATGGAGCGGGGATCTTCAGATAACCGGGCTCTGAGGCGTACAAATATTTTGTATTATCGTTGCTGTGAATATCAAAATCTTCAGACAGCCGGGCCTTGATGCATACTTCCCCTTATTGATTGCTCTGATTATAATATTTCAGAGCCTGCCCCATATGCTTGTTTAGATCTTCAATACGGGTATCCGGGTGAGGGTGGGTAGACAGGAATTCGGGCGGACGTTGTCCTCCCTCCGCATTCATCCTTTTCCAGAATACCGGTGCCCCTCTTGGATCATAACCTGCCATTGCCATAAAATATAATCCAAGTTCGTCAGCCTCCGATTCATGTAATCTCGAATAGGGAAGCATCAATCCCACCTGTGCGCCAACACCAAAAGCTGCCATGGCAAGATTGCGTGTCATTTCAGGTTCGCTTTCAAGGGCTTCGGAAAGTGCCACCCCCCCCAGATTAACCAGTAATCCCTGCGACATCCTTTCATTTCCGTGTTTCGCTATGGCATGAGCTATTTCGTGCCCCATTACTACCGCCACACCGTTATCATCCCGACAAATGGGCATGATCCCTTCGAAAAATGCGATCTTTCCTCCCGGCACGGCAAAGGCATTTACCTGTTCCGAATTCAGCACCTTGTATTCCCAATTGTAATTTTTAATTCTATTGGCAAGGTTATGCTGAGCCAGGTATTGTTCTACTGCCTGTGTGATGCGTAAACCTACCCGGTTGATCTGTGCTATATATTGCTGATTACTGGAGATTCCCTGCTCATTTACAATTTCCTGGTAACTGTCTATCCCCAGTGTGATCATCTCGGCAGAAGGAATTAACGTCATTTGCTTGCGGTCGGTAATCGGTACCCGGGTACAGGCGACCAGAACAAGAACAAAGGCAAATAAGATTATCTTTTTCATGGTTTTTTAAAATCAAAATAATTAAATTCTTGACATAATTTATATAAAATTTTATCAATTAAACCAATAAAGATGCAGATTTTAAGGGATACCTGGCTTGTTTTACGCAGTGCCTTCAAAAAGTATCTGCAGGATGATCCAAGCCGTTTGGCAAGCCAGATAGCCTTTTATGCCATGTTTGCTATGGCGCCTGTATTGTTCGTTATCATCTCAGTACTGGGAATTTTGATGGGGGAGAAAGAGATCAGCTCCAGGGTATATACTGAATTAAACGAACTGCTGGGAACCCAGGGTACTGAATATGTAAAAGGAATGGTTAACAACTTTCAAAGCCGGGATCGTGGGGTAATAGGTACGATCATTGGCGGGGTTATATTTATTCTTGCCAGCACTACGTTTTTTACCATAGTTCAGAAAACCCTTAATTATATCTGGAGGGTAAAAGCAAAACCTAAATCCAATCTTTTGAGGTCCTTACTCGACAGGTTGATTTCTTTCGGGATGATCCTGCTCCTCGGGGCGATCCTGATGGTATCCATATTGATCGATGCCGTAGTAGGAATCGCCGGTGATTATATCAGGGAAGTGATGCCGCAGGTATGGGGGGTCCTGGTGATCTTCATCAATCAGATCCTTTCTCTCGGTATTATCACGGTAGCTTTTGCCTTTGTTTTTAAATTTCTCCCCGATGTGAGAATAAAATGGAGGGTGACCTGGATCGGGGCATTAATTACCGGCTTACTGTTCCATGGCGGAAAGGAATTGATCGGATTTGCCCTGGGTCAAAGTAATATCGGAGTACTCTATGGCGCTGCCGGTTCCCTGGTATTGATATTGATGTGGGTGTTTTATTCTTCGTTCATATTCCTTCTTGGTGCCGAGATCACCCAGCAGTACGCATTGAAGTTCGACCGGGATATTGTTCCTAAGGACTATGCCGTTAAAATCGAGATCACGGAAATTGAAGAAGAATAAAGAAGAAATTACCCTGATTATATTATTCTAAATCGATTCCTCTTCTCCTGGCTCTCTGTTTCCATTTTTCCCTCGCGGCCTTCTGCAGGTCCTCCAGTGTATCCATTTCATCAATTATTTCAGTTCCCAGAATAGTTTCAATTACATCCTCCATGGTTACGATTCCTTCCGTTCCACCGTATTCATCCACTGCAAGGGCTATATGTTCATTGTTATCCATTAATATCCTGTATAATTCGGGAATAGGTAATTTGGAGGATACTATGGGTATCTCCCTTGTCAGGGACTTTATTTTTTTATTGGTATTGCCCTTTATGATCTCTTCCAGTATCTCGTCTTTAAGTACATATCCTGTGATGTTGTCAATATGACCATTGTATACCGGGATCCTGGAATACAGAATGTCTGGTTTCAATTCATAAAAAGATTTAATGGTCTTATTTTGCTCAGCAGCAAACATTACCATGCGGGGTGTCATGATATCTTCTGTTTTCACCAGGTGATAATTGGCGATATTCTTAATGATCTTGGACTCGATCTTTTTGATAACTCCTTCCTTTTCACCGGCTTCGACCAGTGCTGAAAACTCTGAAAGATTAAGAACACTGCGTTTTTCTCCCTTGTTCAAATATTTGGTGATCACCTGGCTCAGGATAATAAAAGGGTAAAGTACGATGAGCAGTATATTGATGATGTGAACAGCAGCCGGTGTAAGCTGCCTCCAGTAATTTGCTCCAATGGTCTTGGGAATGATCTCGGAGAGAAAGAGGATCAAAAGCGTGAGTACCACAGAAGTCAGGGTGAGGTATTTCTCTCCCCAGAGGATCTGTGCCTGTGCACCTACGCCTACGGCACCGGCTGTATGTGCGAAAGTATTCAGTGTAAGTATGGCAGCAAGTGGCTTGTCAATATTATCCTTAAATTTTTTAAGCCTTTTGGCATACCCTTTTTCTTCTTCCAGTTTAACGGTGATATGAAGGGGTGTGACACTGAGTATCACGGCTTCCAGTATGGAACAAAGAAACGAAAATGCAAGAGCTATTAATAAATATATTATCAATAATGTCATAATACGGAAACGAAACTCTGTCTAAAATATAGTAAAAAAATTGGAATCATGTATGAAATACGGGAATCAGATCAGTGGCATTGGTTTACCGGTAACCGGTTCAGGTCTGTAAGCATGATATTCGGTTCGTTCATTGCCAGAGCAAGCTCTGAAGGTAGTGGAGCGGCTGCTTTTCCCGAGATGATCCCAGTCGCCATCAATGATCAGGAAACCCGAGTTTTATATCGGTGGCATTGCGGGGATTGTATTCAGGCACTTCAACCTTGGTAGTTTTTATCCCCCAGATATCTTCATTATATTCCCGGATGGTACGGTCACTTGAAAATTTACCGGTGCGGGCCACATTAAGTATCGACATCTTTGTCCACAGATCCTGATCCCCGAAGGTTTTACTGACTTTATCCTGGCAGTCTATATAGGATTGATAATCGGCCAGCAGCATGTATGGATCATCGTGAAGAAGGGAATCGGCCAGTGGCCGGAACAGGGATTTATTATCGGGAGAAAAATAGCCGGCAGAAATCATATCCAGGACTTTTTTCAGTGATGGATTGGACACGTAATATTCCTGGGGATTGTATCCGGTATTTTTTTTCTCCTCCACTTCCTCTGACGTAAGTCCGAAAAGGAAGAAGTTCTCCTCACCAACCTCTTCCCGTATCTCGATGTTGGCTCCGTCAAGGGTGCCGATGGTTAATGCCCCGTTCATAGAAAATTTCATGTTGCCGGTCCCGGAGGCTTCTTTCCCGGCCAGTGATATCTGTTCGGAGAGATCGGCAGCGGGATATACCACCTGACTGTTGGTTACATTATAGTCGGGAAGGAATACCACCTTTATGCGGCCTCCGATATCTGCATCATGGTTTATGATATCTTTTACCGAATTGATCAGTTTGATGATGAGCTTTGCCATAAAGTATCCCGGGGCTGCCTTTCCGCCAAATATAAATGTTCTGGGCACCACATCAAGATCTGGATTTTCCTTGATCCTGTTATACAGGGTAATGATATGCAGCACGTTAAGATGTTGCCGTTTGTATTCATGAATTCGCTTTACCTGGATATCAAAGAGGGAATCCGGATCCACTTTAATATTCAGTTTATTGAGAATATGATGGGCAAGTTTAACCTTCACTTCTTTCTGGGAAGCCCTCCATTGCTTGTGAAATGACCGGTCACCGGCATATTTTTCCAGTTTTTTCAGCTGGTAAAGATCTTTCACCCATTTATTCCCGATTTTATCGGTTATCAGGCGGGTTAATCCCGGATTATTCAAAACCATCCACCTTCTGGGGGTCACCCCATTGGTTTTATTGCTGAATTTTTCCGGCCAGAGATCATAAAAATCATGCATCAGCTTCCGGGTGAGCAGTTTGGTATGAAGTGCTGCCACTCCATTAATGGCATGACTTCCAACACAGGCCAGGTGGGCCATCCGTACGTATCTTTCGCCACTTTCATCAAAGATCGACAGGCGACTGACCCGTTCATTATCGTGAGGATAACGTTTTTTTACCTGTTCGAGAAAACGATGATTGATCTCATATATAATTTCCATATGACGGGGCAAAAGATGGCCAAACATACCTACAGGCCATTTTTCCAGCGCTTCAGGAAGCAGGGTATGGTTGGTGAAACTGAAGGTTTTCTGGGTTATATTCCAGGCTTTTTCCCAGACCATTTCGTGTTCATCCAGCAAGATCCTCATCAACTCAGGTATGGCGACGGCGGGATGTGTGTCGTTCAATTGTACAGCGTATTTTTTATGAAAATTTTCAAGTTTGTTGCCCCTTTTCAGGTGAATTTTGATCATATCCTGAAGGGAACAGGAAACAAAAAAATACTGTTGCTCAAGTCTGAGCTGTTTCCCGCTTACCGGTTCATCGTTTGGATACAGTACTTTGGATATGTTTTCCGAAATAATTTTATCATCTACTGCTCCATAATGATCCCCTGTATTAAAACTCTGAAAATCGAATGCTTCGTAAGCTTCTGCTTTCCACAATCTCAGGTTGGCTGCCGTATTGGTATTATATCCCAGAACGGGGGTGTCGTAGGGTACCCCCTTTACGATCTTTTCAGGCATCCATTCTACCTTATAGTCACCCTTTTCATTATGATAAGAACGTGTATGGCCACCGAATTTAACCTGAAAAGAATCTTCAAGCCGGGCAACCTCCCAGGGATTACCATGCCGGAGCCATTTATCGGTTATTTCCACCTGCCATCCATCACGGATCTCCTGGTCGAATATGCCAAATTCATACCGTATTCCATATCCGATCGCAGGGATGTCCAATGTAGCCATCGAGTCCAGAAAACAGGCTGCCAGCCTTCCCAGTCCACCGTTACCCAAACCCGGCTCCTCTTCCTGTGCCATCAGCTCCTCTATATCGAGACCCAGCTCGTTCATCGCGTTTTTAACCTGGTCATACAAGCCCATATTGATCAGGTTATTTCCCAGGTGGGGGCCCATCAGGAACTCAGCGGACAGGTAACAGACCATTTTTTCATTTTTTTCCATATAAGTATCCTGCGTTTTGAGCCAGCGGTGCAGGAGCCTGTCGCGAACGGTATAAGCCAGCGCCATATAATAGTCGTTACGCGTGGCAAAAGAAGGCGTTTTCCCCTGGATATAAAAAAGGTTATCGAGGAAGGCTCTTTTAATGGTTTCAGTTTCAATCCCTGTCCTGTCGTCTTCGACCAGGATGTTGGATCGGGCAGAGGACTTGTCGCTCATTGGAGTAAATTTCGCTTATGGGTATTCAAAAAATATTCTTGATCAAGTTAGATAAAAAATCAGGGATTTTCACAAGCCTGGGAGGAGAATTTTTTCGGGGATGAAAACTCATCGTATGACTCCAAGTCATCCTAATCCAAAACTCATCGTATGACTCCAAGTCATCCTAATCCAAAACTCATCGTATGACTCCAAGTCATCCGATGAGTAAAATAAATTAAAATAAATTCCAAAACTCTCCGTATGACTCCAAGTCATCCTAATCCAAAAAACTCTCCGTATGACTCCAAGTCATCCTAATCCAAAACTCATCGTATGACTCCAAGTCATACGATGAGTAAGATAAATTCCGGGAACTCATTCTATGAATCTAGAGTCATCCGGTGAGTGATTAATTGAGCATAGTTTATTTAACTTTCGAAATTCTTCCTGACCTCTATGGCTTCCAGGGCCTTATCCCTGGTAATTTTCTGCTGGTCGAATTTCCGTAATACCTCCATCCTGGTCGACACTTCGATAGATTTTGGGATGGAACATTCGTTACATCGTGTCATTTTGATCCTGAGGATCAGCCGATCATCATCGTCAAGTGTACGGATAGTCCGCCCATAATCTACGATAAAGTCCTTTATGTCCTGTTCAAAATGAGGATAGAGTTCTTCAATGGCTTCTTTTCTTTTTTCAGAGTTCACTTTTTCCTCACCAAGTACAGGCATGTAATACAGGTTGCCTTCCACGTAGGAAGAGTAGGTTTTTATATTGTAGATCACGCCAAATCCCTCCAGCACCTCATACGAAGGTGTGCCGTCGGTAAAAAAAGTGTTGGATAATTTCGGGCTGTAATACTGCTTGAAGATGCTGGCAAACATTTCAAGGTCGGCAGCCCGCTTTTCAGGCTCCTTCTTTTTAACAGCAACCCTCTCCTTGAATTCATCCAGAGTAATTTTGCCTGATTTATAAGCCGTGATATCCTTCTTCGACACTTCTATGGAAAGTCCGTTTGGCTGGTCATCTTCGGATTCCTCGTCGCCACCCAGGCTGGTCCAGACAAAATTTTCATACGGGGATTCCTGTTTGATCCTGATCCTGTCTTCAGGTTTTAGTTGTCCTATGAGATCGGCATAATCGGCGAGAAAGGTGATCATGGCCTTTTCCATGCCTTTATTCCTGACGGCCATCTCTTCTCCCCAGGTTTCCATTCCTTTTTCCATTTCCTGTTCCGCAATTACCATTTCCTCTTTCATCTTTTTCATTTCTTCAGCCTGTGCTTTTTGAGCTTCTTTCAATTCTTTTTGTGCCTGGTTAAGTTCATCCTGTGCCTGTTTCAATGCTTCCTGGTCCTGATCCTGCTCGCGACGGGCGCGTTCCATATCTCTTTCCGCCCGCTCCAGGTCTCTCTGGGCCCGCTCGAGATCCCTCCGGGCCCGCTCAACATCTCCCTGAACTCTTACTCTTTCCAGGTTGCCTTCATCCTTTTCAATGACCAGGGTAGTACCCTTATCGTCAATAGTTTCCATTATCACTCTTGGTGCTTTAATTTTGGGTGGCGGAACATGAAAATACACATAGTGCCTGGGTATGGTAAATATTACCCCATATCCTTCCACATAGTTTGCTTCAATCCCTCTACCGGGGATATGACTGTCCATCTCATTCTTCATCAGGGTTGCCAGGATATTTTTGGCTACTTCAAGATCCCGTTCCATTCTTTCCTCATCAATGGACTGGGCGACCAGATACTGGCTTCCCATCATCACCACGAGTACAAACACTAACTTTTTCATTTTATTAATTATTTTGATTATCTGCATTATTTAAGAGGTTGGCCAGCATCTGCTGTGTTTCAAGTTGTTGCTGGTCCTGATCTTCCTTCAGGTTGATCATATTCCGCCTGATCAGTCTCATGTCTTCTTCACGCTGTTCCTGAAGATAATCCGAGAACTGGGTGAGGACAGCCTGAAAATATTCCTGCTGCTGAACGGTAGCGGTCTGAAGAAAGTCTTTCATGATTTCAGCATTGACGGTTTGTAATTGTTCGAAATACTGTTGAAGTTCATCTTCGGTAACCGTATTGGCTGCCTGTCTGACCACCGGTCGTTTTTTCTGAGTGGACTCGAGTGATGCAAGTTTGCCGTTAAAACTATCTTCTGTTTCATCCAGCCGGGCCATGATCACGGAGTTGTTTCTTGCAATCTCATTTTTCACCAGGTTGATAATCTCTTTTTCGGTCAGGCCGTCGTTATCCTCGCCGGTCCGGATTTCCCGGGCATTGAAACCAATATACAGGTTGTCATTTTCATAACTTATGGAAAAACGGGTCAGGTAACCCACCACAAAAATGAGCATAATGGAGGCGGCTACCGCTATATAAGGCCTGAACATGATCAGGCTTCGACGTTTAAATATGCGGTTCCATCCGAATGAACCATTCCGCCCCCACAGGAAAAAAGGTTCCATCACTTCTTTATCCTCAAGCCGGGCAAGCCCTTTCCTCAATTTCCTGAATTCGTCCAGTTCTTTTTTCAGCGATGGGTCTTTTTCTATTTCTGTTTCGAAATCAAGCCTTTCCTCTGTTGACATTTCGTCGTAGAGATAGGATATAAGTCTGTTTTTCAGTTCTTCAGATTTCATATTTATACCATTTCCAGTTGTAGTCCGTTATTGATCATAATCTTTTTAAGGCTGTTAAGCCCGTAATACAATCGTGATTTGGCCGTATTTTCGGATATCCCGAGGGTGTCGGCAATTTCCCGGAATTTCATCCCTTCGTATTCTTTCATAATGATCACCGTCTTTTGTTCTTCCGGGATAAGTTTCAGCAGCCGCATCATGATTTCTTCAGTCTCCCTTTGATTATATTCCCTGTCCGGTTTTAAATGCATTTCTTCTATATTACTGCTTTCGTTGTTCTGAAATATCGAAAACCATGATTTCCTCTTTGCTTTTCGTTCTTCTTCATGACATTGGTTGATCGCGATCCTGTATAACCAGTATTTAAAGCTTTTAACATCTCTCAGTTTACCGATATGTTCGTATGCAATGATAAAAGTCTTCTGGGTCACCTCCATGGCCATGTCATGATCACCGAAATATTTCAAAGACATGTTGTAAATTCTCTTGAACCATAAGCCAACTAGCTTGCCAAAAGCATGATTATCACCCTTTTGTGATTTTTCGACCAGGCTTTCACTATGGTTTATGGCAATGTCTCTTAAGGTTTCCGGCATATTTCTATGAAGCTTCCGGTTAATAGATGAAGTGAAGTTTGAAAAAGTTTTATTAAGTCCGAAGTTTTTTATTCAAAAACTGACCGGTTTAGCAGGAGAGCCTACATTTCACCGGCTTAGAAGATATCGGATACCTTCTTTTATGAATCCGGTTCCATAGGCTGCGAGCTCTATAAAACCCGCAAATACGCCCAGCAAGGCCACCCGGATGCTGTTTTTCCGTAAAATGCAGTCAGAAAACAATACCAAGGCGTAAAGAAGGTAAAACCCGGACAGAAAAAATGACAATCCGGGGAAGATGGGTAATAAAACCACCATAGCCAGCAATCCCAAAACAAACAACATCGGGAAAAAATGGATCGGCTTAAGTTGATCGGGATAAAACCGTGCTATGTTTATCCTTGCCTTACCGAAAAACTCCAACTGGTTATAGAACTGCCGCCAGGAAGTCCTTCTTTTGTGCCAGACATAGGCTTCCGGGATCAAACCTGTTTTAAAGCCGGACCGGATAATACGGATACTGAACTCGATATCTTCCCCCTTGCAGGGAATAATATAACCGCCCGTTTTTTTAAAAACTTCCGGAGAGATCCCCATATTAAAACTCCTTGGGTGGAACGCTCCGAGTCTTTTTTTTCTACCACGCGTTCCCCCGGTGGTGAATACGGAGGTCATGGAATAGTTAATGGCTTTCTGGATGGGTGAAAAGGATTCATGAGCTCTGTCAGGGCCTCCATAGGCATCCAGCTTGTGTACATTGAGATGATTTTCCACTTTTTCCAGGTAATGCTCGGGAATAAGGCAATCGGAATCAAAAACAATATAATAATCACCCGCGGCATGACGGTATCCAAAGTTCCGGGCAAAGCCCTGGCCTTCATTTTTTTTGTATAAATACCTGATATCCAGCTCGTGAATATATTTTTCAATATTCTTGTCGCATTTAATATCCGAACCGTCCTCCACAACGATAACCTCAAAGTCAGAATACGTCTGCCGGATGAGGCTTTCGAGGAGTTCATCGATTTCCTCCGGCCGGTTATAGACAGGGATTATGATCGAATATTTTCTACCCACAGATGATCAATTGAAACCTTTTTTTTCCAGGATAAGATACTGAGAGGTTTTTTCAGAATTGATTGTAAGGATCTCGGCAATAAAACCTGCAAGGAAAAGTTGCATGCCGACAATGACAGCGACCAAAGCAAGAAAAAACAAAGGCTGGTCGGTCACTTCCCTGACCGGAAGATGATAGTGTATCTGGTATATTTTCAAACCGATTATCCAGATGGTAATGATCAGCCCCACTAAAAATGAAAGGGTCCCCAGGGCCCCGAAAAAATGCATCGGTTTTTTAATAAACCGCATCACAAAAGTGATGGAGATCAGATCGAGGAACCCGTTGATAAAGCGCTCCAAACCGAATTTTGTCCGGCCGAATTTCCTGGGATAATGAGTAACGATCTTTTCTCCGATATGGTCGAAACCGTTCCATTTGGCTATTACCGGTATATAGCGATGCATTTCACCATATACCCGGATATTTTTTACCACCTCGGCACGATAAGCTTTTAGCCCGCAATTGAAGTCATGCAATTTAACGCCGGATATTTTCCGGGTCACATAATTGAATAATTTTGATGGAAGTCGCTTGCTGAGCGGATCGTGCCGTTTTTTCTTCCACCCTGAAACCAGGTCATATTTGTTGTTTTTGACCATCTTATAGAGTTCGGGGATTTCGTCGGGGCTATCCTGCATATCGGCATCGAGGGTGATCACCACATTTCCGCTGCAGGCCATAAATCCGGTATCGAGTGCGGCTGATTTGCCGTAATTTCTGCTGAACCGGATCCCTTTGTAATGATCGTCTTCCCTGATGAGGCCTGATATGATCTCCCACGATCTGTCTTTGCTACCATCATCGACCAGTATAACCTCATAGGTAACCTTAAGGTCTGACATCACCTTGCCGATCCATTGGCAAAGTTTCCCCAGAGATTCTTCTTCTTCAAAAACCGGGATTATTAATGAAATCTCGGGATTCTTGGGCATGTTCAATTTTTAGGCAAATTAAATAAAAAAAATAATGTCTATACCCCAAATTTAAAAAAAGCCTGGCAATATAGGTGGATGCCAGGCAAGATTCTATGGCTGCATTTCTTTTTTTTAAACCGGTTCAGGCCTTGATTTTTTTGTAATGGCAGTAATTATAAGCGCAATGATGAATCCTATAAAAATGCTTCCGATAATTCCAAAAACCAGGATCATTTCCGGGCTTGTGAAAGTGGCCTGCATTTCCATGGCCCGCTCGATCTGGGAATCGCTCATCCCTCTTTGTTCCATTTCGATCATGGCCTGTTCACGGATGGACTCGAGCATGGAATCATCAATAAACTTAATATAGATATAGCTGAAAATGGAGCTTACCACCGCATTGATCGAGATTATAATCATTGAAATACCAAGACCCTGGCTATAGCTCATGTAGTCGTTATC
This sequence comes from uncultured Roseivirgaceae bacterium, assembly GCA_964543195.1. Taxonomy (GTDB): domain Bacteria; phylum Bacteroidota; class Bacteroidia; order Cytophagales; family Cyclobacteriaceae; genus JAGTVG01. Next base: position 76,641 of record CAZIXF010000010.1, read on the forward strand.
TTCCTTATATTCTTTATGGGCCAGTACAAGAGCGATGATTAAAAAAACAAATCCTGCGTAACCGAGTGACTGATTGGCAGCCAGATCAAAAATATGCAGGATAAGTGTGTAGATAATTGAGATCAGGGTCAGGTAGATACCATACTTAATACCTACCTTCTTAACTGTTGTTCTTTCTTCCATAATCAATAAGGTTTTTTCCTGAGAATTAGCGAGATGATTATAGTTAAAAATAAACCGTAAGGCAAGCTTTTAATAAAATAATCGATAGCCAGATCCAAAATAGTGGTGGATGGAAGGATCTCCAGGGTTCTGTCGATTGTCTCCCGGCCGATCCTGTCTACGGCTTCTGCATTCATGGTCCTGACCTGGTTCATCATTTCGCGGATGTATTCGCTGATAAAACCGGGTTCAATAAGGCTGCCAAAAACAAGAATAAAAAGGGCCATCAGAAAAGCGATGATGAGTACCATCTGGATCCCCAGGCTCATGCCCTGCCAGAAATGCAGAATCCCACCGTTTCTTTTTTCCTTGAATTCCCGCATGGCAAAAACCAGGATAATAGGGTATAAAATGATCCTGAAGTCCAGTACAGGGGGTATTAGAAGTGGATTTTGACCGAAATAATAGAGTACGAGAAATAAGATTATCGACAGGATAACGGCCAACCCCCCATATTTCAGCGGGATCAGATAAATGGCGTTGATCTCTTTCCCGGGAGATTTTTCAGCTTGCAATATAGACCTTGTTTTTATTGATTACCGCTTTCACTCTTCCTGTAAGTTTCATATGCCAGAAAGGGGAATTATTCGATTTTGAATGATTGGTGATATCATTGAATTCCCATTCTTCAGTGGGATCGAATACAGTCAGATTGGCCACCGCCCCTTCTTTGAATTCCGGGATCTTCAAACCAAGGCGCTTCCTGGGATTAACGGTGATTTTATCGAGAAAAATCTCCCATCCCATTTTACCCAATTTATCAACCAGTATGGGATAAACAGTCTGTAGTCCGATTATTCCGAATTCGGCCAGGTCGAATTCAAGCTTTTTGCTTTCGGTGTCCTGGGGAGTATGGCTCGATACGATCACATCCACGGTCTGGTCCTCGAGACCCTGTATCAGCGCACGAATATCCCCTTTCTCCCTGAAAGGCGGGTTAACCTTGAAGGCAGTGTCGAAATCCATCAACCGGCTGTCGTTGAAGGCAATCTGATGAGCCGCAATATCACAGGTGAGATTGAGCCCCCGTCTTTTTGCCGCTTTGATCAGTTTTAATGCATTTTTTGTGGACAGATTGGATAAATGAAGCTTTCCGTCTGCATAATCCACGATCCGGATATCCCTTTCGATCATCACTTCCTCTGCAATAGAGGGCATCCCTTTTAAACCAAGTATAGTACTGGTCTTGCCTTCGTTAATATTTCCAAGCATATTAAGCCAGATGTCTTCAGGCTTATTGATAACCAGTCCGTTGAATTTTTTTACATACAGAAGGGATTTGAGTAATATATCGGTATTCCATACCGGCTTTTCACCATCCGTAAAGGCCACGGCTCCTGCACTATGCTGATCGATCATTTCAGTGATTTCCTCTCCTTTATTGTCACGGGTAATTGAACCCATGGGATATACATCCGGCAAACAACGCTCGGCCTTTCCAAGAATATACCCGATATCATTTTTTGACTGGATGGAAGGTTTTGTGTTCGGTAATAAGGCGACTCCGGTAAAGCCTCCCGCAGCTGCGGCAGCACAACCGGTTATTATATCTTCCTTGTGCTCATTCCCGGGATCGTTAAAATTGGCCCGCATATCAAACCATCCGATGGATACCTGTAGTCTTTTTCCCTCGATGCGGGTTCCCTCTTCCCCGAGATTATCGTCGATAGTAACGATACGGCCGTTATTGATTAAAATATCCTTTTTCTTTTTATGGTGTGGGGAGTCAGGATGAAGGATCTGAGCATTTTTTATTAAAATTTTCATTTTATAAAAATCTTATGATCATTATTTCTGCCAATAAAAAAATTAATGTCAGGATAAGAGTATATCTCCATAAGGGTATACCCAGGTATTTTTCCTTTATTTCATTATCAAAATTATCAATTCCTGCGGCATTAAAAAGAGTGAGAGAAGAATTTTCCTCACTAATTGATTCAAGCTCTTCCAAACCAATTTGTGCAAGTTTCGATTCTGCTTTACGCTGATTAAAGGCGATCGAATTTACGGATACATCATTTATGCTGATTTTATAAAAACCCGGCTCCAGTTCAAATTTCGGGATCTCGAGAAAAACCTGGTTTCCTGCAAAACGCTGGCCGGGTATGATCTCCTTGTTTTCCCCCTGTAATTTAATTAATGTTTCCTGATCTACCGAATCTATGCCGACCGATATAACGGATTGTCCAAGTGTATAATAAAGACGATTGAATTCCTTTTTACTTAAAAGTGCTACCCTGTACATAATGGGCACAAAAACAGCATGGGTATGAAAATCTGTGTACGATAGCTGCAAGGGTGAAGCCGTTAAGTACAGGCGGTTAACACTTTCCCTGTATGAAAGGAAATCCCGGCCATCCCTGAAATTCACGAGTTCGGCAGAAGCGGAAGGAATTCCAAGCAGAGGCCTGGCAGAAGGCATATCAAAATCACCGGTACGGCTTTCAAATATGTCGGCAAAAAAAGGATTGTTCAAATCGATTCCGGCCAGGGGTTCCCTGCTGCTGATACTGTCGGGAATTATTTGGAGGGTACCGGTTAGGGATGCAAAAGAAGTAACCTCCATATCAGGAGACGGGATCAACAGGATATCTCCCTGCCGGTCCATAAACTGCATTAAAGTACTGTTGACCGTTGGCTCAATTGAACTTATTTCGTTTAATATGATCAGATTGGCCGTTTGAAGATCATTATAGTCAATGTTATTGATATTATAGGAACTGAAATCGAACAATTGCTGATTACCGAATACTTTTTCAATTACTGTGGTACTGTCTGTTTCCTTAAGTTCGATCACTGAGATCCTGTCGGATTGATTCAGGGTAAAATAAAAATCGTTATCAAAGGTTACGGGAAAATCTTCAAAACTGAGCAATCCTTCATTATATTCCTCCAGTTGAAAGCTGATATCAAAAGCAATCTCACCCAGGCCGTAAGGATCGATATCCACTGTTCCGCTGGCAGATTGTGCCCCGTTCAGAAAAAACCTGATCATCAGGTCGTTGATCTCATCAGGCCCATCGTTTTTCAGTACCACATTCACTTCATTGGTTTCACCCTGAATGAGAAAAGGATTGCTTAAAAACAGGGAGTCGACGTATACATTCTGAAGATTCTGATAAGCCAGGGGGATCAGAAAAATATTATTCAGGGTATCTGAATGCAGCGGTGCAAGATCGCCGGTGGTGGACTGCTGAAAATCGGATAACCAGTATATATCGAGAGGGCGGCTGGACTGGTTCGTTGTCCCGAGCCGGTTCTTGATTTCTCCGGCTGTACGTGATATGCCGGAAAGGTCGATTTCTGTGATCAATTCCCTGATCTCATTCTTTGATTTTGGTGTGTTGGAGTACGGGGCAAAATCGTTGGTTAAAAGCAGCACATCCGTGTTCTGGGGGTAAATATCCAGGATAGTTTGCATATACGCGATGGATGCTTCGAAGGCAGTCAGATCTTCCTGTACATTATTCGACATGGAATAGGAATTATCGAGATACAAGGCCACCTGATTGGTCTGCAGGTTTTTTTCTTCGGCTGGTATAAAAGGCTGGGCGAATGTAAAAACAAGAAAAGCGATGAATAATAAACGGGATAAAAGAATGAGATAATGTTTGATCTTCAGCCTGGTACTGCTGGCTTTTTTTACATTTTTCAGGAACAGATTACTGGAAAAATAAATACGTTTTGCCTTTCTGAAATTGAACAGGTGGATGATGATGGGAATTCCCAGTGCCAGAAGACCAAACAGAAATTGAGGGTATACAAAACTCATTGCCTGTAAATCTACGAAAAGAAAAACAACTGATATATGCTAATCAACAAAAACAGGATCCGGAAAAATGTTTATTAATTGGCATTCCGGTTTCTTTAAGCTGGATCAGGATGTACGATTTCGCACATGCGATGATCAGAAACGAACTTATCATGATCCGCTTACAACCTACAACGAACTATAATCCTGTTTTATTTAATCTGGCACGGTGTTGGTGATCCTGACTATCCCGGAATTTTTTTTCAGCTGGCTCGCTGACCCGCTGACCCGCTGACCCGGATGGCCCGATGGTCCGATGGTCCGATGGTCCGATGGTCCGGATGGAAAATATAAGGATAATAAGTAACGGGAATCATATTGAGGACGTCAAACAATATATAATTTTCAATAAATGAGACTTAACATCATAAAATACCAGTACAGAAATCTGCGTAAAAATCCGGTTCCTGCCCTTATCAATCTGATTGGACTGTCTGCGGGAATAGCCGTAGCTTTTCTTATGATATCGTTCATACACCATGAAATGACCTATGAACAATATCATGACCGGGCAGACAGGATTTATCGTATTAACCTGGGGCTAACCATTGAAGGCGACAAAAAGATCGTGGCTGTCAGTCCGAATATCCTCGGCCCGCGCATGGACGATCAGATACCGGAGGTTGAATCCTATGTGAGAATGCTGTATCCGATTAATGCTACTCCGGTACTTCAGGTGGAAGAGAATTTTTTTAAGGAAAGGAGTTTTTATGTTTCTGATTCAAGCCTGTTTGGTTTGTTTGACTTTTCCGTAATTCATGGCACCAAAGAAGGTTTGTTGACCCGGCCTGAAGACGCCTTTATTTCCAGAACCACCGCTTTGAAATTTTATGGAACGGCTGAGGCAACCGGGAAAACCTTTAAAGATTCCTATGATAAGGATTTTGTGGTTAGAGCGGTTTTTGAGGATCACCCTCCCAATTCTCATTTTCAACCTGAAATTATAGTGAGTTCCGTTTCGACAGATCTTACAGGAGAGTTAACCTGGGGCCAATCCAATTATTTTACCTACATTCTGCTGAGAAAAGGTGCGGATCCGGCTGAAGTGGAAAGAAAAATAGAGGTAATTGTTCAGAATGAAGCGGATGACTGGATGAAACAGATGGGCAGTGTTTTCAGCCTGGAACCCGTAAAGGATATTCATTTATATTCCGATGCCGATTTCAGTCAGGGAACCGGAGGGGACATAAAGGATGTGTATGCTTCCATAACGATTGTGTTGTTCATATTGATCCTTGCCTGCGTAAATTATATCAATCTGACCACATCGAGGTCATTCGACAGGGCAAGGGAAGTGGGAATTAAAAAAATGATGGGGAGAACCTGGAGAAAACTGTTTTTCGATTTTCTTTTTGAGTCCTTTATTATTACAGGAATATCCTTCCTGATCGCTGTAGTGATCGTGTACTTGATATATCCGTATTTTGAACAGATAACAGCTACAGGCATCTCCTTTGATTTTCTGAAGGAACCTGCGTCCTTTGTTATAATCCTTGCTGCCTGGTTGCTCCTGAGCCTGGCCGCAGGCGCCTATCCGGCTGTTGTACTGGCCAATTTCAGGCCTGCACTCGTACTGAAAGGGAGTTTTAAAAAATCAAAGTACGGGGTTACCGCCAGAAAAACAATGGTGGTGTTTCAGTTTATCATATCCATTTGCCTTATTATCGGCACGCTTGTGGTTTATAAGCAGATCGATTTCCTCAACCGCAAAGACCTGGGTTTCGATAAGGATCATGTCCTGGTTCTGCCAATGACACGTATACCGGATCAGGCCAAACTTCAGGGATTAAAAAACACACTTCTTCAGCATAATAATATCAGGGAAGTTTCTTTTTCGTCAGCCTATCCGACGCGTAATTCGGGCGGGCAGCTCCTTAAAGCGGAAGGAATGGCCGACAATGAGCAAATGTTGATCTGGGAATGGCGGGTAGACGAAAATATTTTGAATGCTTTTGGCATGAATCTGGTTGCCGGAAGAAATTTTAATGCTGAAACTGCCGGGTCAGATGAAAAAGATTTCATTTTAAATCAAATGGCTGCACGGCAGATCGGATGGGACGCGGAGGAGGCTGTGGGCCGCAGGATAGATGTAAGCGGCACAAAAGGGATAGTTGTGGGAGTGGTAGAAGATTTTCATTTTACCTCGCTTAAAAATACCGTGGAACCGCTTGTGCTGAACATAAAATCCAGTTACCGGAACAATGTGGTAATCCGTCTTGCAGGAGGCAGGGTGGAATCAACACTTGAATTCATCCGGCAATCATGGAATGAACATATTACTGAATTAATTTTTGATTACCAGTTTCTCGATAACGAATTCGATAAATTATATAAAAACGAATACCGGACCGGGAAAATGTTTTCCGGGTTTTCCATCCTGGCCATTATTATTGCCGGCCTGGGATTATTTGGTTTATCCACCTATGAAACCCAGACCCGGATCAAGGAAATTGGCATAAGAAAAGCCATGGGCTCCACCACGCTGGGCGTTTTTAAATTACTGATGAGAAACTTCCTCTTATTGATCCTGTATTCCTTTCTGATATCCATACCTTTGGCATATTTCATCATGGATCAATGGTTGCGGGAATTCGCCTTCAGGATATCTCCGGGCCTGAGGGAGTTTTTGTTTTCTGGTCTGATCGTCTTTGCGATCGTCTTTGTTTCGGTTGGTTACAGGTCGTTGAAAGCCGCTTTTCTCAATCCGGCCGAATCGCTGCGGTATGAATAAGTCCGGAGGCCATGAATTTTGGGTTATGTAAGCTTTGCACAGGAATTTTAAAACCGTATTTTTGCGCAAAGCTGATTATCCATGAGTGTACTAGTTAACAAAGATTCAAAAATAATTGTCCAGGGTTTTACCGGTTCCGAGGGCACCTTCCATGCCGGCCAGATGATCGAATATGGCACCCATGTAGTGGGCGGGGTAACACCGGGAAAGGGTGGACAGTCACATCTTGAAAAGCCGGTTTTCAATACCGTAATGGAAGCAGTAGAGAAAACGGGAGCAGATGTATCCGTTATTTTTGTTCCCCCTGCTTTTGCTGCCGATGCCATCATGGAAGCCGCCGATGCGGGGATAAAAGTGGTGGTGGCCATTACCGAAGGCATCCCTACCAGGGATATGATCAAGGTGAAGATATTTCTGGAAGATAAGGATACCGTGCTTGTAGGACCTAACTGTCCGGGTGTCATCACCCCGGAAGAAGCCAAGGTAGGCATTATGCCAGGATTCATTCATAAAAAAGGAACTGTCGGGATCGTTTCCAGATCAGGCACATTGACCTATGAAGCGGTGGATCAGGTAACAAAATCGGGACTGGGCCAGTCGACCTGTATAGGTATCGGGGGCGATCCGATTATCGGGACCACTACCAAACAGGCGGTGAAGATGCTGATGGAAGATCCGGACACCGAAGCTATCATTATGATCGGGGAGATCGGAGGGACCATGGAAGCGGAGGCTGCCGAATATATTAAGGAACACGGCAACAAGCCGGTGGTCGGTTTTATTGCCGGGCAGACGGCACCCCCCGGCAGGCGTATGGGTCATGCAGGAGCCATTATCGGGGGTGCTTCGGATACTGCCGAAGCCAAAATGAAGATCCTGAAAGAATGTGGGATTCATGTAGTGGATTCCCCTGCCAATATTGGTGAGACCATGGTGCAGGCGCTTAAGAAATAAATAGATTAAGCTATTTCATGTGTAGAGCGCTCCTGATAATTCCCGGGAGCTTTTTTTTAGTCCTGATCCACTGCCTGTAACCCCAGCACCTCCTCTGCGAACCGCCACGTAGCCTCCTGTACACCCTTCCAGTCCTTTGACTTGTACTCGCTGGCGATCACATGTTCCCCTGCTTCGGGGAAAGCCTGTTTCACCTTCCTGTCTGCCGGCGTACCCAGCTCATCGAACATCTCGAGCATGGCGTCTACCCGTACGGTAGGATCCTGCTCCTCTTCACTTTTATAATAATAAGCCAGGAATACAGGTTGTGTCACCTTCCGGTAGGTTTCTTCATTCATCGTCTTTTCTAACAGGGCCTGAAGATATGCCACGGCCTCGAGCCGGTAGGTGTTGGACCAGTAAAGGCTGTCCGCCTCGCTTTCAGGTTCGTTTATCACATATTCGCCTCCTGTTATCAGTTGCCCAAGCTGTATGCCCCAGGGGGTGGTCAGCAGGAAAGTGGCCGGATTGTTGATCCGGATGTTGGGCGAATAGAGGACCAGGGAATGGATCCAGGGGTTATGGGCTGCCAGGTAAAGCGACAAGGTGCCGCCCGTAGAAGTGCTCATCAGGATGACTTTTTCACCAAGTTGTTGCCCGATAGCCACGGCCTCGGCCGCAGAGCTCATCAGTTTCTGGGGGGTCATATCCAGCAGTGCATCGCCGGAATGGATGCCGTGTTCATGCAGGCGGGTAAGATAAAGATTGCAGCCATATTTTCTGGCAAAGTTGATGTGGACCGGGCTTCCTTCACCCTGGCTGGCTGAAAAACCATGAAGATAAACCACGGCATATTCGGTTTTTTCTTTCAGACTGTCGTTATACCAGATGATCCGGGCCTGGTTGTCTTCCTTCAGATCCTTCACTTTCTCTTCCTTCCGGGAAACGTAATTTTCCAACTCTTCACCGGTGAGATCGATTTCCGGCACTGAAGCATCCGGCTCATCGATATCCACCATGGGTCCCACCAGATAGCCGGCCGCGATCACAACCGGTATGATAATTAATAGTCGCAGTTTTTTCATGTTCACAATAGCATCGGCAATAAATTTAGGCAAAAGATTTTAAATTTTCCTGCTGTGTTGCCTTATCCTGAGGAAAAACAGGCCGGCCGCAACCCGGAGAACGTCATACCCTGATCTCCATGCCTTCCCGGGCGAAAACGCAATTTTCGAATTTTTCCTGGCATTTTTTCTCCATCACTTCCAGGAATTCATCATCGTGGTCGGGATCATGATGCGTGATGACCAGTTGCTTGCATTCTGCTTTCCGGGCTATTTCAATGGCCTGATCGTAACTGCTGTGTCCCCATCCACGGTGCGTTTTCAGCTCTTCTTCCGTATATTGTGCCTCATGGATCAGCAGGTCGGCACCCCGGGCCAGGTTGACAATGCGTGGGTCGATCTTGTCTTTATGCTCTATATCGGTACAGATCACGACCACGTTGCCCCGCCAGTAGGCCCGCATGCTGTAGGCCGTGCCCGGATGATCGTGTTTTCGCATGGTTACCACCGTTTCACCGAAAAGTTCGATCTCGTCATCAGGAATAAGAAAATTCATTTTAGCCCCCATCTCATCCAGTTTTACCGGAAAATATACCTCCTGCATCTGAAAATCGAACAGGCTCCGGATATTCTTTACCGGCCGGTCCCGGCCCATGGTAATGATGTTCAGCATATTTTTCGGGTTATAGGCCGGTTTGAAAAAGGGAAAACCCTGGATATGATCCCAGTGAAAATGGGTGAATATAAGGTAGATTTCCTTTCCTTCCTCGTTCGATTGTTCGATCTCCTTGCCTAATTTCCGGATCCCTGTGCCTGCATCCACGATAATGAGTTTTTCATCGATGTTGTTGGAAAGCGAGATGCAGGTGGTGTTACCGCCGAATTCATAGCACCCGGTTTCGCTGATGGGAACAGAACCGCGGGTACCGTAAAATTTTACTATAAATTCAGGTTTAACCATTGACCATGATCTTTCAGCGATAAAATTATAATTATTTACGGAATTTAGGGGGGTTTGATGTTGAAATGTATCAATAATAAACTCATCGAAGGACTCGCAGCCGTATTCACCATGAGCCTGTTCGCATCTTTTCCCACAATCACAACCCCGCATGTTTCCTCATTAACCAATTAACCCGAAAAATTCATAAATTTTTCGCCCGAAGGGCCGATTAAGCGCAATTTATTGATAATCAAAGAATTATATAGGGTTTTGAAATTCTTATACTTAATCAAATAGCCCAGAAATAGGCTACTGAATTGCGCTTATCAGGGGTTAATCCCTTTTTGTAACTACCTGATAATAAATATTTTAAATAGTAAAAACGGTTTATTTTGAGAATGGTTTATGAATAATCGGGGTTAATGAGTAACTTGCCGCCTTCGAAATTGACCTGACCGACGGATGAAGGAAATACCTTTTGAGACCAAGATCCATCTGCTGAAAAATGTACAGCTGTTTTCTGATCTCCACAGGCCCTCCCTTAAAAAGATCGCCGACCTGCTGGAAGAGATGGAATATCCCAAAGGGCATTATATTTTTAAAAAAGGGGATGAAGGGGATGCCGTCTATATCATCGCCGGGGGGAAGGTCAGCGTAAAGGACAGGGGCCATCTCTTGTCAAACCTCTCTAAAGGGGATGTGTTCGGCGAATATTCGCTGATCGATAATAAATCCCGTTCCGCGGATATCCTGGCCGATGAACCGGTAAAACTCCTGAGGCTGAGCAGAAACCAGTTTTCCACATTAATGACAGAAAACAGGGAGATCCTGCAGGGATTGCTCCGGGTGTTCGTAAAACGCCTGCGTCTGCAGGATGAGCTCGAGATCCAACTGGCCGACCGTAACAAGCAGATCAAACAACAAAATGAAAAACTGGAAGAGCTTAATGAAGAAAAAAACCATCTCATTGCCATCATAGCCCATGACCTGAGAAATCCCCTGTCGAGCACCCTGTCCCTGGCCGAACTCCTGAAATCGGAATGTGAGAATTTTACCGAAGACCAGGTGATCTGCATCGACGGCATCATCAAGGCGCTGAACCGGATGAACGGGATGGTGAAACGCATTCTGGATGTACGGTCGCTCGAAGAAAAACAGGATTCACTCAATCTTGAAAAGACCAACCTGGCCCGGATTCTTGAGCAGGCCTTCGCGGGCTTTAAGGACCGGTGCAGGGAAAAAAAGCTCAACCCCGTATTCAACCTGACCGACGTGCATGCCGTAGTGGATAAGAATTTTCTTCTGCAGGTAGTGGAAAACCTCATCTCCAATGCAGTGAAGTTTTCACCTGAAAATAAAAATGTATACCTTAACGTGTGGTCGCACGGAGGTAAAGCCTGTATCGGTGTTAAGGATGAAGGCCCCGGCATAGCAAAAGAAGAGCAGGATAAGCTTTTCCTGAAATACCAGCGGCTGAGTAATGAACCGACAAGGGGGGAAAGTTCCACCGGGATCGGCCTTTCCATTGTTAAAAAATATACGGAACTGATGAAGGGGGAGGTCTGGTGCGAAAGTGATCCCGGTAAAGGTTCCAAATTTGTGGTAGCCTTCGGCAAGGCATGATTTTTTAAAAAACATTTTTTTCATGAGTACACATAACTGGAAAATTTCACGGCGACATTTTATCAAGGCAGCCGGACTGAGCATCCCGGTAATCGGTTCCGGAGGGCTCCTTTCCGTGTCCTGTTCCGGCAGGAAAACTTTGGCCGGCGAGGAACTGTTCGAACAGTTCCAGATACCCCCGGCCGAATCGAGGCCATTCTTCAGGTGGTGGTGGAACGGTAATCACCTCAGCAGGGAGGAGATCAGCCGGGAACTCAGGATCATTAAGGACTCCGGGGCTGGAGGCGTCGAGATCAATCCCATAGCCATGCCCGGCATGGTGGAAGATCCCCATGGGGAAGGGCTGACATGGCTGAGTGATGAATGGTGTGAAATGCTGGTGCATGCCGTGGAAGAAGCCCGGCAACTTGGCCTGGTCACCGACCTGATCGTGGGAACGGGCTGGCCCTTCGGCGCTGAATTCCTCGAACCGGAAGAAACCATCCAGGGCCTGACCATCGAAGAATACGACTATACGGGTCCCGGTATCGCGAGCCTTCATCTCGAGGTCCCGCAGGATGAAAACCACCGGATCGAGCAGATCGTGCTGATACCTTTCGCCATGAAAAACATCGACCAGCGCACCGACCTGACCGGTGAACTGAACGAGAACGGCGACCTCACCTTCACGGTGCCCGATGGGGAACATAAGCTGATCGTGCTGCGGTGGAAAAACAAGTTCAGGACGGTATTCCATGGCGCCCCCGGAGGAGCCGGACCGGTGCTGGATCATTTCAACAGGGAAGCCGTAAAAAAATACCTCGATAGCATGTCGGGCAAGATCGCCCCCTTCCTGGAAGGCAACCTGGGCAATGGCATCCGGGCCATGTTCTGCGACAGCATCGAGCTCGAAGGGGCCAACTGGACCGGTGATTTTCCCGGGGAATTCGAAAAAAGAAGGGGCTATTCCGTTATCCCCTATCTGCCCCTGCTTATCGACGATACCTTTCAGCCGGAAAACGAATTTCAGGATACCCTCCGGAGAGTACGGTACGATCACAGCCTGACCCTGGCCGAACTGTTCATGGAACGTTTCATCCTGACTTTCCATGAATGGTGCAACGAAAACCGCACCCTGAGCCGTTACCAGGCCTATGGACATCCCTGGCTCTATACCGACATGATCGACGGTTACCGGGTGCCGGACATCCCCGAGGGCGACCAGTGGCTGTACAATGCAGGCTGGTCCTACACTAAGATCGATGAGATCCGCTATGCCATTTGGAATAAATATGCCTCCAGCGGGGGGCACCTGGCGGGCCGGAAAATCATATCCAGTGAGGCCATGACCAACACCAGCGGGGTATTCAGGGCGTCACTCGAATATATCCGGGAGGCTACCGACCTCAATATCGTGGCCGGGATCAATCACCTGGTATTGCATGGATTCAATTATTCGCCTCCTGAGGCCGGTTTTCCCGGATGGATCCGCTATGGCACTTATTTTAATGAAAACAACACCTGGTGGCCGTACTTTCCCCTGTGGTCGGATTATGCCAGCCGCCTGAGTACTGTCTTTCAGTCTTCGGAACCGGTATGTACGGCGGCCATCATGGGACCCACTGCCGACATCTGGAGCGATCATGGGCTCGACAGAAATCCCTTTAATACCATTCCGTGGTACCTGCACTCTTTCTGGCAGGCCCTGAGCCATAACGGCATCTTCAGCGATTATGTGAACGAAAGGGCCATCCTGGAAGCAGACAGCAGGGATGGCAGGATGACGTTCGGCCCGATGGCCTACGATACCCTGTTCATTTGTGATGTGGAGACGGTGGCACCGGAAGTACTCGAAAAGATCTATGACCTGATGCAGGAAGGACTGAAGGTGGTGTTTATCGGGAAAACCCCGCGGTTTGCCCCCGGCATGCGGAATATGGAACTGAAGGACCGGGACGTACGGCAGTTGTTCACTTCGATGAAGGAGGCCGGGGCGGAAATGGCGGAAGCGCCGGACAGTGAAAAGGTGGATCCCTACCAGGGCCTTACCACCTGGACCCGGGATCTGGCCGGGGATCGTCAGATTGCCGGGAATATTTATATTGAGCCGGCCAGTCAGCATCTTTTCTTTATCCATCACCGGAGTGATACAGCCGACATTTTTTTCTTTACGAATACCGACCGGGAAAGCGCGCATTCTTTTACCGTTGACTTTAAAATGAAAAACCGGTCGGTGTGGGAATGGGTACCGGAGACCGGTGAACGACACCTGAGAAGTGATGACTCGGCCAAACCGTATACCCTTGAGCTGGAAAGACTGGAGTCATCCCTGGTTGTGCTGGGCGATCAGCCGGCAGGGGAAGTACCTTTACCCAAAATGGCCTTAACGGGAGAGGAAAAGGAACTGCGGGGCCGGTGGCAGGTATCCCTGCTTCATTCGGTCACCGGTGAGGAGTCGGCGCTGGAACTCAGTGAACTGAAGGATGTCGCTTCGATGGAAGGGTATTCGGGTTTTTCCGGTATGATCCGGTATGAGCTGGCGTTTGACCTCGACGAAATTTCATGGCAGATGCTCGACCTGGGAGAAGTACATGATATAGCCGACGTCACCCTGAACGGAGAAAAGCTGAAGGTGTTGTGGTGGGGGAAAAAGGCGGTGCAATTGCCGGAAAGAAGCCTGAAGCAAGGTGGCAACCGGCTCGTGATCAACGTGACCAACCGGTTGTTCAATTACTGTGATTCACTGGACGATAACCCGGTGGCTTCCCACTGGATCGAAAGCAACCGGCATAAGGAACCCCTTGCTGCCGGGTTGACCGGCCCGGTGAAACTGGTCCGGTGATGGTACCGGCCGGCAGGATCATTTCGGCTGGTCGAAAGTGTTGTGGGATATGAAGGCCACTGCCTGGCTGACCAACCCGGGATAGACGCCCCCGAACCTGGTGCACAGCCCCATTGTAACCGACCAGTACTCCTATAGCTTTGACGATTCGGGACACTTTTCCCGGATAGTGAAATACAATCACCGCGACGGCATCTTCCGGCACTTTTTCACCGGGCCCGATAAACATGCAGGTAATCACGCAGGTAAGCAGAAGCCATGCGTTCTGGTTTATAGATCGAAACGGCGAAGTGAAGCGAAGCTGTTTCGATCTCACTTTTACCCGTTTACCCGCCCGAACGCTCTTCCAGGTACTCCACCATCTCGCGGTTGGCATCGATCATCGATTCCATCACCTCAAGCAGTTTTTCGTAATCATCGGAGATCTTTTTCACATCGTCGCTGAGGCGGTGCCCGTTCTTCATCTTGAAATGATGGAAGCTCTTGAACCCCTCGAGTATCTTCTGCATTTCCTCGGAATGGCTGACAAAATGCTGCAACCTTTCGTCCTTGGCAATGAGCTGCTGTATGATCTTTCGCTTCTTGTCCAGGTATTCCCTTTCGGTGGAATCTTCCTCATTCCGGTTCTTCAGGTCGGTGATCTCCTCGTCCAGTTCTTCCATGGCAGCCAGATCCTTTTCAACCAGATCCTTCACCTCCACTTTAAAAATTTCCATCATCTTGAGCAGATTCCCGATCCTGGGCTCGGCAGTACCTTTTTCATATGAAGCAATATTCCCCCGGTTTAAACCCATCATCTCAGCCAGCTTTTCCTGGCTCCAGCCCAGTTTTTTCCGGAGATATCTGATATTATCTGCCAGGTATTTCATGAATTGACCTCCAATCCGCCAATTTTGTCAAAATATATTACATAAATATAAAATTCCAACACCAATTGCAACTATTTTTTACATTTAAACGTGAAATATTACACCGGGTTGCTGATAATAAACCCGGTCTGATTGACATTGTGAAAAATTTTTACTATATATGTAAATAAATTTATCATTTTTATTAATTATTAAAACAGATTAAGACTATGAACACTTCATTTAAAGTACTTACAGGATTTTTGATTGGAGCAGTAACCGGCGCAGCCGTAGGCATTTTAACGGCACCCGACACCGGTGAAAGGACCAGGAAAAAACTGAGAAAGGACGCGCAGCGTTTTGCAGATGACTTCAGCGACCTGGCATTGAAAAAAATTGAAGAAGCCAAGACCGATCTGAACCATTCCATCGATGATATGGTGAAAAAAGGAAAAGGCCAGATCGATAAGATGGGTAAATCCGTATCTTCCAATTAATTTATTTTGAACAGTCGAAGTAAACAAGGTGTTGATAGGTAGATCCACAGTGCAGCAGAATGATGTCAACATCGTGTTGAAAGGGTGTTGAAAGGGAGACTCCCGCGGCTACGCCTCCTACTTCATTTCATTTCGGTGGATAAATCGGAGTGACGTTGCACTCAGGAACGTCATTCCGAGGAGGAGACTGTAAGTCGACGAGGCGGGAATCTCCAATAAGGGTACGACAATCCCGCGGCTTCGCCCCGGAGTGACGTTGTCGGAAAGGGAGAAGTCCGCTACGTGTCAGTGAAAGTCCACAGCGCATTGAATTCCAAAGCGCGTTGAAGTGGATGGCAGCCCCCGGGTGAAAGTAAATTCATGTTTAAAATAAAATGAAAAGGAGGCAGAATTGGAAGTATTAGAAAAGAGAAAAAAGAATATCCATAAGGCAGAACAGGATCTTGGATTTTCCAAGCTTGACAAAGCGGAAGTAGTTACCGCGCTGAATCAGTTGCTTGCGGATTACGAGATCCATTATCAAAAACTGAGGAATTTCCACTGGAACGTGACGGGTCCCGATTTTTTCGATCTGCACGATAAATTCGAGGAACTCTATAATGACGCGCATACCAGGATCGACGGAATAGCCGAAAGGATACGGACCTTTGACCACAGGCCTTACAGTACGTATCAGGAATTCCTGTCCAACAGCACGATCGAGGAGGTAAATAAGGAGATCACCGCAGTGGAAATGGTCAATGAGGTAATACGCGATTTCGAGGTCCTGATCCGGGATATGACCCAGGTGGTCTCGATCGCACAGGAAACCGGGGATGTCGGAACGGAAGACATGATGGTTTCATTCATCAAATACCTGGAAAAAAACCACTGGATGCTGAAAGCCTTCAGTCATCCTGGATAGGTGATCCGGATCATAAACACAATATGATGTTAAAGGCGCTGAACAAAAACCAGCGCTTTTTTTTATTTTTGTTCCGGGTTTATTTCAGTATCTCGCTTAATTTTTACACCGGACAAAATCACCGGTTCGGATCCCCGGATGTTATGACCGAATCCTGGTCCATTTCATTTATTGGTAAAAATGAATGCCCGAATCTTCTGAATTGGATAATTTTGTATCCTTTGAACTAAGTCAATAAAAAAATCATGATATCATGAAAAAAATACTTTTGATCGGGGCTGTTCTGCTGATCCATATCCAATTACACGGCCAGCAGAATGATCCCTTTACCATTTATGATTATTTCAGGCTGAAAACGGTGGTAGATATTGCCCCTTCACCCGACGGTAAATACCTGGCCTTTACGGTAAACCGCAACCGGGCCATGGAAGAAGGCAAGGGGAACGATTACCGTGAACTTCATGTCAAAAACCTGGAATCCGGCGAGGAGACCGCGCTGCTCACGGAAAAGCACTACCTCACTTCCCTTTCCTGGACCCCCGATTCGAAGACCATCACCTTTCTGGCCAAATTCGATAAGGCCGTTAAAAACCAGGTGTTCGGCATGGATATCGGGTCGAAGGAATACCGGCAGATGACCAATATCCCCAATGGGATCCGCCAGTATGCCTGGCATCCCGCGGGAAAAGGGATCGCCTTTACATCCACACAGCAGATCAGCAACCCCAATGAAGAGCTCGAGGACATCGGTTTCGATGCGGAGGTCTTTGAGGAAAATATTCCTGCCATCAATCTTTTCTGGCAGAATGAGAACAGGATCACCAAATTAAATACCCGGGGCACTGTGTTCGATTTCGCCTGGTCGCCCGCCGGTGAAAGAATAGCCGCCCAGGTCGCACCCCTCAACCTGGTCGACCACCGGTATATGTTCAAAGACATCTACCTGATCGATGTGGAGGCGGGAACCATGGAACTTTGGGTGGATATACCGGGTAAACTGGGTCATATGGCCTGGAGCCCGGACGGCAAACGCATCGCTTTTAATGCCGGGGTCGATATTTCAGACCCGGTGGATGGCAGCCTGTTTGCCGCAGAGACAGACGAATCGCATGAATGGCTGGATATAAGGAATTATACCGATGGTTTTGAAGGCTCGGTCACCCATGTGGACTGGATCGATAAAAAGACCATGATCTTCGCGGCTGAGGAAAGTGTGGATGCCACGCTGAGCAGGATCCGGGTGAACCGTAAAAACCGGGACCTGCTTACCGGGGGTGATGCACCGGTCTTCACTTCATTCGAAAAGGCCGGCAACCGGCTGTTCTTGATCGCCGACAGGGCCACCCATCCTAACGAGGCTTATTCCTTTGATCCGGAAACGCAGGCGTTTACCCGGGAAACCGGCACGAATCTCTGGCTGGAAGAGAGGGCTTTTGGCCGGCAGGAAAAAGTGAGTTACCAGGCCCGCGACGGCTTGCGTATCGACGGGGTGCTGATCTTCCCGGTAGATTATGAAGAGGGCAGGCGATACCCCTTGATCTGTGTGATCCATGGCGGTCCGGAATCGGCCATCCTCAATGGCTGGTCTACTTCCTATTCCCGCTGGGGACAGATTGCAGCCGGGCAGGACTATTTCGTGTTCATGCCCAATTACCGGGCCAGCAGCGGAAGGGGGGTGGAATTTTCCAAGATGGATCAGGCCGATCTCGGCGATGAGGAATTCCTCGATGTGATCGATGGAATAAACCATCTGGACGGCCTGGAATATATCGATAAATCGAAAGTGGGCATCGGAGGCGGTTCCTATGGCGGTTATTTTTCCGCCCTGGGCGCCACCCAATATTCCGAACATTTTGCGGCAGCGGTGCCCTTTGTGGCGGTGACCAATCAGCTTTCGAAGGTGAACCTGACCGACATCCCTTACGAGATCTATTATGTACACTGGACCATGTGGCCCAACGAGGATCCCATGCTGTTTTATGATCGCAGCCCCGTGAAATATTCATCCGGTTCCAATACGCCGACCCTGATCCTTCATGGCAAGGAAGATACGCGGGTGCATCCTTCACAGGCACTGGAACTCTACCGCCAGCTCAAGCTGCATGGCAATGCCCCGGTAAGGCTGGTATGGTACCCGGGCGAGGGCCACGGGAACCGCAACAACCAGGCGCAGCTCGATTTCAACCTGAGGACCATGCGCTGGTTCAACCATTACCTGAAAGGGGAAGGGGATCCTTCTCAGTTGCCACCGGACCATCTGGATTACCGGCTGGAGAAGCTGTACGACCTGGACCAATGAATCCGGATGCAGGAGCCCCCCTTTCTGCACCGTCACTCCGATTTATCCACCGAAATGAAATGAAGGAGGAGGCGCAGCCGCGGGATTGTCGCACCCTTATTGGAGATTCCCGCGTCGTCGACTTACAGTCTCCTCCTCGGAATGACGTTCCTGAGTGCACCGTCACTCCGGGGCAGAGCCGCGGGATTGTCGCACCCTTATTGGAGATTCCCGCGTCGTCGACTTACAGTCTCCTCCTCGGAATGACGTTCCTGAGTGCACCGTCACTCCGATTTATCCACCGAAATGAAATGAAGGAGGAGGCGCAGCCGCGGGATTGTCGCACCCTTATTGGAGATTCCCGCGTCGTCGACTTACAGTCTCCTCCTCGGAATGACGTTCCTGAGTGCACCGTCACTCCGGGGCAGAGCCGCGGGATTGTCGCACCCTTATTGGAGATTCCCGCGTCGTCGACTTACAGTC
>CAZIXF010000010.1:95898-99319 GCA_964543195.1 uncultured Roseivirgaceae bacterium
AGCCGCGGGATTGTCGCACCCTTATTGGAGATTCCCGCGTCGTCGACTTACAGTCTCCTCCTCGGAATGACGTTCCTGAGTGCACCGTCACTCCGAGGCAGAGCCGCGGGAGTCCCTGTAAAAAAACAATTGACTAATGAAAACGAAACCGTCAGTAACGATCCGTTTTTACGAGGAGCTGAACGATTTTCTCCCCCGGGAGAAAAAGAAAACGGACTACCGGCTGCCGCTATTCGGCAAACAGACCGTAAAAGACCTCATCGAATCCCAGGGTGTGCCGCATGTGGAAGTGGACCTGATCCTCGTGAACGGCGAACCGGTGAATTTCAGCTATCATCTCCGTGCCGGCGACCGCATCTCCGTGTACCCGGAGTTTGAGCTGCTCGATATCTCCGCCGTGAACCGCCTGAGGCCTTCTCCTTTGCGCGAACCGCGCTTTGTAGTCGATGCCAACCTGGGCAAGCTGGCCCGCGATTTGCGGATGCTGGGCTTCGACACGGCCTACGACCAGGAATATGATGATCCTCGCATCATTGAAATGGCCTATACGCAAAAACGGATCATCCTGACCCGCGATACCGGCATGCTCAAGCACGGCAGGGTAGAGCGGGGCTATTTTGTAAGGAATGACGATCCCGTCCTTCAGCTCAGGGAGGTGATCGTAAAGTTCAGCCTGGAAAACCGGATCGAGCCCTTCACCCGTTGCATGGCCTGCAACGGGAAGATCTTGCCGGTAAAAAAGGAGGACATCCTGCACGGGATCCCTGAGGGCACCCGGAAAACCTATGACGAGTTCTACCGGTGTGCTGACTGCGGCCGGATATACTGGAAAGGAAGCCATTACCAGCGGATGGCCGGCAGGATCCGGGACTTGCTGAACGGCCCGTTATGACCCGCAGGATCCGGGACCTGCTGACCAGTCCTCTTTGACCCTGACCCCAACCTGCCTGAACCATAGAACCCTATCCAATTTTTCAACCCTCTCTTTTTGTACAGTAAAACAATATGCCTAACTTATCGGCCGGTAAACAACACAGTCCCATGAAAAAAACAGCACGAATCTTCCTGCAGACCCATTTACTTTTTCTTTTGCCCCTGCTATCCGTATTATCCTGTAAAAAAGGGCCCGAAGCGCCATACGGCCTGATGGTCGAATTTATCCGTGAGCCTGCCCATGTAGAGGTCAGGGATCCACAGCCCGAATTCAGCTGGATCGCGGAGCCTCAGACCAGGCAACAGACTGCCTACCGGATCCAGGTGTCCACATCGGAAGCCTCGCTTGATAACGACGACCCGGATACCTGGGACAGCGGTAAGGTGATGAGCGGCGAATCGACCGAGATCGAATATGGAGGTGAAAACCTGCCCTCCGGCGGCACCTGGTACTGGCGGGTGATGACCTGGGATGAAGAAGACCGGCCGGGACCTTATTCGGCTATCCAGTCCTTCAGGACCGGCATAGTGCCCCGGTATGCCACTACGCCGAATGTATTCGAAACCGCGCTGATCGAGCCGACACGGCAGCAGGAGATCGGACCGGGACACCGGTTTTTCGACTTCGGGAAAGCGGCTTTCGGTACGCTTGTGCTGAAGGTCAGTACGGAGCAGCCGGATACCCTGACGGTTCACCTGGGTGAAAAATTGACAGGTGCACGCGCTATCGACCGCACTCCCCCGGGTTCGGTCCGTTACCAAAAGGTGCAACAGCCCGTAGATCCCGGACAGGACGAATACCTGCTTCAACTGCCCCCTGACGAGCGGAATACGAATGAGCTGGCCATAGCCCTGCCCGATTCTTTCCCCGTGATCATGCCCTTCCGGTATTGTGAAATTGAATACCCGGAACAGGGGATCCGGATTGAAAGTATCCGGCAAAAGGCCTTTTTCTATTATTTTGATGAAGATGCCAGCTTTTTCAGCAGTTCGGATACCTTGCTTAACCAGGTTTGGGACCTGTGCAAATACAGTATGAAGGCCACCAGTTTTACCGGCTATTACGTCGACGGCGACCGGGAACGCATTCCCTATGAGGCCGATGCGCTGATCAACCAGTTGGGCCATTACAATACCGACAGGGAATACTCCATGGCCCGGAGGACCAACGAGTATTTTATCGATCACCCCACCTGGCCCACCGAATGGATCCTTCAGACGATAATGCTGTTTTACTACGATTACATGTATACGGGCAATGACGAGTCGATGCGGCATTTTTACCCTCAGCTCAAACACAAGACCCTGACCGAACTGGCCCGCGAAGACGGCCTGATCAGCACTTATTCGGACAAGCTGACCAACGACCTGATGGCCAAGCTGGGTTTTTCGAACCCTGAAGAGCGGATCAGGGATATCGTGGACTGGCCGCCTTCACAGGAAGAAAGCGACCGGGAATACGCCTCGGTGTATGGCGAACGGGACAATTACGATATGGTTGCCGTGAATACCGTGGTGAATTCATTTCATTTTTATGCGTTGAAGCTGATGTCAGAGATTGCGGGAGTGCTGGGTGAGGAAAAGGATTCCGTTTTGTACCGGCAGCAGGCCGGGCTGGTAAAGTCTTCGATCAATGAGAAACTTCTCGATCATGAAAAGGGGATCTATATCGATGGGGAAGGGTCGGACCATTCCTCCCTACATGCCAATATGATGCCCCTTGCCTTTGGGCTGGTGCCCGAAGCCTATCAACATCCCGTGGTGGAATTCATCAAATCGAGGGGCATGGCCTGCTCCGTATACGGGTCACAGTTCCTGCTGGATGGACTTTATGAGGCCGGGGAGGGTGAATATGCTTTAAGCCTGATGACGGCAACCCACGACCGGAGCTGGTGGAATATGATCCGGGTCGGTTCCACTATATCGATGGAGGCCTGGGATATGAAATACAAGCCCAATGCGGACTGGAACCATGCCTGGGGTGCGGCACCGGCCAATATCATTCCACGGCATCTCTGGGGGATCCAGCCGCTAGAGCCCGGTTTCAAAAGGGTGGTGGTCAGACCGCAGCTTGCCGGTTTAACGGACAGTCGCATTAAGGTGCCTACCATTAAGGGGTTTATCACCGCGGAATTTACCAGGGGAGACGACGGCCGGAGGCGGTTTTCCATTGAGCTTCCGGGTAATATGGTGGGCGAGTTCAGGATCCTGGAGACGGACATCGAACAACTCCGGGTGGACGGGCAGGAGGAGGACCCGACTGAAAAAACCGTTTCGCTGAAGCCGGGAATGACCCGGATCGAACTCACGCCGTAACCCTCACTCAGTACCGTTATTGCGAGGAGGCTGTCCTGAGAGGCGGACTACGCGGCAATCTCCAATAAGGGGACTCCCGCGGCTGCGCCCCGGAGTGACGTTACACTCAGTACCGTTATTGCGAGGAGGCTGTCCTGAGAGGCGGACGACGCGGCAATCTCCAATAAGGGGA
>CAZIXF010000010.1:99419-102596 GCA_964543195.1 uncultured Roseivirgaceae bacterium
GCTGTCCTGAGAGGCGGACGACGCGGCAATCTCCAATAAGGGGACTTCCGCGGCTCCGCCTCGGAGTGACGTTACACTCAGTACCGTTATTGCGAGGAGGCTGTCCTGAGAGGCGGACGACGCGGCAATCTCCAATAAGGGGACTTCCGCGGCTGCGCCTCGGAGTGACGTTACAGAAAAGGGGACTCCCGCGGCTGCGCCTCGGAGTGACGTTACAGAAAGGGGGACTCCCGCGGCTCTGCCCCGGAGTGACGTTACAGAAAGGGACTTCGGATCTCATTCCCTCACACGCGCTATACCTATATAATGGATCTGCCGGGTGAGCGAACCGTCAGGACCCCGCATCAGCAGCGGCTCGACCCGGAAACCGGCGTCCTCGATCAGCTCGAAGATTGGCCGGTTCAGGTTACATCCACCGGCAAGCGGTTTCCATACCGGGTTGAACAGGTCCTGCATCAACCGGACCGGCTTTTTCGGGGATGCCCCGTGTTCACAAAAGAATAACTGGCCGCCGGGCTTGAGCACCCGTTTGATCTCCGTAAGGGCCAGCGTCAGGCTGCCGATCGTACACATGGTATAGGTGGAGACCGCGCTGTCTACCGAATGATCGTCGAGCGGTATCTCTTCGGCGGGCG
Source organism: uncultured Roseivirgaceae bacterium (assembly GCA_964543195.1). Taxonomy (GTDB): domain Bacteria; phylum Bacteroidota; class Bacteroidia; order Cytophagales; family Cyclobacteriaceae; genus JAGTVG01. The sequence goes on from CAZIXF010000010.1 coordinate 100,055, forward strand.
TGACCAGTTTTCTGACCGGGAACGGATAGTCGTCAAATTTTTTTTCAGCGATGGCGAACATACCCTCCGAAGGGTCGAGTGCATGGATCTCCTTTATTTTATCCTTCCGGTAATAAGGCAGGTTCAGGCCGGTGCCGAAACCCACTTCCAGTACCGATCCGTATGCCATGGATACCACCATTTCCCGTTTTTTATCGAAATACGGGGACGAACAGACCAGGTGAGTGGCACCGGGAAGTAAATATTTGTCGTAGAGACCCATCTTCAATTTTTAACCTGTAAAGATAAGCAATGTCAACTAACCGGATGCGGGTTTTTATTTCTGCCCGGACTGATGTATTTTAAAAAAGATTCTGATTGATCATTTAAACATTATGCGTCAATGAAACTTTTGATTCTGGGTGGAACAGGCCGCACCGGCAAATGGCTGATCACCGAAGCACTGACCAGGAGGCATGAGGTGCATGCCCTGGTGCGGGATAAGGAAAAATTGCCGCTCCGTTCGGAGAAACTGAAAGTCTTTGAAGGAACTCCCGCCGAAAAGGAGCATCTCGAGCCGGCGATCCGGGGTTGCGAAGCCGTGCTGAATGCACTCAACATATCCAGGAAATCGGTTTTTCCATGGTCCCGGCTGGTCACTCCGCGTGACTTCCTGTCGACCTGTACGGCTAATGTGATCGATTTGTGTAAAAAACAGGGCATCGGGCGGGTTATCGTAATTTCGGCTTCCGGTGTGGGTGATTCGGCCACCGAAATACCGGGATGGCTGCGCTGGATCATCCGTAACACCAAACTGGGTATCATCTATAAAGACCACGTGCGCCAGGAGGAACTGCTGAAAGGTTCCGGTCTCGACTGGACGGTGGTTAGGCCGGTAGGGCTCACCAATAAAGGGGTCGACAAGGCTATACGGGTAAGCTTGCAGGGCGAGCCGAAACCGAAATTTACCCTCAGCAGACGGAACCTGGCCCGTTTCATGCTCGATATCGTGGAAAAAGACCGGTATATACGACAAACACCGACCCTTTCCGAAGAATAATCCCCTCAGTCACAAGCAAAAAATTTCCCAATAAAAGCCGGCCCCTGAAAAATACAACAAAAAAAAGGATTGCCGCTGAACGGCAATCCTTTTTCAAGTATGGGTTTTTTACAGAAATTAATTTCCTGGTACAAAATCAGAAAAAGAAGCGCCACTTTTGTTGTTGTCACCGATCATAAAGTTCTCGATGGCAGTTTGCAATCCTTCAAGCGCATCCGCCGGAGTGATCTGAAGTGCAAATTCCAAAGCGGCAGATCCATTCTTTCCATCGATCACACCGTCAGCAAAATCTTTTCCGATATCTTCAATCAGGTCGGGAAGCATTTCGGGAGAAATTTCATGTTGAAGAAGGAGCTGTGAAAGACCTGCCTGTACGGCCCCATATTTTTTCTGTGCCATTGACAAGTTTTCTGATGTCGCGGATGACAGGTCACCCGGAATGGTGGTATTAATATCAAGATCTGATAAATTGAAAATTTCTCCAACTCCTTTGCTGGCATTTTCAATGGCGATGGCCAATCCTTCCTCAGCATTCTCATTGATATATTCGGCCGCTATGGTGGTCAGGGCGGTCACACCAAAATTCTTATCTCCATCCACGGTCATGATCGTTCTCAATTCATTACTGCTGAGAGCGACCTCCTGTCCGGAAGCTTCGTCCGTATATCCGCCTCCGCTTATCACAACCTCAACCACACCGCGTACATTCACGTCAACACTGAAATTCCCGTTTTGATCGGTAGTGGTGGTGGCTAGTACATCCCCACGCAAACCTTCAGCATCAAACTCATAGACCGTTACATCGGCATTGACTACCGGTCCCTTAACAGCAGAACCGGATAATGTGGAGGAGCTAACCTCGTCCGATTCATCCGTGCATTGCCAGAATAACAATGGAACGACTAATAACAAAATTCCCAATCTCAAATTTTTCATAGCATTATAATTTTTAGTAGTAAAAATATTCTTTTTTTAATAGATCGTTGAAAGAATGAAAATGTAACCCCTCTGGTTGAAAAAAATTTTGAATTTCGCCGATTTCGGCCTAGGAAGATCCTGTGTATTCCTCAGAAAACCCCTCCAGTTGCTGTTACCGATTCTTTACAGGGAAGACCTTCCTGCTTTGCTGGACCGGGTATATTTCGCCGGGAAAATAGAAGCCCTGGATTCAGCAGAACGACTGAAAAAGATCCGGTAATTAAGAAATGAAATAACCCATGAATACGTGATTTCCCGGTTACCTGAAATATATCAAGCGACAATGGAAATGACCATGCCCTTGCTTGATGAAATTAACCGGATAGATCGTTTCCTTCACAAAAAATTTCTATAATAATCAGCCGGATAATCCTGGATTATTAGCATTCCACCCTACACCCTAAACCTACACCTACACCCTAAACCTTACACCCTCCTCCTTCCATCCTCCATCTTCCACCCTCCATCCACCATCCACCATCCTCCATCCACCATCCTCCATCCACCATCCTCCATCCACCATCC
>CAZIXF010000011.1:0-100559 GCA_964543195.1 uncultured Roseivirgaceae bacterium
ATACTCACCCATACTCATCGTATGCGTTAAAGTCATCCGATGAGTTAAATATAAAATCATACGATGAGTGATATCTATTATATAATTTTCTGTGATTAATCGGCATTGGAAACCCTTTCTCGCACACTCAGGCTATCGACTACAGCGGAATAGATCTCCTCCATCTTGCCTACATTTTCAAGATAATACTGGTAACTTCTGTAATAAGCCGAGTCGGATACGCCATGTTTTTCGAAAAGTTTTTCTTCAAGTTCAGGGAAGAATTTCTTTACCGTGTCTTTCGGTATCCTTACTGAATTTATCCTTGCCTCTATTATATGGAGATCGATCAGGATATCCACCATCTTCTGCTCAGACAAAATCCCTTCAGGCTTTTTATCCTGCCTGCTGCAGGCAATCAGCGCCAAAAACATTAAAAATACAGCGATTCGTTTCATAAAAGGACAACACAAAATTACCGGAATGATTGATCTTTTCTAAATCCGGGTCGTATAAATATACATCGTCTGAGATAGTATACTGATAACTGGTAATGATTAATATTTAACACATTGCTCATTATGGATAAAACGCTACCCTAAACCGGAAAGTTGTATTAATTTCATATAATTCCCTGTAGGGAGAATTGGCTGTTGGAATAATGCTGCTTGTCATATATAGTCAGATTAGATAGTTTTGCCATAGATAAATTATGATATGAAGGAGCTACTCAAAAAACTGCGGAAGTATGAAATACAGATCCGGAAATTCATCAACACCCATATGCAGGGTGATTTCCATTCTGTTTTCAAAGGATCCGGGCTTGAGTTTGATGACGTAAGAGCTTATCAATATGGTGATGATATCCGAAGTATTGACTGGCACGTAACGGCCAAAGGACATGGCACTTATGTGAAAACTTATCGTGAGGAAAAAGAACAGACCGTGTTTTTTGTGCTGGATGTAAGTGCTTCACAGGAAATAGGGAATCCCGGGAAAGAAAAAATTCAGATAGCGAAGGAAATTTGTGCGGTTCTGGCGCTTTCCGCATTAAAGGAATCCTCCGAAGTGGGGTTGATCTGTTTTTCTGACCAGAAAGAAAAATATGTGAAGCCAAACAAGGGTATGAAACATGCTTATCAGATCTTCTCCGAGATCTTCAGCCTGGTGCCGTCCTCCATAAAGACGGATATAAGCCGGGCTATCCTATATACGTTAAACCTTTTGAAACGAAAAAGTATAGTGATCTTTATTTCTGATTTTATTGATGAAGGATTTGACAAGAATCTCAAAGCGCTGGCAAGAAAACACGATCTTGTGGTGATTCATGTATCGGATAAAAGGGAAACCAATCTGCCGAAACTGGGGATCGTTCCGCTTTACGATAAGGAGAGTGGCAAAACACTGTGGCTGAATACCTCATCGGGATATTTCAGGAATGATCTTGATAATACATTTTCCGGAAAACAGAAAGTATTGGAGGATCTATGCCGGAGGCATAATGCCGATTACCTTCAGGTAGATACGGATGAAGATTATGTGCCTAAATTAATTAAGCTTTTCAAAGTGAGAAAAACAGTAAAAAAGAGTGGGTAAAAAAGCAATTATACACCTGATTCTTTTCCTTATCTCCCATGCCATTGTTTTCGGTCAGGAAATCAGGGTTAATGGAAAGTTTTTGAAAGATACCGTTAAAGTGGGAGAGGAGATCCCTTATTCCATGTGGGCATGGTATCCATATGATCAGGATATCATATTTTCCGACTCCACTTATGATTATTCCCCTTTCGAATATGTCTCCAGAACATATTTTCCCACGCGGACAGACAGCCTTGTCAGTTTTGACAGTGTAGTTTATAAGTTAACCACATTCGAGATCGATTCTATACAATATTTACAGGTTCCGGTATTTGCCAAACAGGTTGAAGACAGCACGTCGATTTACCCGGCATTGGATTCGATCATACTGGAACACGTGATCAAGGAATTGCCGGATTCGATCGATTTCAGGGAAAACACGGCTTTTCTTTATGTTCCCGGCGAAATTAATTATCCTGTAATTCTTTTCGCAGCTGCCGTTTTGATTATACTTATTGTGTTGGTGGTTCTTATTTTTGGTAAAAAAATTGCAAGAAAGTATCGTGTCTGGTTAATGACGAGAAGGCACAGGAAATTCGTCGATCGATTTGCCGGGAAGTTGAACATTCTGAAAAAAGGGAAAAATGGTATTAAACCGGAAATCATATTGAATGACTGGAAGAATTATATGGAAAGCCTGGAGCGTGAGCCATATACCAAACTGACTACCAAAGAACTGATATCATTACATGCCGATCAGCGGCTTAAGGAAAACTTACGTTCCATCGACCGTTATATATACGGCAGTCTTACTGACCGGCCGTTGTATGAAAATTTCGAAAAATTGCTGGATTTTTCGCGTGAACGATATGAATTAAGGAAAGAAGAGGTAAGTCATGGATGATCAGACGATGAATACGGCAGACTGGCTGGATCTGAAATGGTTTGACCCGGCCACTTTTGAGAATTTCCAGTGGGAATACAAACAATTATTGTGGCTATTGGCACTGGTGCCTCTTGTTCTTCTGCTTAAATATCTGATTCAGTCCCGGTTCAAGCAAAAACTCCTGATCGCTTTACCAAAAAGCAGCCTTAAATGGAGCCCTGTGAGCCTTCTTCGATACATCCCTGACTTTCTGCTGATGATCATTATGGCATTGATCATTGTCAGTATGGCCAGGCCTCAGACGACAAATGAGCAGGTGGAACAATGGACGGAAGGTATTGATATCATGCTGGTGGTTGATATTTCAGAATCCATGCAGATCCAGGATTTCAGCCCCAACCGGCTGGAGGCAGCCAAAAAAACTGCACTTGACTTTATTGAGGGACGTTTTCAGGACCGAATTGGTCTGGTGATCTTTTCCGGTGATGCTTATTCACTTTCACCGTTAACGCTGGACTATGAGCTTTTGAAAAAATATATCGGGGAAATTGATTTTGAAATGATCGAGAACAGGGGCACCGCGATCGGGAGTGCCCTTGCAGTAGCTACCAACAGGATGCGGGAATCCGATTCAAAATCCAAGGTGTTGATCCTTCTGAGTGACGGGGATAATACGGCAGGGAATATCGATCCGATCACAGCAGCTGAACTGGCTCACTCTTATGGAATTAAAATATATACCATTGCCATAGGAAAAGAAGGCAGGGTTCCCTTCGGCAAGGATTTTTTTGGCAGGACCCGGTATGTCGAAAACACCCTGGACGAGACCAATCTCAGGCAGATTGCAGCGATCGGTGAAGGAAGATTTTACCGTGTATCGGATAATGAAGCCTTGCAAAATGTGTTTGCCCTGATCGATGAATATGAAAAAGCTGAGATCAAGGAAACGCGATATAAGGATACGAAGGATTTTTATGTTGTATATCTCAACTGGGCGATTTTATTTTTGCTTGCCTGGCTTGCCTTGAAATCCACTTTCATATCGAATGTCCTGCAGGATTAGTGAATGGGGTGACGATAACTTTCCGCATTCATCAAACCTGAGCTTCCCTGATATCGACCAATCCAAGGGATCATGCCTCCCCTCAAAGCGAAGCGATCAATTCCCTCATGATCAGGGTCATCTTAGGTTCGGCAACGGTAGAAGCCTGGATCACTTCTTCAATCGTTACTTTCTTTATTTTTCCTTCCACACCCAGGTCAGTGATCACCGATATGGCAAAACATGGAATATTCATTTGTCGTGCCACCAGATTTTCAGGTATAGTCGACATGCCCACCGCATCGGCACCGATAATGCTGAGGTATTTGTATTCGGCGGGGGTTTCAAGGTTGGGTCCCTGAACGGCTGCATATACTCCCGTACTCACCTTTATATTATTTTTTCCGGCAATATCGCGGGCCTTTTCTATCAATTCCTTATCATAGGGCTCGCTCATATCCGGAAACCTCGGCCCCAGCTCATCCAGGTTTTTGCCCCGGAGAGGATTTTCAGGAAGCATATTGATCTGATCGCTGATGATCATCAGGTCACTGATCTGCTGGTCTTCCCTGAGTCCTCCGCAGGCATTGGAGATAAAAAGATTTTCAATGCCGAGAAATTTCATGACCCTTACCGGGAAGGTGATCTGCTGCATGGAATACCCTTCATAATAATGAAATCTGCCCTGCATACAGACCACATTTTTACCGGATAGTTGTCCGAAGATCAGCTTGCCTGAATGACTTTCAACGGTAGAAACCGGAAAATTAGGGATATCCTGGTATGAGATAGTCTCTTCTATCTGGATTTCATTGACAAGTGCACCTAATCCGGTTCCTAAAATTATACCCACCCCGGGGGTTTTACTATAACGGCTTTTTATATATTTGGTGGTTTCTTTAATTTGTTCAATCATGGTATTTTTGCCTTCGTTGCCGGACAAAATAAACAAATATTCTTCATTTTATATTCATGCCGGAAAAAGAATATTAACGGTATTATTTTGAGAAGTTGATTATGGTATTAAATTGCGTTATTATTTATAAATTTACCGGGATATCATAAAAAAATAACATTTTATCATCCATGAAATTTATTGTTACCTCTACGGCACTGTTAAAACAATTACAGAACATAAACGGGGTGATTACCACTAATCCGGTAGTTCCCATCCTGGAAAATTTTTTATTTGAAATTGATGGTGGTAAACTGACAATCACAGCCTCGGACCTTCAGACCTCCATGATCACGGAAATGGAAGTGGAAGCCAAAGATAGCGGAAGTATAGCTGTGCCTGCCCGTATCCTTCTCGATACGTTAAAAAATCTTCCTGAGCAACCGGTCACTTTTTCCATCAATGAGGAAACGTTCAGTATCGAACTGAGCTCGGATAATGGCCGGTATAAATTATCCGGTGAAAATGCTTCGGATTTTCCGAAGGTACCCACCGTTACCGACGGCATATCGGCCGATATGTCTACGGAGGTGTTGACCAGTGCAATAACCAATACCATTTTTGCCACGAGTAATGATGAGTTGCGTCCTGCCATGACCGGCGTTTATGTCAATATAAATCAATCGAGCACCATATTTGTGGCTACCGACGGTCACAGGCTGATCAAATATATCCGGAACGATGTCAAGGCGGAAAGTCAGAATACCATCATTATACCAAGAAAAGCGCTTAATCTGCTAAAAAATATTCTTCCGGCTGAAAACTCAACCGTATCCCTGGAATATAATCCCTCCAATGCGTTTTTTAAGTTTGGGAACGTGCGTATGATATGCCGGCTGATCGATGAACGATATCCTGACTATGAAAACGTGATCCCCAAAGACAACACGAACATTATGACCATTAACCGGATGGACCTGTTGAGTTCATTAAGAAGAATAGCCATCTATGCGAATAAAACCACCAATCAGGTAAAGCTCAAGATCACAGGAAGTGAATTGCATATTTCAGCCGAAGACCTCGACTTCAGCAATGAAGCGAACGAAAGATTAAGCTGTGAACATGAAGGCGAAGATATTGTGATCGGATTCAATGCCCGATTTCTTATAGAAATGCTTTCCAATATCGAAAACAAGGAAGTGCTTTTAAAATTATCAGAACCTAACCGCGCAGGCCTGATCGTACCTAACGAAATGGGTGATTACGAAGATCTGCTCATGCTTGTGATGCCGGTCATGTTGAATAATTATACCTGATCGGTCAGAGGGGCTATAATCCTTCCAGCCTTTCGATCTTTGCACTCAAGGCAATATTTCACCAACCTTTCGATCCCTGTAGCCAGGGATGTTATTCTTCCAGCCTTTCGATCTTTGCACCCAGTGATCTCAGGCGCTGATCAATGAACTGATAACCCCGGTCTATCTGCTCCACATTGGAAATAATGCTGGTGCCTTCTGCCGATAAGGCGGCAATCAACAGGGCTACACCGGCCCGGATGTCGGGAGAGCTCATTTTAATACCCTTGAGAGGGAATTTCCTGTCGAGCCCGATCACGGTGGCCCTGTGAGGATCACAGAGGATAATCTGGGCTCCCATATCGATCAGTTTATCCACAAAGAAAAGCCGGCTTTCAAACATTTTCTGATGGATCAGGACGGTTCCCTTCGCCTGGGTAGCCACAACAAGGGCAATGCTCAGCAGGTCTGGTGAAAACCCGGGCCAGACTGAATCGGAAATGGTCATGATCGAACCATCGATGAAGGTATCGATCTCATAATGCTCCTGAGCAGGTACACGAATATCATTTCCATGGTATTCAAACCGTATACCCAGTCTTTTAAAAACTTCAGGCATGAGGCCAAGATGCTCTATTCCGGCTTCCTTAATGGTAATGGATGATTGGGTCATAGCAGCCATGCCAATGAAACTTCCTATTTCGATCATATCCGGAAGCAGGACATGTTCTGTACCATGGAGTGAATCAACGCCTTCAATCCTGAGCAGATTGCTGCCTATACCGGAGATCTTTGCTCCCATGTTATTCAGCATTTTACAGAGTTGCTGTACGTAGGGCTCACAGGCAGCATTGTATATGGTAGTCGTTCCTGCAGCCAGCACGGAAGCCATTACGATATTGGCGGTACCGGTAACCGAAGCTTCGTCGAGCAACATGTAATTACCGGTTAACTGCGAGGCATCGATCGTAAAAAAATCATCGTTCTTGTTGAAATCGAACCGTGCTCCGAGCTTCTGGAATCCAAAAAAATGGGTGTCCAGGCGCCGTCTTCCTATTTTATCACCTCCGGGTTTAAGTACCCTGGCTTTGCCAAAACGGGCCAGAAGCGGCCCCAGTATCATGATCGATCCGCGAAGACTGGATGCTTTTTCACGATATTGATAGGTTTCGAGGTATTGAATATCGGGATTGCTGGTCCTGAACTTAAAGGATCCCTTTCCCGGGTTTTCTATAGAAACTCCCAGATCTTTTAGAATATCCATCAGGACATTCACATCGCGGATATCCGGTATGTTATGAATGGTTACCTCATCGGCCGTAAGCAGCGTGGCGCAGATAACCTGCAGGGCTTCATTTTTGGCTCCCTGGGGAAAAATTTCCCCACTCAGGGGTTTGCCACCTTCAATCCTGAAGGAAAGCATTTAATTTCGTTTTCTTCTGGACTTTTTTCCCCGGTGACCACCGGACGGGGCGCTGCTCCTTTTGGGTCTTTCCTTTACAAGGTATTCGAAAAGATTGTTTGATGTAACCTTTTCTTCATCGATGTCGAGTTTACCACCGGATAGCTCTCTGATATTTTTTATGATGGTTGCATCGCTGAGGTTTTCTTTATTCCATAACGAGGCAAAACTCTTCATCAGACGGCCGATATAAATTATTGCAGCTTCCCTTTCTTCATCATCCTCCATCTCAACGGCCTTGTCGATCATTAACTGGACATTAAGGCCATAGTGTTTATACCGGATATCATCCCTGTTTTTGTATTCAAGGCTTTCCGGTTTTTTATAGATCAATTCCTTTTTGGGATAGGGAAAGGGGCTGTCGATATCCAGGTTAAAATCGGACATGATGATCAGGTCATCCCAGAGTTTCTGGGAATCTTCCCCACCTTCTTTTGCCGAAGGATTGATCTGTTTCATCAGATCAACAATGGCTTTGGCATAGCTGTTTCTTTTTTCCCTGTCTTCTATGGTTAGCAGGTAATTGACAAGGTTCTGTACATTTCTGCCATATTCTTTCAGGATCAATGGTTCCCTTTGAGTATTATAATCATTCATTGTGTTTATGCTTAGGTGTGAGCCTTTTTAAAAGTCTTTACTCAATTACATATTCTGAGTTTTGCAAAGGTAAGCAATAATGTTTTTACGCCAAAATTATCAAATTCGACTTTTGCCTTCCGGTTGGCCCCGTCCTCATCCATTTCAATTACCGTTCCGTATCCGAATTTGGGATGTTCCACTTTCATACCTTTGGACAGTCCAGAAGTATCACTGGGCTTAAACTCCGGACTGGGCACATGTTTTTTTACAGGAGTGGATTTTGGCTTTACCAACCGTTTGCCAAAATTCGGTTCCCTGAATGTATCCTGACTGTTCCGGTTCACAGGACGGCCTGATTTGGGAAAAGTGCTTTGAGTTGCCCGTATAAATCTCGGATCGATATCCTCCAGAAACCGGCTCGGCTCACAGCTTTTAAGTCTCCCGAACCGGTACCGTGTATGGGCGTAGGAAAGAATGAGTTTTTCCTTTGCCCGGGTCATGGCCACATAAAACAGACGCCTTTCTTCCTCCAGGTCTGCCCGACTGCTCATCATCATCTGGGAAGGGAAGAGGTCCTCTTCCATGCCCACCAGAAAAACATGGCGGAATTCAAGTCCCTTGGCCATATGGATGGTCATCAGCGTGATCTTATCATGGTCTTCATCTTCATCTTCATCGATGCTGGTGATCAACGCAACTTCCTGGAGAAAGGCCGAAAGACTTTTATCTTCCTTTTCAGTATTATCCACGAATTCTTTAATGGCATTCAGTAATTCCTGGACGTTTTCATAGCGGTTCAAGCCTTCGATGGTTTTATCATTATAGAGTTCCTTCAGAAGTCCGGATTCCCTGGCGATGAGGTTGGCGATCTCAAAAGCATCTTTTCTTTTGAGCTCTATCTCAAAACGTTTGATCAGGTTCACGAAATCGATTATTCCCTGTGCCGCCCGGCCGGAAGCGATATTTTTAAAATTGATCATGGTTTCCCATAGGCCCATGTCATTTTCACTGGCGGCTACCACAATTTTATTGACAGTCCCCGGTCCGATTCCCCGTTTCGGTAAATTGATAATCCTTTTTAGCGCCTGCTCATCTTCGTGGTTAACGGTAAACCGGAGATAACTCAAAAGGTCTTTGATCTCCCTCCGCTGGTAGAAAGAAAGACCTCCGATGATCTTGTATTTGAGGTTCATTCGTCTGAGTGCTTCCTCAATTGCCCTGGACTGGCTGTTAGTCCGGTATAATACTGCAAAATCACGATTATGGATTCTGTGGTTCACTTTACCTTCAAAAATGGCGCTGGCCACCAGTTTGCCCTCCTCATTATCCGAGTTGGCTTTGATCAACTCGATCAGATCGCCTTCGGGGTTACTGGTCCAGAGTTTTTTGGGAAGCTGGGCCTTGTTTCTGACAATCACTGAATTGGCTGCATTCACTATATTCTGACTGGACCGGTAGTTCTGTTCAAGTTTGAACACTTTCAGCTCCGGGTAATCCTTTTCCAGGTTGAGGATATTATAAATCTCCGCACCTCTGAATGCATAAATACTTTGGGCATCATCGCCCACCACGGTAAGATTTTGTCGTACCGCTGCCAGCTTTTTGGTGATCATGTATTGGGCGATATTGGTGTCCTGGAACTCGTCGATCAACACATAATGGAACTTCTGCTGATACTTGTTCAATACATCAGGATGATCCCTAAATATAAGGTAGGTATTGAAAAGCAGGTCGTCGAAATCCATGGCGGAGGCTTTAAAACACCGTTCCACATAAACCTGGAAGATCTTACCCAGTTTTGGCTTCATGGCGGCTTCATCATCAGCCTGGTATACCGGGTTGTTCTGGTATTCCCGCCAGGAGATCAACCGGTTTTTAGCAGCCGAGATACGGTTATATACCACATTGGGTTTGTAGACCTTATCGTCAAGCTTCATTTCCTTGATGATCGATTTCAGCAGGCTTTTGGAATCATCGGTATCGTAGATGGAAAAATTGGGGGGGTATCCTATTTTCTTACCGTCAATACGAAGTAACCTGGCAAAAATGGAATGAAAGGTTCCCATCCATACATTCCTCGCTTCATTACCGATCACTTTTTCTATCCGGAGCTGCATTTCATTGGCAGCCTTGTTGGTAAACGTGAGTGCCAGTATGTTGAACGGATCAACCGTATGTTTATTGATCAGGTGGGCTATCTTATAGGTCAGCACCCTGGTTTTGCCGGAACCCGCACCGGCAATGATCAGTGAAGGCCCGTCTTTATATTCAACGGCCTTTTTTTGTGCTTCATTAAGATCCCGGAGATACGATTGAACATTCCCTTCCTTCATTGTTGCAAAGTAAATGGATATTCAATTATTGTCCATGTTATATGCAGAATTTAATTGGATTTTTTTCCGGGAAGGTAAAAGAATAAAAAACATAGCTGGCTGAATCAAACACAGGAGTAACTGCAAGTAATTCGAAAGGGGATAACGTTTAAATGCCTACGAACAGGAAATTATTTATCCCTAATTGGCTGGCTCTTAAATTCAGTTTATTTCGGCTGATGCCCGGGGCCACAAACATTAATTTGGCCTCATTGGATTTGATGTATTCATAAAGAGCCATCCATTCACTAATGGTGTGGTCTTCATATATTGAATCATCGGTTTCTACTTCTACCAGGATCTTTTCTGAATTTTTTTCAGCCGTAAGATCAGGCTTATGGGATTCAGCCTGGAAGGGAATCAGACTGGGAGCCCTGTAGCCTGGCAGGTCTGCCCGTATATTTCCATATCCCGCATGCAATAATTTGCTGATCATATGTTTGATCATAAAATCATGGTGTCGTTGGTTGATTCTTTTTGACATTTATTATTCGTTTAGCTTGCAATAATTTTTGAAATAAAGTTCGGTCAATTGGTTATTTCAGACTATTTCGTTTAGGTTTCTTTTAAGAAGTTCCGCCTTTTTGTGGTAATAGCCACTTATGTTATATAGATGTTGAGTTTCGAATTCCTTTGCTTTCTGTTTAAGAAAGTCAATTTTTTTCCTGTAATTCTTTTCGTTGCTTATTTGGACCTTTTTCATCAATTTTCAGAGCTTCATTCTGAATTCCAATTGCGCAAAATCTATGCTTAATTGGAATTTGACGATTAATATAAGTTTGACCCCCGTATTTTTATTTGCTGGTAATCAGCCTTTTATGAATTTATATTTTATTGCTTTGGAATAGAAACAATAGTATATAGGGTGATCAATATCCAATGATACTGAGGAAAAGGCACCCCCACGGGGAATTTTTTCCACTATTATGCATATATAGATTCTCTCAATCCAATATGGTTGCATTGAAAAATAAAATTCAGGATCTTGACCACGAGATTGGGAAGGAAAAAGTGCACGTATCCTGCCATGAGGTCTTATTCTCTTCTCTAACCGGATGGTTTTAACTATTGGGTCATCATTCCCTCGTGAATATTACAATTCCCAGTGGTGGGATGGTTATATTGATCGAATAATCCTCATTATGGTAGGGGACCGGTACGGTTTCGACCCCCCCCAAATTGCCCTGGCCGCTGCCACCGTAATTTTTACCGTCGCTGTTAAGTATTTCTGTCCACGTGCCCTCTTCCGGTACTCCGACCCGGTAATTATACCTCGGCATCGGGGTCATATTGCATACCACGATTACCACATTCTTACTGTCCTTGCTGTAGCGGGCAAAACTGAGAACTGAATTCTGGGAATCATTGGCATCGATCCACCGGAAACCTTCGTTGACAAAGTCCTGTTCATACAAGGCCGGCAACTGCCTGTATTTTTCATTCAGTTCCTTTATCCATTGTTGTAAACCCATATGGTTCCGGTTATCCAATAGGTGCCAGTCAAGGCTCGAATCATGATTCCATTCACTCCATTGCCCCATGTCCATACCCATGAACTGGAGTTTTTTACCCGGATGGGTAAACATATAACCAAACAGAAGCCTCAGGTTGGCGAATTTCTGCCATTCGTCGCCCGGCATTTTATTGATCAACGAACCCTTGCCATGCACGACCTCATCGTGTGATAACGACAACATGAAATTTTCATTAAAGGCATACATGATGCTGAAAGTAAGCTGATTATGATGGTAATTCCTGTGAACCGGGTCCTTGGAAAAATAACTCAATGTATCATGCATCCATCCCATGTTCCATTTCATGCCGAATCCCAGTCCGCCGGTATATACCGGACGGGTTACCATGGGCCAGGCTGTCGATTCCTCGGCGATAGTCTGCACATCCGGGAAGCGCACATAGATCGATTCATTCAGGTCACGCAGGAAAGAAATGGCATGCAGGTTTTCCCTGCCTCCGAATTCATTGGGTATCCATTCGCCTTCTTCCCGTGAATAATCCAGGTATAGCATGGAGGCAACCGCATCCACCCGTATACCGTCGATATGGTATTTGTCAAACCAGATATGAGCACTGCTGATCAGGAATTCCTTTACCTCGGGCCTGCCGTAGTTGAATATATAACTGCTCCAGTCGGGGTGATATCCCTGGCGTGGATCCTCGTGTTCGAACAGGTAAGTGCCATCAAAATAATGGAGGCCATGCACGTCGCCGGGAAAGTGTGAAGGAACCCAGTCAAGAATTACGCCAATATCATGCTGATGCATGATGTCGACAAACTGCATGAATTCTTCAGGTGTGCCGAACCGGCTGGTGGGCGCAAAAAAACCTACCACCTGATAACCCCAGGAACCGGCAAAGGGGTGTTCCATTACCGGCAGAAGCTCTACATGGGTATACCCCATGTAATTGAGGTATTCCGCCAGCTGGTGAGCCATCTCGATATAAGTCAACGAACGGTTCATTTCCTCCGGGACACGTTTCCAGGAAGCAAAATGAAGTTCATAGATCGACATCGGCTTGTCCAGCGCATTATGGTCTTTCCTTTTTTTCATCCACTCCTTGTCCTTCCAGGTATAATCCAATTCCCATACGATGGAAGAAGTTTTTGGCGGAACTTCATTGAATTTGGCAAAGGGATCGGTCTTTTCAACCGTATAATTCTTATTATGGGATACGATATGATATTTGTACAGGGTACCCTGGGTCATTCCCGGGATAAAACCCTCCCAGATACCGGACCCATCTCCCCTGGATTTTAACGGATTGCTTCCCGGGGTCCATCCATTGGCATCGAAAACCACGGAGACAGCCTTGGCGTTGGGTGCCCATACGGCAAAAAACACACCTTTTTTACCTTTATGGGTAGTGATATGCGAACCCAGCTTTTCATAAAGGCTGAAATGCTTGCCCTCTTTGAACAGATGAATGTCGTAATCGGATATGAAATCGATATCATGTTCTACCGGTGCGGCGGGAGCCTCAGGCTGACTTTGAGCGGGTTCTTTTTTGGTCGTACGGGTTTTTGAGGATACACCCGGAGCAGGCTTCTTTCCTGCTCGTTCTTTTTTAACCGGTTTCTGTTCAGCCGATTTTTTAACCTTTTCATCCTTTTTTGATGCAGCGGTGGTTTCAGGAGGGATCTTTCCCTCTTTTTTCCTTACTGTTTTCGTTCCTTTTCCGGTAGTTTTTTTATTGCTGTCTGATTTTCTTTTTGCACTCATAATATTCGTTCCTTTATTTTTTTCCTGTTCGATAGTTCGCTATTTATATTGTCTGATTCTGCTTTTGCCCACCAGGGTACAAAGTCACAGAGAATCACAGTTTTTGTGCCATCGGGGCACCAAAACACGGAGAACCTCCGTTTTATGTCTTATTAATTAATAAGTATTATCCTGCACAATTTCAATGTTTATACTTTCAATTTTATTATTCATTGTCGATTATTCCACACTGAGCATATGATCTACGATCTTGTCCAAACCATTCAACGGAATGGTTAACCAGTCCGGCCGGTTATTGATCTCGTAATTCAGTTCATACACCGATTTTTCAATGAGGAAAACATTCAGCAGGTCTTCGATCTGCTCTTTCTTTTCCGGAATGAATGGCGCATCACCTGCCGTATCAAAGTAGGCTTTAAGGAAATGATAACTCACCAGGTGATACCAGTGCTCGATCCAGGTTCCGAAAAGTTCGGTATCGTCCTCATACAATTTCCTGAATTTGAAATAACCCATATAAATGGCATAATGAAAGGATCTCAGCATACCTGCCACGTCCTTGAACGGGCAGTACTTCAGCTTTCTGGCACTCAGTGAGCGGGCCGGCTCTCCTTCAAAGTCGATTATGATAAAATCCTTACCCGTATATAAAACCTGGCCCAGGTGATAATCGCCATGTACACGGGTCTTGATCGACCGGATCTTTTCTTTTTCCAGCGAACTTTTTATTCTTCTGAGCATGGCATTTTCATTGTTCAGGATCTTTTCAGTCATCCTGATCGGTTCTTCACTGAGCTTTTTCTTCTGCGACCGCAGTTCCGTCATCGTTTTTTTGATCAGCGTCCTGAAACTCTGGTTTAGCGATTTCTGGTAAAGCAACGAAAAGGGTTCCGGTTTGAATGATTTTTCATCCTTTATCGATGCCAGGCCCAGGTGCATCTCGGCAGTCCGCTGTCCCAGTTTTTTGACCATTTCTATGAAAAAATGGCCGGTCAGATCCTTCAGGAGTTCTGCCTCATCCGGTTTGTAACCGTCCAGCATGTCCGGAATGTAGGCCGGAGGAGCCGGCAATTCATGTTTGCGGGAAAGGATCGACTCAAAATAATGTTCGGTAAACCGCTGGGTAAGCTCCCATGCATTACCTTCGTTAGGGATGAATCCCACAAGAATAGCCAATGAAATATCTTCTTTTTTCTGGCGTTTGTAGACCAGTGAACCGGCATAGGGTGGAAGATTCTCAAATTTGGTTTTTTCCGTGAGGTTCTGGATGATCTCCAGTTCAGGATTATGTCCTTCTTCCGGGCTCCTGTAGATCTTAAGGAAAAGCCGGTTATCATACAGTACCGAAGTATTGGATTGCTCCACGGCCAGCAGTTTCGAGTTGAGCGGCAGATCTTTTTTACTCAGATTTCTTTTCAGGTATTTACCCGGAGAACCGGTTAGCTCACCTTTTTTGCCTTTTATTTTACCTCTCGAATGGATATGTTCCAGGATGGCATTATGGAATGATTCGCTAAAGGCCGCATCCAGAAGTACTCCATTTTTACCCTCTGTTTCTACTTCGGCCATGATCGCCTGAGGATAATCTTCCCTGATCTCATGGTCTTCCTGGTCGAAGGCCAGGGCCCCGGAGAGCACGTAATTTTCAGAAGTATGGGCTACATAATCCACGTTCACAAAGAACAGGTAGGAATTATAGATCCCTTTTTCAAGTACAAACTCATCCTCTATGTTCAACGATTTTATCTTTCTTGCCTTCCCCCTGAACCAGCGGGTATCCTTCATGTAGTTGAGAAATGCATTCTCCAGTTTTCCTTTCATGGCTGCGGTAACCGCATTCCATTCTTTTTTGCTGAAGGCCATCTGCTGGTACGTACCTTCGGGTTGATATGCCACGGTTTCTTCCTGCTTGGCCAGTTCAAGCCAGAAATAATCACGGTATTGGAGGGTGAAGAAATAACCATCACCAAGGATCGGCGGGAAGTGGTTCTGGCTGAAAACTTCTATGGGTGTATACCCGGCATATTCTTCAAGGTCAAGCTCAACAGACTGGGAATAATGAGAAAGGTTAATGATCACCAGGATGTTTTCATCTTCGTATTCCCGGATAAAGGAAAGCACCTTTGGGTTGTTTGAATTGACGAATTTGATCGTTCCCCTGTTAAAGGCCTTGTATCGTTTCCTTGTGGCGATCACCTGCCTCATCCACCAGAGCAGCGAAGAAGGATTTTTGTCCTGGTTTTCAATATTGATCGCTTCGTAATGGTATTCGCTGTCGTTGATCACCGGGAGGAAGAGACGTTGTTTGTTTGCCCTGGAGAATCCTGCATTCCGGTCGGCCGTCCATTGCATGGGCGTGCGAACTCCATAGCGGTCACCCAGGTAATAATTGTCACCCATACCGATCTCATCGCCATAATAGACTATTGGCGTGCCCGGCAGGGAAAACAGCATGATATTCATCATTTCTATTTTCCGGCGGTCGTTTTCCAGCAGGGGGGCCAGCCGGCGACGGATACCGAGGTTGATACGCTGTTCGGGTTCCTTGGCAAAACTTTTATACATATAATCCCGCTCCTCATCGGTCACCATTTCAAGGGTAAGTTCATCATGGTTCCGGAGAAAAATGGCCCACTGGCAATTCTCGGGTATTTCCGGGGTCTGCTCGAGGATATCGATGATCGGGAACCGGTCTTCCATCTTCATCCCCATATAAAGCCGTGGCATAAGCGGAAAATGGAAGGCCATATGACATTCATCGCCTTCACCGAAATACTGGCGGGCGTCTTCAGGCCATTGGTTGGCTTCTGCCAGCAGCATTTTATCCTCGTGGTTATCGTCGATGTGTTTTCTCAGTTTTTTCAGAAATTCGTGGGTTTCGGGCAGGTTTTCACAATTGGTACCCTCTCTTTCAAAAAGGTATGGGACCGCATCCAGCCGGAGGCCATCCACACCAGTACTGAACCAGAAATCAAGCACCTTAAAGACCTCTTTCTGCACATTGGGATTGTCGAAATTCAGGTCGGGCTGATGTGAATAGAACCGGTGCCAGTAGTAGGCATTGGCTTCTGCATCATATGACCAGTTGGATGTTTCGAAATCCTGGAAAATGATCCGGGCATCGGTATATTTATCCGGATTATCATTCCAGACATAAAAATTACGGTAATTGCTGCCGGGTTTGGCCTTTCTTGCACGTTGGAACCATTTATGCTGGTCCGAAGTATGGTTCAGCACCAGCTCCGTGATGATCTTCAGGTCCCTCTTATGGGCTTGTTTGACGAATTTTTTAAAATCAGCCATCTTGCCATAGGTAGGATGGATACCGGTAAAATCGGAAATATCGTATCCGCCATCCCGGAGAGGGGACGGATAAAACGGTAATAGCCACAGGGTATTCACACCAAGTGATTTTACATAGTCCAGCTTCTGAATCATTCCCTGAAAATCACCGATCCCGTCGTCGTTGCTGTCAAAAAAAGATTGTACGTGAACCTGGTATATTATGGCGTCTTTAAACCAAAGATTATGTTTTTTCTTACTCATTTTTTTCTCCTGTTTTTTTACATGAAATAGTCAAAATCCTGCTCTGTACGCACCTTGCGTCGTACTTTGAAAATATGGGCAGGTGTAACTTCCGGATTCAGTTCGGTATAGTTGTTGTCGCCGTGCCATAAATAATAGGCTCCGCTGTACAGATCCTGTACCTGGTAGGATTCATTTTCTTTGTTATCCTTTGTGGCCAGGGGGAAATGAATGACGCCGGAATGAGTATGATAGGGATCCAGATTGACTACGGTGAGTATGATATTGGAATAATCATCCGAGTGCTTGCTGTAGGCGATCAGGTTATCATTGTTGGTTTCATGAAATTGCAGTGAATGGTTATTATGCAGGGCTTCATTTCCATGCCTTATTTTGTTCAGCATTTTCAGGATCGGTTTTAGGCTCTTTTTATCGCCGATGTTCCAGTCCTTGATCTCATATTTTTCTGAATTCAGGTATTCTTCACCGCCTTCATCCCTGGGTATGCTGTCCATCAGTTCGTAAGCCGGACCGTAAATGCCATAGGATGAGCTCAGGGTGGCAGCAAGCACGGCTCTTATAATGAACCCCGGGCGACCTGAATACTGCAGGTACTGAGGCAGGATATCCGGCGTATTGGGCCATAGATTGGGCCTGAACAAATCCCGGGCTTCCGTTTTAACCAATTCAGTAAAATACCGGGTGAGATCATACTTTGTGTTCCGCCAGGTAAAGTAGGTATAGGATTGAGTAAATCCTCTTTTTGCCAGCTGGTACATCACCTTAGGACGGGTAAAGGCCTCGGAAAGAAAGATGACGTCGGGATGATCTTTATGTATCTCGTCGATCACCCAGCCCCAGAAACGAAGGGATTTTGTGTGAGGATTGTCCACACGGAATATCTTGACACCCTGTTCGACCCAATAAACGAATATACTTTTCAGTTCTTCCCATAACCCCTCCCAGTCATCGGACTCAAAGTCGAAAGGATAGATATCCTGGTATTTTTTGGGTGGATTTTCCGCATACATGATGGTGCCATCGGGGCGGTGCCTGAACCATTCCGGATGTTCTTTCACATAGGGATGGTCCGGGGAACACTGAAAGGCAATGTCGAGCGCGATCTCGATATTTAATTCGCCTGCTTTATCTACCAGTTGCTTAAAATCCTTCAGCGTGCCCAGTTCCTTATGGATTGATTTATGTCCGCCGTCCTTGGAACCGATTGCCCAGGGTGATCCCGGTTCACCGGGTTTAGCCTTTACGGCATTGTTCTTTCCTTTCCTGTGGCTTTCCCCGATAGGGTGGATGGGTGGCAGATAGATCACATCGAAGCCCATGTCGGCCACATATTTCAAATGATCGATGCAATCTTTGAAGGTGCCATGTTTATGATCCGGCCCCACAGAACGCGGGAAAAACTCATACCAGGAACTGAATGCCGCTTTTTTTCTTTCAACCTGAACTTTTAGTTCGCTGTGGTAATTTGAAACAAATAACCGGAGAGGATATTTTTTCAGGATATCATAGAGGTCATTGTTCAGGACAGGTTTGGTTTTTTCTGTTTCCGCCTTGTTTGAATTGAAAAGCGAAGCGATTTCTTTCAGGTAGGTCTTGTCGTCGGGCTTGATTGTTTTGTATTCCGAAAGGATGTTCTCGATCAGTTGAACACCCACGTCCAGGTCGCTTTTGAAATCCACCTCGGCCCTGATCTTTTTGATGATATCCCGGTTCCAGGTCTTCGAACGGTCGACCCAGGCCCTGACCGTATAAAAATAGGCTCCCTGCCTGGGAACGCTGAACAGTCCAATCCACCGGTCATTCACATCAAAGTCCATATCCATGATATTCCAGTCTTTATCCTCCTCATGCCTGTAGCGCAGTTCGGCACGCAGCGCGTCATGACTGTCACAGAAAATGTCCGCTTTCACTTCGACTTTATCATTCACCACCCGTTTGACAGGATATTTTCCCTGGTTGATCTCCGGTTTAACATTTTCAATAATAACTCTGTTTCTGCCTTCCATGTATTAATGTATTTTATTCAAAGTTTAAATTGAATTCAAAGTCTTGCGATATGGTTGTTTTGATAAAGGCATAAAGGTTTTATCTTATGCTTCCCACACATGATCAAATTTTTCAGATTTATGGTCTTCCTAATATGGATTCCGGCTGACCCACCGGAAGAACTGGATAAGGTCCTTTTTTGAGAAAACCTTATTATTCAGTGCACCAATTGTTTCCAGTACTGTTATTGTACTTGGCAAAAACAACCACGAATATCCAAGAATATACAAAAAATTTTTAATAATAGGGAAAATATGGGATGGCAAGTTTGCTTTATATCGAAAAACCGACTGTTTATTATTTTTTTCCTACTGTTTTTATTGTGCCTTCGAGCTTTTGTGGCGGCAACTTGGGCCCGAAGGCACCAAGAACCATAGTTTTTTCTGCCACCAACGCCCGAACACACGAAAAAAAACAGACAAGGTACGGACCGCAGACAATTACTTTTTTTAAGCCAATGACGTCTGGCATCCCTGTATCATAGCTGCAGGATAAATCACCAAATTACAAAGTCACAGTTCTCAAGACTTGCTGCAGCATAGCTGATGGATATAATACCGGGGCTTTCTCCGGGTTTTTAATTATCGGATTCACATAATGGTTAATTATAATAGGGATCCGGTATTCTGAATCCGTCGTATTCCACGCCGACATAGTAGAGGTCGAAGCCTCCTTTGCCTCCTTCCCGGTTGGAGGAAAAGATCATCATTTCCTTATCCGGATCCACATATTCATTGATGATAATCGGGCGGTACTCATCGGCAGCTGTATTGATTTTCTCTCCAAAATTTCTTGGCGCAGACCATTTGCCATCCTCAAGTTCCGAATAATACAGGTCGAAGCTACCGAAACCACCCGGGCGGTTGGATGTGAATACAAGCATATCAAAATAGATAAAAGGGCACTTGTCATCATAATTACTTGATAAGACAGTCTCAATTGTGATCTCCTGCTCAGCCATGGAAGTCAGATCATCGACCAGGTTATCATTCTGGCTTTCGAAGGGTATGGAAAATATATTGAATACCCCGTTTTTACGGTTGGAGCAGAAAAAGATCCTTGAGAATTCCGTATTGAAGGTTGGATAATAATCATCGGCTCCGGAGTTAAGGTAATTGAGGGGTTCCGGCTCTATAAAATAGGTGGAGTCCGTCATAGAGGTATACATGAGGTCAAAGTTGCCTCCGCTATTGGTTGCGTAGAGCAATAATAAATGATCAAAATCCTTGTAATGGAGATCTAATTGCCGGTCGTAGACCATGTAGGGGCCCAGTTCATCACCCGGTGTATTTACCACATGCAGTCCGTATTCAATACGAGTGCGGTCCTCGGGATCAAGGTACCAGGCATTGGATTCATTCTTTACTTGTAATATCCCGGTAATAGCGGAATAATCAATGTCCAGCGGTTCATAAACGATGTCAAAATTATTGCCGTGCCAGCGGTTGGTCGAGAAGCAGATCATGGTTGATTTTCCGTAATTTGGATTTGGTGGGGCGATTGAATTATAATCATCAAACCGGGTGTTGAATTCCTCCATGTTCTGAGGGATATCCGGAAGCCGGCCGGGTTCGTAATCTTTTTCGCAGGAAGGGAATGTAAAAAAAATAATTATAAAGATAGTACCGCGAAGGTACATCCACTTATCACTTGTGGTGAGAAGTGATCGGCAAATGGGATCTTTAAATTCGAAAAAGTTATCATTTCTCATGGCTGTGCGGTTTTCGATGCAGATGTTTTTTTTGGGGATCAGAAATCCGATTCTCTTACATTACAGACACAAATTAGTGAAAAATGGTTTACCCGATATTGCTATTTGTTTAATTTTATTTTTTCAGGTTCAGCAAAAATTGCTCAACAGGAATAATTGAATGAAAACCTTTTCGCCTCTTTTAAATTATCGATTAAATTATCGATCCCTGACCCGGATTACTAAAGGCAACCTGGAACCGACCGGTAAGCTGACCGACCCTTTTTCCTGATCAATATTTCCCCATTGCCGATCGTTTATGCGGAGTTGTTCAATTTCGTAGATTTTATCTTCAACGGGCAGGGGGTACCATTCATCCCCGACAGTATTGCTCAAATAATAATATAATTCGATGCCTTCATTATTATGCCAGAGGTCGAGATAAATATAGTTCAGCAGGCCATGCTCGACCGAATGATACGAGGTTTTTGTCTTTACCGCTTTCCTGCCATTGAGAATTTCCCCATTCTCATCTATCGCGATAAAAGCTCCTCCTCTTGTCCGGTCCATAAAGTGCTCATTCCAGAATTCTGCGCCACGGAGAAAATTTCCATAGTAGTGCGGTAAGCCGGTAACATGATATAAAAATAACTGGAACATATTCCCATATGCCTGAATCCACCAGGAACCTTCTTCCGAATGAAGCCTGGGATCTTTCACATTAACCTGACGATACCAGAAGCCCCTCTCCCTGTTATAAGCATATGCTAACAGCTTTTCATTCAACTCGAGCGCGAACTCCCTGTACCGTTCCTTACCATTAAATTCATACATCCTCAACAGCATCCAGGCCACCTCGATATTATGACCGGTATTCATCCATTCATTTTTGCCAGCTATCGGTGTCCAGTCACGGTTAAAGCTTTCAAGGATCCATCCGCTTTCTTCATCATACATCCGGGTTAACACAACCTCCATAATCCGTTCACTCATTTCGAGATATTTTTCTTCCCGTGTGGCGCAATACAGGTAAAGCAGGTATCCTGACAGTGGGGCAAGCTGCGGGGAAAACTCCTTGCCCGGATCCTTAATAGTCAGATCCCGGTTTAGCCGTTTCACATAGCCTCCATGTTCCTTGTCCCAGGCATGGTCTTCAAGAATGTCGATCGAGCGGTCGATATAGGACTTCACTTCCGGATCCCGGGTGACCAGGTAGTACATGGCCAGGCCCGTAATGGCGTAGGTGTTCATAAATAATTCCTTATCGTCGTTTATTACTTTGCCGGTCCGGTCGAGTTCATAATACCAGCCACCGAATTTTTGATCCCACCCTTTATCAATAAGATATGTATAACTGCGATCAGCCTGATTGAGATAATCCATGTTACCGTGGAGCAGGTAAGCGGCAGCGTAACTGTAAAGATGCCTGGCGATCATTCCCGGGAATTTCGAGTTGCCGCCGAATGTTTCCCACGACTGGTTAAGATGAGAATAATAGGCCCCTTGTTCTTCATCGATCCCATACCTGGTCCAGGGTCCCATAACTTCCTCTTCTACCTGCAGTTTCCAGAACTCTCCTTCAGTGGGAGCCTGGGGATAACCTTGAAATGAGGAAAGTAACCATATAACAAGAAAAGACAGAATTTGCAGAAAATTATTAGTCATTATTCAATCTGGCAATCATATAATAGTGTAACATCCATTAAGGCATTAATAAAGTAATGCTTGATTCACGATTTACGATCTGCGGTTATAATTCGTGATTTTTTATCGAAAATCCAAAATCGCGATTCGCGAATCGAAAATAATATTTTAAGCATCCATTTTGAATTTTTTATGTTAACCATACCTTCTGTAAAAAGAAACCCGTAAAAAGATACTCCTTTCAGATGATTAAATAAAACCTGGATAATCCAGGCCGTTTATATGGGTAATCTTCTAATTTCGAACTGAGGAAAAAATCAGTTGATCGTAATAAGATTATCCAAAATTGGGGAGGCGATTGCTTTTCTGCGTATCATTCACCGCTCCGTACCACACCTCCTTTGGCGCTGTTAATTTCGATTGAGTAATTCTTATTTCCCCGGACGATCCATCGCACCCTCACTTCACTCATGCCGGGGATATTGGCGAGCTCGATTTTCTCAGGGGTAAAGGCCTGTTCGCTGGTCAGGTCAAAGTCTTTGTCAAGGACCACCATCCCCGCCACCACATCGGCACCTCTAATAATAGCGTAATCAGGGCGTTCGATCTTATGTTTCAGGTCCTGGGCCGAATGGGTTGGGATCACTCTTTTGTTGGCAATGGTAACCGTCACTTCCTTCAATCCGTTCCCGATATTTTCCTCTTTTACATCTTCAATAACCAGCTTGGGGGTCTGGTAGGCATGATAAATGGTAAAAGCCATGTTCCGGTGGGCATCCGCCTCGAGAAGGAACCCGGGATGTACCCTGGTGTAGTTTTTCTTGAATCCCCCGATCTCGATATCGCCGTAAATGGGATGGTAGAATGGTTCCCAGTCGATAAATGCATCTTCAAATAACATATATTTGTCGAAATCAAAATATTCCCTGATACGGTCCCTGTAATTTTCCAGGTCTTTGTAAAAAAGGAGATAACTGGTGAAGATCTCGTTTGTAAAGGAAAAGATCCCCCTTCCACTGTGGAACCATATGATCTCTCCTCCGAACGTGGGATACAGGTCCTTGTACAGCACAATATAATCATAACCGGGCAACATCTCATCGCCTTTTTCCCCGATCACATCGTACACCCTGATATCCTCTGGCAGGAACGATTCTTCATCATATTTAGTCCCCGGGCCGCGAAGGATCATACCCCCTGAATTATGATAACTCTGGGCACCGGCGATATTCGGATGGGAGAGAAAAAATTCGGCAACGGCCCGGTTTTCAGGTACTGAAAAAGGATATTTATAAGCTCCCCGCTGGATGTAGTCCGGTTGCCAGTCCCAGCCCCAGTCGCGGTTGGGATCGTAATAGCCACCTACCTGGTCTTCATTTACGCGTCCGTCCCCGTCATTATCCAGGCCCTCGTAGCCTAATAACTCATAGTCACCCTGTTCATCCGGGTCGGCGCGAATGATCCATTTCGGGTTATCGGGATCCACCTTATACCTTCCGTTCGGGTTTTTTCTGCGCATATAGGTAATATGACCGTCCCCGTTGATATCATCATAACCATCCTCATCCATCAGTCCGTCGCGGTCGTCATCGAAAGGGATCATCCCGGACCTCGGGGAGTGCGGGGTTTGCGGATCTTCCATATAATTATTGCGTGCATCCGGATTGATAGTCGGTACGATATAAAATACCTTGTCCTTTAAAAGCTGATTGATGAACTCATTCTGTCCAAAGTTTTCAGCCAGGTACCAGGCTGTATACAATCCGAATTCGGCTCCCTGTATCTCATTACTGTGAATATTGCCGTCAATATAAAATCCGGGTTTTTCAGGGGTTTTCCCATGGTTGAAGTCGCTGACTTCCAGTAGCCAGATATCCCGGCCTTCATAGGATTTTCCGATAGAATGAACCCTGATCAAACCGGGATGAGCTCGCTCAAGATTCCTGCAAAGTTCCGTAATGCCCTCATAGTTATAATAGCGATTCCATATGATCTCCAGTTTTGGATTTTCCGGTGTTCCGGCGGCTTTGAAAATTTCTTCCTGGGACTGGGCCATTGTTAAACAGGCCAATCCCGTAAGGATGATTAATGTTAGAATCGGGATTGTCAGATAACTTCTTTTCATCGGTATTCTATTTTAGATCCACGGTTTTTACCTGTATGCCGGTCTGTGGAGAACCCGCTTCGATTTGCAAAGTTCCCTTTCCTTTAACAAGCCATTTCAGTTGCTGGTGGTCATCACCTCTCAGTTTATCAAGTAGAATGATTTCTTTTCCGCTCAGGAGTTGCTGATCCTCATCGAGGATAAGATTTACCTTTGGTTTTTTGACCCACCGTGTTTTTTCCCCGATACCGGTCATCAGGGGCATGAGTCCGCCATTGTATACATCCATTTCGATCCTGTATACTTGGTTGCCCAGTTCAACCGTTCGCAGATTCAGGATGTCGATCCGTGGACGTGCTGAAGCCAGCCAGACAATAAACCGGTTGTGGGTAGAAGAAAGGCTGTCGATCATACCGGCAGGCGGGTTGTTTTTTACATAGGGGTAGAATCCTCCTGTTTCGGCTTCCCTGCCGGGGAAGTCAGGATGCTCCACCGGAGTCCATCCGGCAAAATAAGGTTCAGTATAAACACTGTCAGCCCAGCGCAGGAAATTCACTTCAGGGTTGTACTCCGGTTTTTCCTTCTTTCCGGATTCCGTAGTATCTTCCGGGGCTTTAATTTCGGGTACGTAGAATGCCGGTGTGCCGAAACTCATTCTTCCGTAATGAAAATAAGCCCATTGCATGAAGCCCCCACCGAAAGTGGTCAGTTTGGCATGAGATTTTTTACCGGTTAACTCATTGTATTTTTCGGATACCATGGCATTGATCCGGGCATCTTCTTCCTGGATCCCTGTAATGATCTCTGCGCCGGCTTTCTTTTCATCATATTTCATTGGTGAGGAAAGGTTATCGCCAGGTCCGAATGTGAAAACAGCAAATACATTCCACTTTTCATAAAGGTAATCCAGCAATCCTTTCGATCCGGGTTCGGAAACCGGGAATTCTCCGGAGCCTGGCTGGAAATGTTCAAACCGGAAAGGCATATTCCTGTTAAATATCACTCCTCCTTCACCATCTTCATTGAATTTTCCGTCCTTGTCGTTATCAATACCTTCGCTGAGCAGGATATACCTGCCCTTTTCACCTTTGTTTTTATCAGCCTTTATCATCACCCGTTCATCTTCCTCATGAATGATCCATTCACCGGTCGGATCTTTTATCCGGACCATGGTGATCAGCCCGTCATTATTCAGATCCTCAAAAGGATCTTCATTCATTCTCCCATCGCGGTCGTCATCGGTAGGCCTCGCGTTAGCTTTGCGTTCATATCGCGGGGTACTGAAATATTGTTCCGCTGCATCGGGGCTCAAGGAAGGAACTATATAAAAAGTAAGGCTGTCGAGCAGGTTGCTAATGCTGTCTGTACCGGTATGGGATAACAGATCCTCCGCAAACCGCAGGGCCATCACCCGGCTTACAGGAAAGCTGCCGTCTACTCCACCCACAACTGCCATTCCGGGTTTTGCATCGAAGTCGCCTTTGCCGATAGTGAGCACATGAATATTATTTCCTCCCGGGGTTTGAGCGATATTTTCAAGCCTGCTGATTTCAGTATGCTTGCTGTGCAATTCCTCCAACTTGTTTTCCAGTTGGGAGGGAGTCGGGATCATGTTTTGTCCGTAAACAATCCCACCTCCAATAAACAGCAACGGGATCAGGATCTGTATACCGTAATTGATTTTTTTCATTTAAATGGAAAGCTAAAAAATGCACCGTGAAAATATCATATTTCCATGAGTTATTGAATAAAATGTGTCAAAAATCACATTTCAATTGTATGGTTCCTATAGGTGAGCCTGGTGGCAGTTCTTTGGGCTCTACAGTTTTGAAGGCATCAGGATCCTCCCGGAACTGGCTGATAAGTTTTATTCCAAACAAATAATGGGCCTTCTGATCTCCACCACTGCGTTTTATCCTGACATTCAACCATTCCTCCAATTCATAGATCTTCATCAATACCTTGGCACGGGCCTGTCCGGTAGCCTCTTCATTCACAGCCAGTTCAAGAAGATTGGCTAATACGAGTTTACTGACTGCGCGATTGATCTCTGCCAGATAGGTATCCTGTGGGTTTGTTTTCCAGGTTATGTTTATCAGTTTTCCGATAATATCCGACATATCCGGCTGCCGGGAATCCCGGGAATGTAATTCGATTAGTCTGGAAGCACGCTCGGGATGTAATAAGAGCTTCAGCGTCATATCCGCTGCACTTTCGGCAGCAGACAGCGGATCAAAGGTAATGCCGGTTTTTGATTTGAAATTTTCCCTGGTCTCATAATATCCCAACGCCTCCGGTGGAATCAGGTTGAGTATATTTTCCGGTATCATAAGAAAGGCCGGACTGATCGTTTCGAGCAGGGCTTCGATAGCCATTTGCTGGGTTTCAGGTGGCACCGGTGCTGTAATTACCTGGTTATCTCCTCTTATCGCATAAGTATAATGAATCCCACCGACCAGTTTACTTGTTGCTTCTGCCTGGTACCGGTGCAGGAGATATATGGGTACCAGTACGTTTTCAAGTGAGGAATAGGGCATACCTTCAGGAATGCTGTACACACCGAAATCCGCGAGGGCCGTTTTCCTCACCTCGATGATCCTGAACAGTTCATCTGCGGGGTTTACATTATTATCCCATAGATGAGCATGGGGATGGGCGCTCCCGGCAGACCGGGCATCCCTGTCGGAGATAAAATAAAGTCCTTTATCGATAGCATCCCTGATGATCGCATCCAGTACTCCGGATTCATTTTTGCCGGAGGGTAGATCGGTGTATCCATACCTGATGGCCATTTTATCCCATTCCCCGATCCCGGTGTCGTAAGCCTGTGAGAGATCGATCTTTCCTTCTTCATTCAGATTGATCAAAGGATGGGGATAGTCCATAACCGAAGCACGATCATTTGCACTGGCAGCAAAATTATGGGCCAGTCCGAGGGTATGGCCCACCTCATGGGCTGAAAGCTGCCGTATCCGCGCCAAAGCCATTTCCCTGGCTTCCTGAATATCTTCTTCTCCGTCATAATAGGGTGAAAGCAGTCCCTGTGCCATCAGAAAATCCTGTCTTACCCTGAGCGAACCCAGTGATACATGTCCTTTTATGATCTCTCCCGTCCGGGGATCGATCACCGACCGGCCGTATGACCATCCGCGGGAAGAGCGATGCACCCATTGGATCACATTATACCGGATATCCATGATGTCGGCATCTTCGGGGAGCATCTCGATCCGGAAAGCATTGTGGTAACCGGCCGCTTCGAAAGCTGCATTCCACCAGCCGGCTCCTTCCAGAAGAGCGGACCGTACCGGTTCGGGCACTCCGGGATCCAGGTAATATACAATGGATTCAACAGGCTCGCTGACCAGGCTGTCCGGATATTTTTTCTTTAGCCGGTGCTTTACTATAAATCTTTTCACCAGGGACTGGTCGAAGGAAGTGGCGTAATCCTTGTATGAAATATGGAGATAACCTGCTCTCGGATCGAAGGGACGTTTTTCAAATTGATCATCAGGAAGCTGGACAAATGAATGCCTTTGTCTTACCGTAATGCTTCCGGGGGTGGGGGCTACTTCATGAATGTAACCTCCTTCCGGTTCGCCTGTAAAAGTCAAGACCGCCTCAATCTCCGTATTGAGAGGAAAGTTTTTCAAGCCTTTCCTGAAGAGTGCGGACCTGGATGAATTGAGCCCGTAATTACCCTGTCCCATGTCTTTTAATCTCCCGGCCACATTATGAACATCCTGCATGAAAAAATCAGTAGCATCAACAAGATAACCGTCAGGCATTGATTCGCGGATCGGAAATCCCCAGAGGACAGATGTGGCAAATGCTTCCCTGACGGCTTTAATCTCTGCCGGGTTATCGCTTTCTGCCCTGAAATCATAATTGGGTTGCAGTAATAAGATCCGGGATCCGGTTACCACAAATTTTACTACCCTGTTGTCCCCGAATTGCCCCCTGTCAAGTCCAATATCATTTGAACCGATGCCGGTTACCAGTGAATTCACATATAAAAATTCCTGATCCAGTTTGTCTATTTTCATCAGAACCTTTCCTTTCTTATTATCCCAGTAGAGGTCGAAAAATCCTTCCAGATGAACAAGATCCTGTACTGCAGAGGTATCCTGCCGGTGGTCCGGAGAGGATTCTGTTACCGCCTGATTCGATTTACAGGAAACCAGATACAACAAAACTAAAAACAGAAAATACAGTCTCATTTTAAAATTATTATACTTTGCAAATTTATTAAATTAACCCGTTGTGTGAAATCATATATATATCTAATTATCTGTTAATTAATTGATATTCAGAGATTTATTATTTTTATTTATAGATGACAATTTCTATCTTCGAGACTTTCTGAGCCTAAAATATTATTTATGCACCACGAAGGTACCAAGTAACGGAGAACCAAAGTTTTTTTTGGCCATCAAATCACCAAATCACCAAATCACCAAATCGCCAAATCGCCAAATCGCCAAATCACCAAATCGCCAAATCACCATATCTCCCCGGTATCGCTAAGTTTTTTAATTATCTGATTCACACAACGGGTTAAATTATTATACCATTAGCTAAAAATTGTACACCTGCTTTATAAAATCGAACCTTTTATTTAAATAAAACACCGATGATTGAGTTATTTTTGCATAGGAGAAATGAGTATCAGGATGATAAGCATAGGGAATACACTGGTTTCTGAAGATATTTTCGAGCGATTTTTTGTCTGCAACCTCGAAAAATGCAAGGGAGCCTGTTGCGTGGAAGGTGATCTTGGGGCTCCGCTTGAAGAAACGGAATTAAAGGTTTTGGAAGAGATAATCGATGAAGTAAGACCATACCTCAGTGATGAAGGAGCAAAAGCGATTGATGAACAGGGGTTATACGTGAAAGATTTTGAAGGTGATTTTTCAACTCCTACGGTTGAAGGCAAAGAATGTGCTTTTGCCACCTACGATGGGAACGGTATTTTGAAATGTGCTATCGAGCAGGCTTACAACGATGGCCGGATCGAATTCAGAAAACCGGTTTCCTGTCATCTTTACCCCATACGAGTAAAAAAATTCAAACAATTTACAGCAGTTAATTATGATGAATGGGAAATCTGCAATCCCGCCTGTCATCTGGGAAAGGAATTGAATATGCCGGTTTTTGAGTTTGTAAAAGAAGCGTTGATCAGGAAATTCGGCAATGAATGGTTTGATAAGCTCGAGGAGGTAGTTCTGGCCAGGGAAAATATAAATAATGGCTGATACTTTTTACTTGTACCGTCGTGAGCGGTTTGGAATTTGAATGAACATTAAATAAGGGTTCAGGTCTTTGAAAAATCAAATCCTTCCAGGAACTTGGTGGTAAATTTCCCGGATTTGAATTGTTCATTGTCCATCAGCGTAAGATGGAAAGGTATGGTGGTTTTGATCCCTTCAATAATGAATTCCTCCAGCGCTCTTTTCATTCTGAGTATTACCCGGTCACGGGAAGTGGCTGTAACGATCAGCTTGGCGATCATGGAATCATAATTTGAGGGTATGGTATACCCGGTATATACATGGCTGTCCACTCTCACCCCTCTTCCTCCCGGAAAATGGCAGGTTGTGATCTTTCCCGGCGAGGGCCTGAAATCATTTCTGGGATCTTCCGCATTTATCCGGCATTCCATAGAAAAACGTTTGGGGAACTGGTTGTCGCCGGTCAGTTTTTGTCCGGCGGCTACATGGATCTGGTCTGCGATCAGGTCAACGTCAGTTACCTGTTCAGTGATGGGATGCTCCACCTGGATACGGGTGTTCATTTCCATAAAATAAAAATTCCCGTGCTTATCGACCAGGAACTCGATTGTGCCGGCGCCTTCATAACCGATATGCGAAGCGCCTATAATGGCTGCTTCACCCATATTGCCACGAATCACCTCATCGACGATGGGAGAAGGTGTTTCTTCCACAAGTTTCTGATGCCTTCGCTGGACAGAACAATCCCTTTCAGACAAGTGCCTCACATTCCCATACCGGTCGCCCATGATCTGTATCTCCACATGGCGGGGTTCTTCGATGAATTTTTCAAGATAAAGGCCGTCGTTTCCAAAAGCATTTTTTGACTCCAGTTTAGCCCCGTTCCAGGCTTTTTCAAAATTACCGGGATCGTTAACGATACGCATGCCCTTGCCTCCACCGCCGGCAGTAGCTTTCAGCATAACCGGGTAACCGATAGACTCGGCTATTTCTTTGGCCTCATCGATATTGTTCACAAGTCCGTCTGATCCCGGAATTGTGGGAACACCGGCATTTCCCATCGTTTCTTTGGCCGTCGACTTATCACCCATCTGATTGATCATGTGGGGAGATGCACCGATAAATTTAATTTTATATTCCTCACAGATCCTGGAAAACTCGGCATTTTCAGCCATAAATCCATAACCGGGATGTATGGCATCGGCATTGGTTATTTCGGCTGCTGCTATTATATTGGGAATATTCAGATAGGATAGATTGCTGGGTGGCGGACCTATACACACCGCTTCATCGGCAAAACGGAGATGAAGACTTTCTTTATCGGCTGTGGAATAAACCGCAACCGTCTTTATTCCCATTTCCCGGCATGTCCGGATTATTCTAAGGGCGATCTCGCCCCGGTTGGCTATGAGTATTTTTTTAAACACGTTTAAAATTAGTTTTGCTCAACAGGTTTATTTCATGTTGGCTCGACCAGGAATAAGGGCTGATCGAACTCAACCGGAGATGCATTTTCTGCCAGGATCTTAACGATGGTACCCGAAATTTCAGATTCAATCTCATTGAACAGTTTCATCGCTTCGATTATACAAACAGTCTGACCTGGCTTAATTTTATCACCGACTTCGACAAAGGAGGCTGAATCGGGGTTCGGGGAGCGGTAGAAAGTTCCTATCATGGGTGACTTGATCTCTATCAGGTTTTGCTGACTTTCTTCCTTATCAGCGGTTTTTTCTACCCCTGTTTCCGGCTGACCGGCTGATGCCTTTTGTGTCAGGTCAACCTGGGAAGCAGTCGATGGAGCGGCAAGATTGCTGCTGTTCAGTGTTATATCCGGATTTTTTTTAACCGATATCTTGAAATCGCTGGTTTCGATGTTTACTTCATTCAATTCAGATTGGGCGATGTAATCAATGAGATCCCTGATTTCCTTAATTTTCATGATTTTTATTTTACTCTTTCAGAATATGCTCTTGTTCGGGTGTCTACTTTTATTTTTTCACCCTGATCAATAAATAATGGCACCTGTATCTCAGCACCGGTTTCCATAACGGCAGGTTTTGTGGTATTGGTAGCTGTATCTCCTTTAATCCCTGGTTCGGCGTAGGTTACCTCAAGCTCGACAAAAGAAGGCAGATCGCAACTCAAAGGTGTTTCCGTTTCAGCATGGAATACAATTTCAACCTCCTGTCCGTCCTTGATCAGATCAGCATTTTCAATCATATCCTCCTGAAGGTTGATCTGTTCAAAGGTGTTTATATCCATAAAATGATATCCGGTGTCATCCTTATATAAAAACTGATGGGGTCGGCGTTCCACTCTGGCAGTAGTGATTTTAACACCTGAATTAAATGTATTTTCAATCACTTTGCCGGTAGTAAGACTCTTCAGTTTTGTCCGTACAAAGGCTCCTCCCTTTCCCGGCTTTACATGCTGGAAGCCAATGATAGTGTAAAGGTCATTATTATATTCAATGCATAAACCATTCCTGAAATCCGCAGTGGTTGCCATCTCTCTTTCTTCGATTATATTACTTATTCAAATATAAAATAAATTCTTGCAAACTATTAAAAAGAATGAATCAAACGACAATTGTTATATTCCGGGCAGTCTTGCTTGAAATAATAAAGATTTGGTCAATAACCTGTTTTTTATCACCTGATCCGAAATTAAAAAATAGCACTCAGTGCAATAAAGATACAAAAAATGCTAACAAATAAAATGTTAGCATTAAGATAATAGCTACAATTCCTCTTCCCTTTCGTATACTACTTTGCCCTTATAGTATAATTTCCCTTCACTCCAGTGAGCCCTGTGGTATAGGTGAGGCTCATTGGTGGTGGGATCGATAGCGATAGTTTTTTCATGCAACTTTTTATGTGTTCTACGCTTATCTCTCCTGGTTTTCGAAATTTTGCGTTTTGGATGTGCCATTATTCTTTAGTTTAATTGATTCTTTAATTTTTTTAATGCTTCCCAACGTGGATCAACCTGGTCTTCTTTTTCGGATTTTTCTTTTTTTTCACTATCCTCTGTGGAAGAGCTATAGATCAACTCATCTTCAACCCGGTCTGTCTCTTCATCCTGATAACGGGGATGGAGTTTTTTCATGGGCGTTGAGGTGGCGATCAGCTCATATATGTACTGCCCTACCTGGATAGACTGCCTGTCTCTGCTGATCATTTCGATATCATCATCGATCACTTTGTCCTCTTCTCCAAATTTAAACATGATATTCTGATCAATAGCAATGTCATGATCAAAATTATCCAGAGACCTGTCACAGACCAACTCCACCTTTCCCTGAATTTTAAAATTCACCTCGATAAAGTTATCTGTCTTATTAAGGTTGAGCCAACAATTCAAAGCCCCTTTCTGTAATTCGCTTTCTTCAAAGTTGGAAAAGAACCGGTCCCCAATATCATATTGATAGCTGTGAACTTTGTTCTTTAATCCAATTATTTCAATGTTGTATTTCGAAAGATCGTTCACCTTCTTTTCCTCCAAATTGGCTTGCAAAGATAACCACAATAATTCTTAAAAAAAGAATTTTATTCCTAAAAAACCTATCCGGTTACAGCAACAGGGTGCTTGTGATGATAGATTTCCCTTGCCAGAAAGATCGCCGAACTCATTGAGGTGGCACTGGCTGCATTTTTTCCGGCCAGATCATAAGCAGTGCCATGATCGGGCGAAGTACGTATTACGTTAAGTCCTGCCGTAAAATTTACACCTACTTCAAAAGAAAGGGTTTTGAAAGCGATCAACCCCTGATCATGATACATGGCCAGCACACCATCGAAATTCCTGTATTGAGCCACCCCGAAAAAACCATCCGAAGGAAAGGGTCCATATACCAGATCGCCCCCGCTCCGGAATTCTTCGATTACCGGGGCAAGGATCTCTTTTTCTTCACTGCCCAGCAACCCATCATCCCCTGCATGCGGATTCAAACCGAGCACAGCGAGCTTGGGTTTTTTTATACCGAAATCCAGCCTGAGGGAGTCAAGAAATAATTTTAATTTGGCGCTTACATTGTCTTTTGTGATGTTCTCGGCCACCTTACCCAGGGGTAAATGAGTGGTTACGAGACCCACCTTGATATTGTTGCCCACCATCATCATCAGGCTTTCATTTCGTCCTGATTTAGAGGCTATAAATTCTGTCTGTCCCGGAAAATTGAACTCATCGCTCTGGATCAGTTTTTTATTGATCGGTCCGGTAACCAGGGCATCAATTTTGCCACCCATCAGATCTTCAACAGCCATGTCAAGGGCTATAAAAGCATATTGCCCTCCCTGAGGATCAGGGGTTCCACACCTGATCTCCACCACTTCATCCCAGCAATTGACCACATTGATTTTCTTATAATTAATATAGCCGTCTTTTACCTGGGTATAATTAAAATCCTTGTCACCCATAGCTTTGCGATAATAGGATAAAACTTTTGTGGAACCATAAATCACAGGGGTAAGATACTTTAAAATGCGGTTATCATTCAGGGCTTTGATGATCACTTCCGGCCCAATACCATTTATATCCCCCAGTGTAATGCCTATTACGGGTTTTTCATTATGTTTTTTTGGTGTATTTGTATCCATCGAAAATATTAAAAGAATTTAAGAAGTAGTAAATTCAAAACTAATTAGGATTTCAGCCTTTCACAAGAAAATATATTACCATATTTGAATTTATGCAGAGGCAAAATTACTCTGTTCCGTGAAGAAAAGATCACAATGGTACAGCCAAAAAAGAAATACGGACAACACTTTCTTAAAGACAGAAATATAGCCGGCAAGATAGTTCAGTCTCTTACCGGCCATCACAATTACGACCATATCCTTGAAGTAGGACCGGGGACCGGAATCCTTACCGGTTTACTTTTCGAATTATACCCGAACCGAACGAAATGTATTGATATCGATACCGAATCGATAGCATATCTTCATGAAAATTATCCCGGAAAGAAAAACCAGATACTTGAAGGTGATTTTTTAACCACGGATCTGGATTTGATCTTTCCGGGTAAAATGGGTATCATCGGCAATTTTCCCTACAATATTTCCTCACAGATCTTTTTCCGGATTTTTGATTATCAATTCAAGGTGGAAGAGGTAGTGGGTATGTTGCAGAAAGAGGTTGCCGAGCGGATATCCACCGGTCCGGGCAGTAGAGCCTATGGCATTCTATCGGTAATTCTCCGGGCTTATTATGACATTGAGTATCTGTTCACGGTGGAGCCCGGTGTTTTCAGGCCCCCTCCGAAAGTCAGGTCGGCAGTGATACGGTTACGAAGAAATGAAGTGAACACGCTGCCATGTGAAAAGCAGAATTTACTTAAAATTGTAAAACGGGGATTTCAAAATAGACGGAAGACATTGCGGAACGCTTTAAAAGGCCTAAATTTGCCTGGTCATATTACCGAACAGGATATTTTTAGTAAAAGAGCGGAACAATTATCTGTTGATGAATTTATCGACCTAACCCTAAAAATTGAATCGGTGTGGAACAAATAGTCGCATTTGAACTATCAAGGGAGTATACTGAAAGACTGAAGGAGGCAGTCCGGGAGGCTGACACCGGATTTATCGAGAACACACTTGAAGGGGTCAATCCCAGTGATATTTCGGCAGTTCTGCATGAACTCGATACCGGAGAATCAAAATTTGTGATCGATCTGCTCGATGAAGAAACATCGGCCGATATCATCAACGACCTGGATCCTGATATAAGGCGCAGATTCCTTGAGCATTTCAGCACAGAAAAGATCAACCGTTTTCTCGATCATCTTGAAACCGACGATGTGGTGGATATTATCAATGAACTGCCTGTTAAGCGGAGGGAAGAACTGGTTGCAGGTATTGATGATGAGGAACGGGCCCAGTATATCGTGGATCTTTTGCGGTATGAAGAGGATTGTGCAGGCGGGTTGATGGCCAAAGAGTTGATCAAGGCCAATCTGAACTGGAATGTGGTACAATGTATAGAGGAAATACGAAGGCAAGCCGAGAATGTGGAAAAAATTTATTCTGTATATGTGGTTGACGGGAAAGACAAGCTGCTGGGTACGGTAAGCCTCAAGAAGATTATAATAGCG
Source organism: uncultured Roseivirgaceae bacterium (assembly GCA_964543195.1). Taxonomy (GTDB): domain Bacteria; phylum Bacteroidota; class Bacteroidia; order Cytophagales; family Cyclobacteriaceae; genus JAGTVG01. Next base: position 35,683 of record CAZIXF010000011.1, read on the forward strand.
GATGATAAGACCCTCGTCAGGGATATTTATGACAAGGATGTAATCTCAGTACAGACCTATCATCATCAGGAAGAGGTAGTCTCGATCATGAGGAAATATGATCTGGATGTGGCGCCTGTGATCAACGGTGTGGGTAAACTGGTCGGTCGCATTACCATCGACGATGTGATGGATGTAATGGCTGAGATGGCGGAAGAGGAACGACAACTTATGTCAGGTATATCCGAAGATGTGGAGGAAGATGACAGCATCTGGATGATCACCAGGGCCCGTCTTCCCTGGCTGATCATAGGCCTCGGGGGAGGTTTGATCGGTGCCTGGTTCATTGGTTTGTTTGAGGAGGATATTGTATTGATCCCTGCTATGGCTTTTTTTATACCCCTCATTACCGCTACCGGGGGTAATGTAGGCATTCAATCATCTGCGATCGTAATCCAGAGCCTGGTGGATAAATCAGGAATAGCTCATGACAACATCGAGCGGCTCCTGAAAGGATTTCTCGTTTCGCTGATCAATGGAATCATACTGGGTGTTATTGTGCTGGGTTTTAGCATATTGTTTGACCAGGATTTCAGGCTCAGCATGGTAGTGGCGTTTGCCCTGTTCTGTGTGGTATTGCTAGCATCCATCATGGGAACCATAACTCCGCTCATACTCGATAAATTCGGTATAAATCCTGCACTTGCCTCAGGTCCTTTTATTACTACTGCCAATGATCTGATCGGTTTAGGCGTATATTTTGTGATAGCCCATTATTTATATCATTTATAAGAATTTGACCCGATGGCGAAAAAGATCCTGATTGTTGACGATATGTATTCCGATATCGTTCACGAATTGCAGAAAATCGGTTATCAAATATCCTATAAGCCGGATATTGACCGCCCGGCGATCATTGATATTGTTGATGAATATGATGGTATCATAATCCGGAGTAAAACTCAGCTTGATGCTGAAATACTTGAGAAGGCAAAAAATCTGCGGTTTATAGCAAGGGCAGGGGCCGGTATGGACAACATTGATAAATCCTATTGTTTGTCAGCAGGCATCAGCTTGATTAATGCCCCGGAAGGCAACCGGGATGCCCTCGGTGAACATGCCGTTGGATTATTGCTTTGCCTTTTGAATAAAATTCATACTGCAGACCGGGAGGTCAGAAACCAGGTTTGGGATCGTGATAATAATCGGGGGGTTGAAATTCAGGGTAAGACCATAGGAATAATCGGATATGGGAATATGGGTAAGTCTTTTGCAGCCAGGCTTGCAGGCTTCGGCTGCAGAATAATGGCCTATGATAAATATAAAAGTGGGTTCGGGAATGGGCCGGTTGAAGAAGTTGGGCTTGAGAAAATTTTTGAGGAAACAGAGATCCTTAGTTTTCATGTCCCATTGACTGAAGAGACCAGAGGCTTGTATGACGAATCTTTTTTTAGGAAATTTAGAAGAAATATATTTGTGATCAACACTGCCCGTGGTCAGATCTTACCCTTAAAGGACCTGGTCCGGTTGCTGGAAGAAGGCAAGATACTCGGGGCTTGCCTGGATGTATTGGAAAACGAAAAAATGAATAGTTTTTCTGATGTTGAAGCCGGGCTATTCAAACGTTTGGTTGCATTCCCCAATGTGGTTATCACTCCCCATGTGGGTGGGTGGAGTTTTGAGTCCTATCAAAAGATCAATAACGCGTTAATTAACAAGATAAGTAATCTGAATTTTTAGAAAACATTTTTATATCGGGAAGATGAAAGAAAAGGTAAGGAATTTTTTTGACCGTATTCTGGAAGAACCTATACTCATTTCTTTTCTGGTATTGATAATATTGGCTTTATTAATTATCGGGATAAGCATACCCCACTATTTTTCTGAAACAGATGACTTTATGATCAATTTGTTGGCTGAAGCGCATGGAATGATCTTCGATATTGCAGTAATAGGTATTCTGATCTTCTGGTTGAACCAGATAGGTCAGAAGAAACAGCGGATAAGGGCATATATAGACGAGATTGATGATTTCAGAATGTGGGAATCAGAAGAAGCCGCTTTCAGAACTGTGGGTAATATCAAAAGGCTTAACCGTCACAGGATCTACAATATTGATCTCGTGAATTGTTACCTCAACAGAACAAACCTTAATTATGTTAATCTGAACAAAGCAAATCTGAACAATGCCATTATTTCCAATTCCAATCTGATAAAGGGCAACCTGGTTGAAACCCGGCTCAACCAGACTAATTTCGAGAATTCCAATCTCAATCAGGCCATTTTAGTGAGCTCCTATGCCAGCGGTGCCAATTTCAGGGATGCCAATATGATCAAGGCGGACCTGAGTAACTCCTTACTGATCAAGGCTGACTTCAGCAATGCTTTCCTTATGGAAGCCAATTTAAGGAATACCCATCTGACCGAAGCCAACTTTGAAATGGCGAATTTGTATAAAGCCGACCTCAGGGGTGCTGTAGGGCTGACTGTAGAACAATTCAAAAACGTAAAAACGATTTATCTGGCTCAATTCGATGAAGAGTTCCTTCAAGAGCTCAAAAAGGAATTTCCCGAACTGGTAGAAAAATAAATCTTTATTATTCCTGAATTTTTCTTTATAAACTCATAAATTGAAGGGCTGATCTGACTCAGGACGCATTAATTGATTTTTTATTGTATTAACCCATGCTTACCAGAATGCTTTCTCACTATACCAAATTCCTTATTCTCATTATATTCTTATTCAGTATCACGAGTTGCAGGAAGAAAACTTCCGGTCCCCGGTTACTTCAACCCAATATTATCCTGATCGTCACAGACGACCAGGGATACGGGGATCTGGGTTTTCATGGAAATCCTGTAATAAAAACACCGGTTCTTGATTCACTTGCCGGAAAGAGCACCCGGTTTAACCAGTTTTATGTTTCGCCTGTTTGTGCACCCACACGGGCCAGCCTGCTGACCGGACGGTATTCGATCCGCACCGGGGTATACGACACCTACAACGGGGGCGCCATAATGAATGATGAAGAAAAGACTATCCCCGAATACCTGAAACATGCAGGGTATATCACGGCCATTTTCGGTAAGTGGCATTTGGGAGACAGCTATCCTTTCAGGCCCAGCGATCAGGGTTTTGATCATTCACTGGTCCATGGAGCAGGGGGGATTGGTCAGCCGGGCGATTTTTATGAGAATTATATCAAAGGGGATTCAAGTTATTTTAATCCGGTGTTGAGTGAAAACGGAAAAAAGATCAGGACGAGCGGATATTGTTCTGATGTGTATACCCGCCGGGCCATTGAGTTCATGAAGGATAATAAGGATCACCCGTTTTTTGTTTATCTATCCTATAATGCGCCCCATACCCCTTTACAGCTTCCTGATGATTATTATGAGATGTATAGGGAAATTCCGGATACAGCCTTTGCCCTGAGCAATGTAAAGGGAGGTACTATTCCATCCAAAAGGAGTATTGAGGATGCAAAACGGGTATATGGAATGGTCACTAATATAGATGATAACCTGAATCGTTTGTTTCAATTTCTGGGACAGTCAGATATGATTGAAAATACATTGATCATATTTATAACCGATAACGGTCCCCAGCAGAACCGATATAATGCAGGCCTGCGGTCACGAAAAGGATCTGTATTTGAGGGAGGGATCAGGGTGCCTTCTTTCTGGAGCTGGCCATCCCGGTTACAGGCCAACAGGGAGATCGAACAAGTAGCCACCCATTTCGATATATTGCCCACCCTGCTGGATATCAGCGGTATTTCTCCGGATACATCAGCCGGCAAAAAACCGGACGGGGTAAGTCTCTGGCCTTTACTCAGCGGCGATAAACAATCCATCGAAGAAAGGAGTATCGTATACCACTGGAACCGGGGGTATCCCGAACCCTATCAGAATATGGCGATCAGAAAGGGGCCTTACAAACTGGTTGGACAGGGCGGTTACAATATGCATGCCAGTCAATTTGAGCTTTTCAACCTCAGGGAAGATCCTTATGAAAAAGAAGATATCGGTATGGATCTCCCGGACACAGTGAACAGACTGAGAGAGGAACTTGATCGATGGTACAATCATATAATAAACAACAAAGATCTAAAGCCTCAGCGTATTGTCATCGGGTCAGAATATGAAAACCCGGTTATACTCAACAGGAATGATGCCCATGGACCTATGGCTAAACGATGGATGGATCCTACGGCGCTCGGATACTGGTATGCCACAATTGCTGAAGAAGGTAAGTATACCATACGGGTAAGGCTTTTCCGTTCGTTGGGCCCCGGGAAGCTAACTTTCCGGGCAGGCACGATTCAGCGTTCCGTTGACTTCGATGGTCCGGAAGAAATGGATCTTTTTGAATTGAAAGACCTTCATCTTCTGGATGGTGATTGTATAATCGAAGCATGGTATGACCATGAGGGCCTGTTTTATGCTCCCATCTATATCGAAATAGAAAAAACGGATTGAATTATGGCTTTCAAACCGGTATCGGGATGGTCATTTTTTCTTCTATCATCCCTGGCGCTGAACTCCGAAGTTTTAGTTAATCAAAATATTATACAGAAGAAACCCATGTGAGTTATGCCGATAATTAAGATCCCGGAGAAAAACACAGTCTTGTTTAAAAATACCCGGATATTCATAACCGGTTGAAAAAAGAAATGAATGAGTTAACGTAAAGACTGGAATCACAGTTACTTGTCATTAATGATTTTTAATTATCTTTGATCCGTTCATAAGAAATTTTTATCACCATGCGAAATAACCGATACTTACTTTTGTTATTTACTTTTATTGTTTCAGCGCTGTTTTTTTCCTGTGCTAACCAGGATGGGGATGATGAAACAGACCGGGCCAGGGATCCATTGTTACTTCCAGCCCGGACAGGAGCGGAAGAACCCCGTAATGTGATATTTATTTTAAGCGATGATCACCGGTATGACTTCATGGGATTTACCGGAAAGGTGCCATGGTTGAAAACACCGGGGATGGATAAAATGGCCAGTGAAGGTATGCATATACAGAATGCGTTTGTAACGACCTCCCTGTGCTCGCCCAGCCGTGCTACGATCCTTACCGGAATGTATTCTCATAAACATACGGTTGTGGATAATCAGGCCCCTGTCCCGGATGATCTAATCTTTTTTCCCCAGTATCTGCAGGCAGCCGGATATGAAACGGCGTTTTTCGGGAAATGGCATATGGGCCATGAATCCGATGAACCACGTCCGGGGTTTGATCACTGGGAGAGTTTCAGGGGTCAGGGGAATTATTACCAGCCCACCCTGAATATCAATGGAGAACGACACGAGTACGATGAAAACACCTATGTGACCGATCTTCTAACCGATCATGCGATACAATGGCTGGAAGAAAGGGAAAATGACCGGCCGTTTTTCATGTACCTTTCTCATAAAGCCGTACACGCCTTATTCAGGCCCGCGCAACGGCATGAGGGAATGTACGCCGGTGAGGAAATTATCTATCCACCTTCGTATCACCTGACGGCAACCGATGAATACAAAGAGCACCAGATCCCGGAATGGGTAAAAGAGCAGCGGGACAGTTGGCATGGAGTGGACGACATGTATCATGGCACTCATGATTTTGAATCCTTTTTCAAAGCATATTGTGAAACCCTTGTCGCTCTCGATGAAAGTGTAGGCAGGGTGATCGATCAGGTGGAAAATTCAGAACTTCTTGATAATACTGTGGTGATTTATATGGGTGACAATGGTTTTTCATTCGGTGAACATGGCCTTATTGATAAAAGGCATGCCTATGAAGAATCCTGGAGAGTACCCATGCTTGCCTGGGGTCCCTCCTTAATTGATCCCGGTTCTGAAATCACGAACCTCATACAGAATGTTGATGTAGCCCCTACCATACTGGATATGGCCGGTTTAAACAAGCCTGATCAGATGGATGGTATGTCCTTTCTGCCTTTGTTGAAAGGCGAGGTAGCTACTGACTGGAGAGACAAGATATTTTACGAGTACTATTGGGAGTATGCCTATCCGCAGACCCCCACGGTACATGCAGTCCGGACGAACCGTTATAAATTTATCCGCTATCATGGTATCTGGGATATTAATGAATTATATGATCTTGAAGAGGACCCCTGGGAGATGAATAACCTGATACGCAGTGAGGAACATCAGGAAATGATCCGGGGAATGCTGGATGACATGTGGAACTGGCTCGAAGAGACTGGAGGTATGCAGATCCCGTTGAAGCGCACCATGCATAAGAAAATCGACAATAAATACGGAGGCACATACTGATATACGTGTCCTGAAAATTAAGTACCAACTGATTGACATACCATTGAATTTAACCCGGTTCATCTTCCGGAGCATTAAAATTCAAGTGGTCAATTTCCTGTTTTATGTCGTTAAAAAGGGAATGATACAATTGTTTTATAAACTTGACATTATCAAGGAAAGGAAGTATCATATCAAAAAAATAAAATCATCATTAATAAATGAAGTTATCATTAGTAGAAAACACCTATAAAGTTTATTCAACGGTATATGACATAATCTTTGGGAAAGTATTTGAGCAGGGCAGAAAGGAAGTGGTGGAAAATTTAAAGTTCAATTCAGGAGACAGGGTGCTGGAAGTTGGTGTAGGCACAGGGCTTTCACTTAAATATTACCCTGAATCCGTGGAAGTAATTGGGATCGACATTTCCAATCATATGCTCGAAAAAGCCGTTCAGAGGGTGGATGCCAATGAATGGGAGCATATCTCGCTTACTAAAATGAATGCCGAGAACCTCACTTATGAAGATGAGTATTTTGATAAGGTGGTACTCATGCATGTGTATTCCGTAACTCCCAATCCGGACAAACTGATAAAGGAAGCGGTCAGGGTATGTAAGAAGGGGGGTGATATCATCATTCTGAATCATTTCAGTAACGAGAAATTGTCCCTTGTAGAGAAATTGGTCAAGCCTTTCCAGGATAAGATAGGCTTCAGGACTGATTTTCCCTTAAAGGAAAATATATACAACCGGGACCTAAACGTGCAGAAGATCGTCCCGGCCAATATTTTTAATATATCCAGGATCGTTCATATTAAGAACTGATCGTCAGCCCAAGATATTGATTTAGTCAAAATACGGATCCACATAAATTATGATCTACCCGATCATCCTGTTGAAATAGTGGGATGAGCCCCTTACGGCAGTTGCCTTCCAATTGTCAGGAGAGCCTGTTCATAATGGGTATTTACCGTCCTCATTGCTTTTTGGAGGTAATTTTCAGCATCCAGATAATTGTTATGGACGCTCTCCAGCTCGGAGATAATCTCCATGCCGGTAGTCTCTTCAATTTCGAAAACCCAGTCTTCCAGTCCAATATCGTACCACATCTGTCCTTTGATGGTGTCCTGAGGCTGGCGTAAATAAAAACAGGGTGTTCCATTGGCGGCTGCAATAATGGGCGAATGACATTCCATGCTGATCACCGTGTGTGCCCTTTTATAAATGGAAGCGGCTTCATCCGGCAGCCAGTATTCGTGTTTAACTACCTTGTTTCTGACATCGTCGGGGAGGGGATCCACCAGAAGAGGATCCATGATATCCACCTGGTAAGTCATTTCAGGGCATATGAGTACCTTCATCCCTGTTTCTCTTACCCACCAGGTCATTACCTCTACCATTTTTTCATGATCAGTTTCCTTATATTTATTGTTAGTCTCTATCACTTCCCTGATCTTTTCTTCGCTCCAGCCTATATCAGGATAAATTTCATGGTACGGAGTATAACGCAGGCGGGGGATCACACAGATGTATTCTTTTTCCCTGAGATCATGAGTTTTAAGAAACCGTTCAGCTTTTGTTTCATTGGAAAGCTGAATAAAAAAGGTGGAATCCGGGGCAAACCCTTTCTCGGGGTGGTTGATTGCTTCTTCATTCAATACCTCAAGTGATTTTGTTTCCCTTGTGAAAATAAATTTTGAGCCCGAAAGTATGGGCCTGATTTCATCCCAGACACCAGAAACGGTTACCCCAAATATACCATAAGGTTTATCTGTATTATCCATCCAGTATTTAACTTGTTCACGCCCTATGATCCCGGGTCCCGAGCTATGGATCAGCATATCGGCCTCTTCAATAGCTAGATCAATATCCCGGCGGCCCTGATCCGAATCGCCCGAAGGATCAAAATATACTAGCCGGAGTCCAGGGAAATTGCCGATAAGCAGGTCTTCTACTTCTTTATCGATATTTTTTGGCCAGAGAATACACCGTGCATCCGGAAAATGAGCGTAGATCAACCTGATCATGCCCGGCGTATGAGTTATGTCGCCAATATTTGCTGTCTGCCATCCGGAAACAATCAGAAAAACGGGAGGATTCTTCCTGCATCCTGTAAAATGGAAAGGCAACAAGCTGCCGGCCGTGAACAATACTGTTGTTTTAAGGAATTCTCTCCGGGCTTCTTTTTTCATCGTGGTTTCTTACTATGGTATAACTTGCTCATGCCATTTAATCCTGTAAAGTTCTTTTATTGCAAACAGGGTGTTTTTCCACCGTCAACCGGGATGCTTATTCCGGTAATATAAGCTGCGGAAGGAGAGGCAAGAAAAGCCGCGGCATAGGCCGTTTCCCGTGGATCGGCCAGTCTTTTCGCCGGTATGTTTTCCTTTGCCTGACGGGCGTACTCTTCCGTGGTCATTCCCGTTTCCGATGCTTTTTTTTCAAAGAGGGCGTTCAAACGGCCGGTATCCGTAAATCCTGGGAGAATATTGTTTACCGTAATACCGAAGGGCGCCAGTTCATTGGAAAGTGTTTTGGCCCAGGATGCTACTGCCCCCCTGATCGTATTGGAGACCCCCAGTCCGGGAATGGGCACCCGTACCGATGTGGAGATAATATTAATAATTCTGCCGTATTTTTCATTTTTCATCCCGGGTACAAGGGCATGGACCAGATGCTGATTGTTAATCAAATGCGCATTGAAGCCTTTAAGAAATTCTTCCGCTGTGGCATCAAAAACGGTACCCGGAGGGGGACCACCCGTATTATTGACCAGGATATGATATATTTTACCGGATTCGACCTTCTTATTTATGGTTTTTTGTACTGCTTCCGTATCGAAAAAATCAGCCATCAGGTAATCATGGGATTGAGATCCGGAGGTGTCGAGGAGTTTGATGGTGGATTTCAGTTTATCCTGGTTTCGGGCAAAGAGGGTAATACTGGCGCCTAATTCTGCCAGTTCGAGGGCAATTGCCTTACCAATACCGTCAGTGCTTCCGCATACCAATGCATTTTTACCTGATAAATCGATGTTCATAACAAAAAATCATTTATTGACTAAGGAATAACAAAAATATAGTTCTGAACAAGAATTACAATTTATGGGCAAAAATACTCTATTGTTAGGCAAAAATGCACTGGACTTTTTACAGCATCACTTCCCCGAAAAAAACTCCGGTTCGCGGTCGAGGTTGCCTCCACAATGAATATGTGTAGTTTATATTGCCCCGGAGGTATGCCCATCGCATCAGCATTGATATGACTGCCTTTTAATTCGAAGTGACATATAAAAAACGGCATATTAGGGGGTATGCCCCAATGCGGCATCCGGGAACTCCGGGAGAGGAGGTAATCCGGTTTTTCACATCTAATCCTGATACCCGGCGAATAGTTATTAAAAAAAAGGAACAGGGGGAGGACAAATTATCCCGGTTCCTTATAAATGGAGGTTTACGATGATTAACCGTTCCTGGCCAATCCCTGCCGCAATTAATCTACATTATCGTGCAGAAACTTATTGTTTCCGAGGATCTGGTTATCATCATTCAGATTGTACCGTGAAATTTCATGTTCCGAGGAATGAGGCACAACTTCCAGTTTTACCTTTTTACGAAGATAGGCAGGCACATCCCACTTTTCCCGGTATTCATCATCGCTGACCGAATAATTTTTAACTTTAGAGAGTTTTTCCGATCTTTCTTTTGCCTGCTTCAAAAGAAGGTTTCTTTTTTCTTCAAGGCTCAGGCGGTCCACCGGATTCTGCACAGGATGTGCCTCCTGTTTGCTTTTGCCTTCAGTTTCCTCTTTATCCACCCGGAGAAAGATCTTATCCTTTTTGGGCTTTTCCTCTTCGCCTCCGCTGCCGGACCCTGGTTTTTCAAATGCATATCCCCGGTTTTCCTCCGGTTTATTCTGTTCACTCCATGACGGAGACTTTTTATCCGGTTTATCTTTATCTTCCAGCAGATTTTCATCAAATAATTTGATTTGCTTACTTGATTCAAGATCGATCACTCTTCTTTTTTCATCCTCATCTTCATCCGGAATGTTCCTCTGAAATCCCGTAGTGATCACCGTAACATTGATGGCTTCATCGAGGTTGGCATCTACCCCATGGCCAAAAATCACTTCAGCTTCATCTCCTGCTCTTTCCTGGATGTAATCAGTAATGTCTGTTAATTCATCCATTTGAAGTTCTGCTTTTTCCCCAGAAGTAATGGAGAGAAGGATCTTTTTCGCACCATGAATATCGGTGTTGTTAAGAAGAGGAGATGAAATAGCCTGTTCAGCCGCTTTGATGGCCCGGTCATCACCGGATATGGTGGCAGACCCCATTACCGCAGCCCCCGAATCATTCATCACGGTTTTTACATCCTCAAAATCAACGTTCACATAACCCGATACGGTAATAATCTCTGCGATTCCCTTGGCTGCGGTGGTCAGCACATTATCTGCTTCCGCGAAAGCCTTGGTAACCGGCAGGTTTCCGTAAATTTCCCTCAATTTATCATTCAGGATCACCAGCACCGTGTCACAGTTTTCCTGGAGCTCCCTGATCCCTTCATGTGCAATAATTGCCTTTTTCGATCCTTCAAACTTGAAGGGATGGGTTACGATCCCTACGGTGAGAATATCCAGATCTTTTGCTATTCTTGCTATTATGGGTGCTGCTCCTGTACCGGTGCCGCCTCCCATTCCGGCCGTGATGAACACCATCCTGGTGTTCTCGCTCAGCAGGTCGCGGATCTCCTCCTTGCTTTCGATGGCGGCATTCCTGCCCACTTCCGGATTGGCACCAGCACCAAGACCTTCGGTCAGGCTGGTACCGATCTGAAGTTTGTTGGGTACCGGGCTGCTTTGTAAGGCCTGCAGATCCGTATTACAGATGATGAATTCCACACCTCTGATCCCCTGATTAAACATATGATTTACGGCATTGCTGCCGCCACCTCCTATACCAATTACCTTGATAATTGATTTATGGTGTGCTGGAATATCAAATTGATACGTACTCATAATTATGTCCTCCAGTTTAGTTTCATTAATTCATTTTAATAATCCTGCCTTTCGTCAATATCATCTATCAAAAGGCCTTTGGTTTTTTCAATGATCTTCTTGAAGAAATCATTTCCGGGTTGTTTTCTGTCTTTCCTGTATTTATTGCTGTGATAGTCAGCCGACCCCGCCACTTTCATGTACCGGTTATCTCTTTCATCCAGGGCCTTGAACCCTGAAAGTACCAGACCTACCGTAGTAGCAAACATCGGGCTCTTCACGGCATCTACTTTGCTTTTGCCCAGATGCTCATTGGGATAACCTATCCGGGTATCGATACCGGTCATGTACTCAACCAGCTGCTTGATACAGCCCAGCTGGGCACCGCCTCCGGTAAGAATGATCCCGCCGGTGAGTTTTTCCTCATACCCTGAAGTGATCACTTCGGCATGGATCAGCTCTATGATCTCCTGCATCCTGGCTTCAATAATATGGGCGAGGTTTTTAATGGATATTTCCTTGGGCGGCCGGTCTTTCAGACCGGGAATGGATACGATCTCATTGGGACTGGCTTCCTCGGCAATAGCTTTTCCATATTTGGTTTTAAGAAGCTCTGCCTGATGATGCATCACCATGCATCCCTGCTTGATGTCCGAGGTCAGGATGTCCCCCCCAAAGGGTATTACCGCAGTGTGCCGTATAATACTTTCATGGAAAATGGCTATATCCGTTGTCCCGCCACCAATATCTACCAGGCAGACACCCGCTTCCTTTTCATCCTCGCTTAATACCGATAAAGAAGAGGCGAGTGGTTCAAGAATAAGGTTTTCGATCTCAAGTCCGGCTCTTTTTACACACTTATTTACATTATTTATGGCGTTTGTCTGTGCAGTGATCACATGGAAATCGGCTTCAAGTCTTACCCCGGTCATCCCTACAGGATCCTTAATTCCATCTTCAAAATCGACATAATAATCCTGGGGCATGACATGTATTATTTCACTTCCCGGAGGGGTCACGGTTCTGTACATGTCATTGGTCAACCGGTTGATATCTTCCAGGGTGATTTCATCATGGGAAGAATTCCGGGTTATGCCACCATGCTGAATGGTGCTTTTTATATGTTGGCCGGCAATCCCTACATTAACCACCCGGATGTTAATTCCCGACTGGTCTTCCGCTTCCTTAATGGCCGATTCGATACCGAAAACCGTTTTATCGATGTTGGTCACTATTCCTCTGACCACGCCATCCGAGACGGCTTTGCCCATGCCAAGTACTTCCAGCTTGCCATATTCGTTTTTACGTCCGACAATGGTGCATATTTTTGTAGTACCGATATCGAGACCTACTATGATTTTATCTTTTTCCATTTTGATAATATTTATTCACAGACAATTTGATCTTCGTATTTTATATTTACCCTGTTATAATAGTTCCAGCCTTTATAGGGCAGTATGGTATTATAAAAGGTTTTAAGTTTGGTAAATTTATTTTCTATATCTTCTGCTTTCCCGAACTCTATGTACTGTTTGGTAACTTGAGGATACATGACGATAGAACCTTCTTCATCCACAACAAGCTGGGCAATCTGGGCTCTCCAAAAGTCATCCGCATGGATGTAATCAACCAGGTTGAGAAGCTTATCAAATGTGGGATCTTCCTCCAGGTTCTTTTTGGATACTTCCTTCAGATAATTGCCGCTGATCAATAAAACCCTCGAAGTATGTTTTTCAGAGGTGGGAATAAGTGTTCCATCCTCACAGATGTATAGATCCTTTTCACCATCGATAACCAGTCTTGCTACAGGATTTGAGATCGTTACATCGATGGTAATATGCCCCCTGAGATCGTTGTAAGCTTCTACCCTGGAAACGTATTCATTAATGCCTACACGGGTTTCAATTTGTTTAAGATCGATCTTATTGTATGTCGATCCGATGAGAAATACACTTTCATTGGAGGTGATCAACTGATAGATGTCTTCTTTATTTAGGAAATAATTGGAATCATTATAATCGATCAGAATGGATATATCCCTGCACACCTGGTTATCCTGCTTTTTTTCGACAAAAGCAATAGCGGAAAAGGCAAACAGAATGATCGCCACAGTTTTTATTTCCTTCTTTATTTTATGCAGATATTTCATATTTTTCTTCAAGCATTCTTTTAATCGGAATCACCATCGAATCGATATCTCCGGCTCCGATCGTTACCAATATGTCAAGGTCTTTTTCTTTGATGACCTGAATTAATTCTTCCATGGAACACTTAAACTTTTTCTTATCCCTGATTTTATCATATATGAGGTCAGCGCTTACCCCTTCGATCGGTTTTTCACGTGCCGGATAGATCTCCAGCAGGATAATCTCATCGGCCAGTTCCAGGCTCCTGGCAAATTCGCCGGCAAAATCACGGGTCCGGGAATAGAGATGGGGTTGAAAGACTGCCGTGATGCTGCGGTTTCCAAAAATCTGTTTTACCGATTCCAGGAATACCCGTATCTCCTCCGGATGGTGTGCATAATCATCAATGAATACAATTTGATCGGTATATATAATGTATTCGAATCTTCTTTTAATACCTCTGAAATTGGCCAGCGCCGACTTGATAAGCTCCGGAGCAATGTTTAATTGAATACAGGCAGTAATAGCGGCGATTGCGTTTTCCACATTATGGAATCCGGAAAAGGATACCGGGATATTTTCAATGTTTATTTCAGGACTTAGATAATCGAACCTTGTTTCCTCTTTTTCCAGCCGTATATTGTCAGCCCGTACCGGATTGTGATCAAAATTATATTCAATCAGATTCATGGAAGCTTCCCTGCCTGGTTTCATCCTGTCACTCAAGCCTTTTTTAATAATCAGGGTGCCCCCCTCCTTAACCTGGTTAAGGAATTGATCGTAGCTTTCTATCATTTTTTTCTCATCCCCGTAAATATCCAGATGGTCCGGATCCAATGCGGTCAGTATGGCGATGTCAGGATTCAATGTGAGAAAAGAGCGGTCAAATTCATCGGCTTCCACAACGATTTTCAGTGCATCATCCTGTTTTTGGTTTACCACCAGATTTGAGTTGTAATTCACAGTGATTCCACCGATAAATGAGACCATGTTGAGGTCCGCCTTTTTAAGTATATGGGCTATGAAGGCACTCGTGGTGGTTTTACCATGTGTGCCCGCTACGGCAATGGTAAAATGATTGGCCGTGATCTCACCTAATATCTGTGAACGTTTTTTTATTTCATATCCTTCCTTTCTGAAATAGCTGAGGATATGATTGGTTTCCGGAATTGCAGGCGTATATATGATGGTGGTTTGTTCCTTGTTTTCTTTAAAAACAGGAGGAATCATGCCGGAATCATCCTCATAGCTAATGATGATCTCTTCTTTTTCAAGTTGTTCGCACAAAGGAGTCCTGACCCGGTCGTAGCCGGCAATGGTTTTTCCCTGACTTTTAAACCAGCGGGCCAAAGCGCTCATTCCGATCCCTCCGATCCCGACAAAATATATGATATGTTTATTTTCAATACTCAATTCAATAAAGTTTCGATTTCGTCTACTATCCTGTCAGTGGCATCCGGAACTGCCATTTTATGGATATTCCTGCTCAGGATACGGCATCTTTCCACATCGAAAATCAGATCGACAGCCGTATCCATCATTTTTTCGGGAGCTTCTTTATCCGTGACCATCACTGCAGCATCTCTGTCTGCCAGAGCTTTTGCATTTCTGGTTTGATGATCTTCCGCCACATTGGGTGAAGGCACGAATACACAAGGTTTTGCTGCAATGCATAACTCTGAAATCGACAGGGCCCCAGCCCTTGAAACTACCACATCGGAAAGGGCATAAGCCAGGTTGATTTCCCTTAGAAACTCAAAGGTCCTGATATTTTCCTGATCGATCCCGGTCAGTTTATCCTGGTACTCATTAAAGTAGATCCTGCCTATCTGCCAGATCAGTTGAATGTTTTCATCGATAACCCGTTGAATTTTATTGAAAACACTCAGGTTGATCGTTCTGGCACCCAGGCTTCCACCCATGACAAAAAGGGTTTTCTTCAATGGAGAAAGGTTGAAAAATTCACAGGCTTCATCCCTATAGGAATCGATATTCCGGATATCCGTCCTGACAGGATTACCGGTCAATGTGATTTTCTGTTCAGGGAAATATTTTTCCATCCCTGTGTAGGCAACGCATATCCTGTCTGCCCTCCTGCCCAGGATCCGGTTAGTTATGCCTGGAAATGAATTCTGCTCCTGAATAAGCGTAGGCAGGTTTTTCAAGCTGGCAATCCATAACAAAGGACCTGATGCATAGCCGCCAACCCCGATTGCGATGCGGGGTTTGAATTTTTGAACAATTATAAAGGCCTGGAACAGACTTACCGGTAATTTTAGCGGGAACAGAAGGTTTTTCAGCGTTATTTTTCGCTGAAAACCGCTGATCCAGATTCCTTTAATCGGATAACCGGCTTCCGGAACCTTCTGCATCTCCATTTTCCCGAATGCTCCCACAAAAAGGATGTCAGAATCCGGATATTTTTCCCGTATACGGTCAGCGATGGCCAGGGCAGGGTAAATATGGCCTCCTGTGCCTCCTCCGCTAATAATTATCCGATATTTTTCATTCCTTTTTATCATCTGTTTATCATCTGTTAAAATATATCAGGCCGCTTTTGGCACATTTTTTATATCATTTGAAAGATGTTCCATTTCATCGATTTCTCCCCGGCTTACACTGAGTATGATCCCAAGCGAAATGCCCGTAAATAACAGAGAAGTGCCGCCCATGCTTACCAGGGGAAGCGGCAATCCCGTGATAGGACCCAGCCCGACGGCCACTCCCATGTTGATCATCGCCTGTAATACCAGAGCAAAGCTCAATCCTGCCGATAAAAGTCCGCCGAAGGCGCGGTCACTTTTGGAGGCAGTGAGTATTCCTCTCCAGAGCAAGGCCAGGTATAAAATCATTACTGTCGTGCCTCCAATCAATCCGTATTCCTCAATGATTATGGCATAAATAAAATCTGAATAGGGGTGAGGAAGGAAATTCCGCTGATCGCTGTTACCCGGACCTTTCCCGGATATTCCACCCGTGGTAATGGCAATGTAAGATTGCTTCGCCTGGAAAGGGATCTCCGTAGGATCCATATATTCTTTAACCCTGGAAATTACGGTTTCGCCCCGTTGTCCGATGCTGAAAGCAAGTGCACCCGCCAGCATACCTACAAGCACCAGCAAAGCAAGATATTTTACCGGTACACGACCGATAAATAAGATCAGCAGACAGGTAATTAAAAGCAGGATGGCCGATGAGAAGTCGGTCAGAGCGATAAGTCCGCAGATCAACCCGCTCCATAACAGCATGGGTATCAGGGCATCCTTGAAATCATTAATGTTTTGCTGCCTCTTGGAAAGCATGGAGGCCAGGTTGGTGATCAGGGCAAGTTTTGCCAGGTCGGAAGGCTGAAAAATCTGGTTAATGATGGGAATGGTAAGCCAACGCGATGCTTCATTAAAGGTAGTGCCGAATTTCCATGTGAAGATCAATAAGGGAACGGAAATCCATAAAAAGAGCCTCGACAGCCGGGAGTAATACCGGTAATCGATCTTGTGGGCTAACCACATCGCTAAAAGGCTTAAGAAAACCAGCAGGGAATGCTTAAAAAGATAATATTCTGTGTTGCCTTCCATCCTGCGGTACGCCAGGGTTCCGGTAGCACTGTAAACCACAAATATGCTCAGCACCGATAATAATATGACGATGAACCATATTATCGGGTCCCCCTTAAGATGTTTTTCTATCCACGTTTTAAACATAATCCTACTTTTCGCTTTTTTCTTTTTTACTCATCAGGTTGCCTACCGCTTTTTTAAATTTATCACCCCGGTCGGCGTAATTCTTGAACAGGTCGAAACTGGCACATGCCGGCGATAAGAGAATTACATCTCCGGGATCAGCCAGTTTATACGCCTTTTTCACTGCTTTTTTTATTTCTTTGGTTTCCATTATAGGATCTACATGGTCTTTAAAGGCATCTAATATTCTACCATTATCCTCTCCAAGACATATTATCCCTTTTACCTTATCCCTGATCAGGGAGGTTATAAGCTGATAATTATTCCCTTTGTCAATGCCACCTGCTATCCAGATAATAGGCTGATCAAAGCTGTTCAGCGCCTTAATAGTGGCATCCAGGTTGGTTGCCTTTGAATCGTTATAAAAGACAACTTTGTTTAATTCACCCAAAAATTCCAGCCGGTGAGGAACATTGACAAATGATTTAAGGCCTGCTCTCAGTTTCCTGTCCGACACATTCAGTAATTTTGCTATCATTATACAGGCCATCATATTCACCATGTTGTGAGGTCCTCTGAGAGGAAGCTGGCTGAGATTGATCTTGACTTCCCTGGCCGGTTTTATGGGTAAGTTGAATTTCAGATATTTCCCGTTTAAAAATCCATTCACATGCGGCATTTTATGTAATGCCATACTCAGGGTATGGGGAGTTACCGGATGGGAAGTAAGGTAATCGTTGATTACGGGATCCTCTCCATTATAGATCAGCACATCTTCTTCTTCCATATTTTCAGATATCCTGAATTTTGACCGGACGTATCTGTCGAAGTTATAATCATACCGGTCGAGATGATCCGGAGTTATATTCAGTATGACCCCAATATCGGGTTTGAAATATTTTATATG
Organism: uncultured Roseivirgaceae bacterium; assembly: GCA_964543195.1. Taxonomy (GTDB): domain Bacteria; phylum Bacteroidota; class Bacteroidia; order Cytophagales; family Cyclobacteriaceae; genus JAGTVG01. The sequence continues at coordinate 53,653 of CAZIXF010000011.1, forward strand.
ATCGAGCTGGAAACTGCTGACTTCAAGTACATAATAATCGTATTTGTCTTTAATCACCTCCCTGGCGAAACTGATACCCATATTGCCGGCCAGGCAAATATTAAATCCGGCCTGTTTCAATACATAGTAAGTCAGCAGGGAAGTAGTGGTTTTCCCGTTTGTACCTGTAATGGCAATTATTTTTGCATTGGTGAAACGGCTTGCAAACTCAATATCAGAATAGATGGGGATGTCTTTTTCTCTGACTTTATCCAGGACGGTTATATTATCGGGTATGCCGGGGCTTTTTATCACTTCATCCGCAGTCAGCAGAAAATCCTCATTGTGTACGCCTTCTTCATGCGAAATAGAGTTTTCAAAGAGGAGTTTTTTATAATTGGACTTAATCTTGCCGGAATCGGATACAAAGGGAACGTAACCCTTTGCCCTGGCCAGTAAAGCAGCGCCTACACCACTTTCTCCCGCTCCCAGTATGACTATTCTTTTATCTTCGTCCATTTACCTGAGTTTTAAAGTCGCTAATGTTAAAATGGCAAGCAAAATACCGACTATCCAGAATCTGGTTACAATCTTGGTTTCATGTAAACCTTTTTTCTGGTAATGGTGATGAAGTGGTGACATCAGAAAGATCCGTCGTCCGGCTCCATATTTTCTCCTCGTATATTTAAAGTATGAGACCTGCATGATGACGGACAAATTTTCAATAAGGAATATGCCGCATAGCAGGGGTATCAATAATTCCTTTCTTATTGTCAAAGCCAGTACTGCGATCACCCCACCCAGCGATAAACTGCCTGTATCACCCATGAAAACCTGAGCTGGATAAGCATTATACCATAAAAATCCGACGCAGGCACCTACAAGTGCGGTGCAGAAAATCACAAGCTCGCCGGATTCCGGAATATACATGATGTTCAGATAATCCGAGATGATCACATTCCCGGATATATAAGCCAGAATGGCCAGGGTGAGCACGATTATGCCTGAACTGCCCGCTGCCAGGCCATCAATTCCATCCGTGATATTGGCTCCATTGGAGACAGCCGTAATCACGATAATAACAATACCCACGTAAATCAACCAGGTCAGTTCATCGGGTATGAAGGGCAGGTTGTAGTCGAATTCATTATCCTTGAAAAACGGTATGGTGGTAATCGTTGACTTCGTGTCTATATAACCCGTTACCCGCTCAGCCGGTACGGTTAACTCTTCCGCCTCCTGTTGACTGTCAAATTCTCTTACCACCACATCGTCATGAAAATAAAGGGTGAACCCCACAATAAGACCAAGCCCGACCTGTCCGAAAATTTTAAACTTGCCCCGCAGGCCTTCTTTACTCTTTTTGAAAACTTTTATATAATCATCGATAAACCCGATTATGCTCATCCATATGGTGGCCACCAGTAAAAGAATGATGTATACATTATCCAGTTTGGCGAAAAGGAGGGTAGGTAATATAATAGCCAGCACCATCATTATTCCACCCATAGTGGGTGTACCTTTTTTTTCTGTTTGTCCTGTGAGGCCCAGGTCACGGATCCGTTCACCTACCTGCTTCTTTCTTAGAAATAGAATAATATTTTTTCCGAAAGTGATGGTGATCAGCAGGGAAAGGACAGTGGCCATACCCGCCCTGAAGGTGATGTATTTGAACACCCCGGCCCCGATCAGGTCATATTGCTTGTCCAGATAATCAAATAAATAATAAAGCATACTCAGTTCACCATTAAATCAAGCATTTCCTTAAGTACCGTCCTGTCGTCAAAATCATGTCTCACTCCTTTGATTTCCTGATAGGTTTCATGGCCCTTTCCAGCCACAAGTATAATATCGTTCTTGCCTGCCGTACTGCAGGCTGTTTTAATTGCTTCTTTCCGGTTAATGATCACCAGCGTTTTTTTATAATGCTGCGGTTTGACCCCTGCCTGCATCTCTTCGATTATCTTCTCCGGATCTTCATGTCTCGGATTATCGGAAGTGAATATGATTTTATCACTGTATTTGCAGGCAATATCGGCCATCAGGGGCCTTTTGGCACGATCACGATTGCCCCCGCAGCCCACCACCGTAATCAGGGTTTCGTTACCTGTGCGTAATTGACTTATTGTAGATAACACATTTAGCAGCGCATTGGGTGTATGGGCATAGTCGACAATGGCATTTATTCCAGATTCAGGGTATACCATTTCAAACCGGCCGGGCACCTTTTCCAATGATGAAAGGGCCGTAACGGTTTCCATTGGATCCTCTTCAAGTAAGATTGCCGTGGCATATACACCAAGAATATTATAGGCGTTGAATTCACCTACCTGCGGGAACCAGGCATTGATGCCATCGATATCCATTTCAAGCCCATCGAATGTATTGGAAATGATTCGGCCCCTGAAGTCCGCTATTGAACGGATAGCAAACGATTTCTTTTTTGCCTTTGTATTCTGAATCATCACTTTGCCCCTTTTGTCATCCTTGTTGATCAATGCGAAGGATTCTGAAGGCATAAAATCGAAGAGAAGCTTTTTGGCATTGATATAATCCTTGAAGGTTTTATGATAATCCAGGTGGTCGTGGCTGATATTGGTAAAAACGGCTACATCGATGTGTAAACCGGTAATCCGTTTCTGCTGGATAGCATGCGAACTGGCTTCCATAAAACAATGGGTGCAACCTGCCTTTACCATTTCGGCCATCAATGCATTGAGCTGAATCGCATCGGGAGTGGTGTGAGTAGCTGCTATCTCCTGGTCGTTGATCTTATTATGGATCGTCGATAAAAGTCCTGTGTTGTAACCCAGTTTCCGGAATAACTGGAAAAGTAAGTTAACCGTGGTGGTTTTCCCGTTCGTCCCGGTTATTGCCGCCAGCTTTAATTTCCCGGATGGATTATCAAAATAATTGGAAGCTATAAAACCAAGGGCTTCTGCGCTGTTTTTAACCCTGACATAGGTGATTCCATCCCTGAGTTCATCAGGCAATTTTTCACATACGACCGCTACAGCCCCATCCCGGGTTGCCTCGTCGATGTATTCATGGCCATCCGTCTGGGTCCCCCTGATGGCAATGAATAATGAACCCATCGCTACCTTACGGGAATCAAACTGGATATCTTCAATGGCTTGCTCCATATTCCCTCTGGTAGCCAGCAAGGATACATTATACAATATGTCTTTAAGTATCACCATCAGCCCAGGTCAAGTTTAATACTGCTTCCTTTTAACGCTTTGGTCCCGGGTGGCCGCGATTGTTCTATTACCCTGCCATTACCCGAATAATACACCTTCAGCCCTTCGTTTTCAAGAAGATACAGGGCGTCTCTCAGGGTCATCCCTTCCACGTTGGGCACTCTCCCGGGTGAAATTTTATTGGGAACCCATTGCACCGAATTAGCAGAAGTCCTGGTCACTACCCATTCGGATTCTTCCTTTGCATGGTTGGAAACCCCCATTTTATTACATAAAAGCTGGAGATCATCTATATACCCGCTCCGTATTACCGGGAAAATACTGTGATCGACATAAAAATTATCAGGTAGCGGTTCGTGCATTTCAAGGTCCCTGGCATATATGTTGTCGGCGATTTCCTTGAAAACGGGAGCAGCCACATCACTGCCGTACTGCCTGTAACCCTTTGGATTATCGATAACCACAATACATGAGTATTTAGGCTGATCGGCAGGGAAATACCCAACGAAGGAAGTGTAATAATTCCTGGAATACCTCCTGTTAATTAATTTCTGCGAGGTTCCTGTTTTGCCTGCAATAGGATAATGGCTATGTTTTATATTGGATGCCGTTCCTTCCTCCACCACTGCCCTTAGTAAGAGTTTCACCTTTTCCAGCGTGCGGTCAGAACAGATCTTTTCATTCAGGACCGAGGGCCTGAACCGCTGCTTGATCTCTCCTGCTTTCATGGTGGCTTTTACAATGATCGGCCGGATCATCTTGCCGTTATTGGCTATGGCATTGTAAAAGGTCAGCGTATGCAGGGGGGTCATCATCAGTTCATGACCTATGGACATCCAGGGCAGACTTACACCACTCCATGTTTTATCGGAGGGTTCCTTGATATAGGGATGACCTTCTCCGATCATCTGAAATCCAATGGGCTTACCCAGTCCCATACTTTTAAGATGATCAATATAACGTTGCGGATTATTATTGAAGTGGGCATAGACCAGCTTGGAAATGGCGATATTGCTGGATTTGGAAAAACCATCCTTTACAGTAATTTTGCCGAATCCGCCCGGCTTATGATCTGGCATAGTCCTGTCATAGTATTGATATTGCCCGTCACCGGTTTCAACACTATCTTCCAGGGAAATATCAGTTTCTTCAAGCAGTGCGATCATGGAAGCGAGTTTGAAGGTGGATCCCGGCTCAGTGAGTCCCTGACTGCCTACGGCATAGTTGTATCTTTCTGCATATTTTCCGGTGGAAGTGCGGCTCAGGTTCGCCATGGCTTTTATTGCACCGGATTGCACCTCCATGACCACGACACAACCGTAATCGGCCTCATGTTCCTCCAGAGCCCTCAACAGAGCCGATTGAGCTACATCCTGAAGATTTACATCAAGCGTGGTCAGGATGTCCAGGCCGTCTTCGGGCCTCACTTCCGATCCATCGTATACCTGTCGCCATCTGCCCCCTGAAACCTTTCTGAAAAGTGCTTCCCCGTCCCGCCCGGCAAGATATTTATTGAAACTGTATTCGAGGCCCGCGCCTTGGTTGTTCTGGTTGATATATCCTATGGTCCGATATCCCAGGTAGGAGAATGGATAAAACCGTTTGTCGATCTTTTCAAATATAACCCCGCCTTTGAGCCTCCCTCTCCGGAAAATAGGCCAGTGCTCCATTTCTTTTTTCTGTTGATAGGTGATCTCGGTACGGTTTAATACGATATATTCCCGGCCCTTCAACCGGGCATTTTCGATCATTCTTTTGTAATCGGAAACCCTCTTATCCTTGAAAAACCGGCTTAAGAGAAGACTCAGTGAATCTATATCCTCTTTAAAAAGGTCATCGGGAATAATTGTCGGATCAAAAGCCAGCCGGTAAAAAGGGAGCGAGGTTAGAAGAAGGCTGCCGTTATCCGAATAAATATTTCCCCTGGTGGCTTTGATGGTTTTGTACTGAAGACCGATTTCGTTGGCCATATTCTCCCATTTTTCCCCTTCGACCACCTGCAGATGTACAGTTCGGTATACAACAGCCGCACCGAACAGGAAAAAGAACAGGAATGCCGCCCTTACTCTTAATAATATGGATCTTCTAATGTTCACCTTCCTTGATTATGATTTTGATTGGTGGTGTATCATTTTCTTTTAATCCGAGATCCAGCACCCGTTTGGCTACTTCGGATTGTTTGCTGGAATACATATAATCGGCTTTCAATGAAGTATAATCGGCACGGAGTTCTTCAACCTCTGTTTCGAGTGACTCGATCTTTCTGGTAATCCGTTCGGCATAATGATTATTGCCGATATAAAAGATGATAATAAAGGTTATGAACAGGATCTGTGGAATGTATTTTAACGGAATCCCCTCCATTAGCAGATTATCCAGATTTATACTGTTCTGAATCCATGAAAACAGGCTTTCCCTGCCTGATTCCCGATTATTCTTTACTTTATATGTATTTCCGGCCATAGCTAAATCTTTTCTGCAATTCTTAATTTGGCACTTCTCGCCCTTGGATTCAGGGAAATTTCTTCCTGTGATGGTGTGATGGGTTTTCTGTTTACGGCTTTCATCGGTTTACTGAAATTACCATAAATGTCTTTTTCCACCTTTCCCTCGAAGTTTCCCTTATTGATAAAATTCTTGACCAGTCTGTCTTCCAGTGAATGGTAGGCAATGACGGCCATACGTCCTCCACTGACCAATAAGTCGGAGGTCTGACCCAGCAGTTTCTTTAATGCATTGATTTCATCATTAACCTCTATCCTTAAGGCTTGAAAAACCTGGGCAAAGTATTTATATCGATTTTTACTTTTTACAAATCGGTTCAGTAAGTTGACCAGATCGGTGGTGGTATTCAGCGGATTGTTGACCCTCGATCTCAGGATCTCTTGGGTAAGTGCTTTGGCATTTCTGATTTCACCGTATTCTGTAAATACCCGCTGTAACTGGTCCCTGGAATAATCGTTGACTATATCCCTGGCGGTAAGGCTGGAGTTTTTATCCATTCGCATATCCAGCACACCTTCAAAACGGGTTGAAAAACCCCTGTCAGGTTGATCGATATGGTAGGAGGATATACCCAGATCAGCCAGTAATCCATTAATAGAATCTATGCCATATAGTTTTAAGTATCTTCTCAAATGCCTGAAATTTCCTGCTATAAAAGTAATATTCGGGTTATCCATGCTGCTGAAATTGCTTTCAGCATCACTGTCCTGATCAAAAGCGATCAATCTGCCATTTCCCAATTCTTTCAATATTTCCCGGGAATGTCCTCCACCCCCGAAAGTAACATCTACATAAATTCCATCCGGATGAATATCCAGTCCCTGGATCGATTCCTTAAGTAATACCGGGACATGGTACGGCATATCAGTTATATATCAAGATATTTCTGAACTTTTTCAGAATACTCTGTCTGATCGGTATATAATTGATCCTTGTATAAGTCAGAACTCCATAATTCTACCCGGTTACCCATTCCAACCACAATGACCTCTTTTTTCAGTTGAGCGTACTGGAGCATGGGTTTGGGTATCAGGAACCGTCCGGAATTATCCAGTTCAACCACCGTGTTGCCCCTGAAAAAGTTCCTTTGTAACCGACGATATTCAGGGTTGAATTCATTCAGTCCTGAGATCCTTGAATATATTTTCCTGAATTCGAGAATTGGATAGACCACAAGGCATTTTTCGAATCCCAGGCCGATTACCAGTTCATCGCTGGAGCTTTCCGGCAGACTGGCCTTGATCCTTGAAGGCAGCACAAGTCTTCCCTTTGCATCAAGCTTACAATCATATTCACTTGTGAAAAATGTCATCGGCCGAATCTGTTAACACTTAGATTACAAATATAGGAAAACAAATGGCATAATCAACCACTTTATACCACTTTGCCCCACTTTTTTCCAAAATATAAGAAAATTTGATTTTTAATACTATGATCGGGGAAATATTTGTTCTTATCAGTATAAAAAATATAAATAAAATAAGGAATTATTGTATTATATCACTAAAGAAGGAAATAATTTTCTATGAAAAGTGAAATGTCAGTTATAAATAATGCAAAAATTAAGCATAATTATAGTTAGTTTGCCGGTGGGAGAAACATATGTTAAAAGATAACGCATTATCTGATAATTTACACAACAGATTATAGAACCATAAAAAAGAGAATATTAAGAATGAGATATTCAGTGGCCGGGATATTGACCGGGATGTTTATTGCAATGCTTGCATGGGGTTGCTCGGAAAAAAAAACCAGGAAGATCCAGGTTATTCCGGAAGAAGGAATATGGCGTGGTGTGATACATCTTCAGGATCAGGAACTGCCGTTTAATTTTCTGCTAGAATGGGGTGATCCCTATTTACAGATTGATCTGATCAATGGAGAGGAGAGGATCAATATCGATGAAGTTTCGATAGGCACCGATTCCATTCACTTACCCATGCATATTTTTGACAGCCAGATAAAAGCGGGCCTCAATAGTAGTATATCCATGGAAGGATACTGGCGAAAAAATTACCTGGACAATTATCGGATTCCGTTTGAAGCCGAGTATGATATTCCATACAGGTTTTCTGAAAACCCGGCTAGTCCGGAAGCGGATATCACCGGCAAATGGGGAGTGTATTTCATAACCGAAAAGGATTCATCGCCTGCGGTGGGGATTTTTAATCAGTCAGAAAATTTTCTGGAAGGCACTTTCTTAACAAAAACCGGTGATTACCGTTTTCTCGAAGGTGAGGTGGATGGTGCTGAAGCAAAGCTCAGTGCATTTGATGGTGAACATGCTTATCTTTTTCATGCACGCATTCACAACGAAGACACACTATACGGTGAATTCTGGTCGGGAAAAACATGGCATCAGTCGTGGTATGGAGTTAAAAATGAAGAGGCTTCACTGCCCGATCCCTATTCGCTCACTGATCTGAAAGAAGGATACGACCGGATAAACTTTCAATTGCCGGACCTGGATGGCAAAATGATATCTCTTGATGATCCCAAATACCGGAATAAAGTGGTTATACTTCAGATCTTTGGTACATGGTGCCCCAACTGCATGGATGAAACCCGTTTCCTTGCTGACTGGTATAAGAGAAACTGGCATAGGGATGTGGAGATCATTGCCATGGCCTTTGAAAGAAAGAACGATCTTCAATATGCCTCCAGCCGGATCAGGAAAATGATCGAAAAGTATGATATCAGCTATGATTTTGTATTCGGCGGAAAATCAAACAAGAAAGAAGTGGAAGAAGTTCTTCCCATGCTGAACAGTATGATTTCTTTTCCCACATTGATTTTTATTGACCGGAAGGGAAAGGTAAGAAGGATCCATACAGGATTCAGCGGACCGGGAACCGGTAAACATTATCGGGAATTTATCCGCGAATTCAATATTTTTACGGATAAACTTATAAGGGAAGAGCCCGATCCACGCGATGATAGCAGTGAATGAGCGCAATGAATGAATATTTCGGCAGGATAATCATCCTTTCAGTATCTCATTAACCTCATCCCAGCTTACATTGGCAAAGAAATTTTTATCGTGATCCCATTCCACCCTGCGCCCGAGTTTATAGGATAAGGTACCCATATGAGCCGACACCGCTTCTTCAAAACCATAATCAATATCACATGACGGTTGTTTTTCTGCCCGTATGCTGTCGAGCCAGTCTGCGATATGAAGATGGGTAACATCCACCCGGATTCCGTCTCTGAAGGTATACAGCAATCCCTTGGAGGCGAAGTATCGTTCGGTAGCGGAGGTGATGGCATCCAGCCCCTCGGCTCCGGATGTATAGGAAAACAAGGGTAATTCAGGATTGATAGTTCCCCGTTCAGCAATTTTCCCGTAACGTTCGGATCTCCGGTCGGGATAGACGGCAAGCGTATTGCCTATCTCCATGGTGGCGTCATTCCCCATGATCACATTGGGCCTGTTGTATTCATTGGCCAGCGTAGCGCTGTACTGGAAGGTAAGATCCCTGTCAGGGTATTCGAACAGCACATTGAATACATCCGGCACCTCCCGTCCATCCTTCCAGTAATAGATACCACCCGAGGCGGTAACACTTTCCGGGATGCCTAGATTCAGGATCTGATTGATCGCATCGTAATCGTGGGTTAAAAGATCACCGCTGAGTCCTGTACCGTATTCCCAGTATTTTCTCCACCGGAAAAAATGATCCTTGTTGAAAGGAATGGAAGGGGCATTTCCCAGAAAAAGATCCCAATCGATGGTTTCCCTGCTGGCTTCCGGATGTATAGGGTACTGCCATGCCCCGTTGGCAGAATTCCGGTTTGTGTTGGTCTGTACCATAGTAATTTTACCCAGCACATTTTTTCGTATCAACTCGGAGGCCTTTCCATAGCTTTCTGTCTGACGGAACTGATGTCCGAGTTGAAACGTGATGCCCGATTCTTTGACTATATCATACAGGTCATAAGTTTCCTGCATTTTATGGGTCATGGGCTTCTCTGCATACACATGTTTCCCGGCTCTGGCCGCTTCAATGGCCATAGGGGCATGCCAGTGATCAGGAGTTGCAATAATTACCGCATCAATATCATCAGCATAAATGAGATCCTTCCAGTGATGATATTTTTTTGCCTGATATTCGCCGGTGCTCACGGTTTTCTGAGCAATATCCGCCTCAATTTCAAAAATGTCGCATACGCCATTAAAAACAACATTTAAATTTTCCTGGGCTTTGAAAGTATTGAGCGCTATATCGCTGCCGCCTTCATTAATGCGTTCTTGCTGGAGATTCAACCAGTTTTCCGTAGCATAACCGGCAGCCCTGACCAGTTGTTCTCCTCGGATACCAAAGCCTATGATACCCAGCCGGATCAGTTGATCCCTTCTCGGTGTTACGGGTTTTCTTGCCGGTCCGGTTTCAAAATCTATTCCTATCTCATTGAACAGGCCTGATTTCAGTACCTGATCATATTTTCTTTTCTGATAAGCACTGTATAAAACACCGCCCACCACGGGAATGGTGGCAAGTCCTTTGAGAATATCCCTTCGTGAAATCCCGGATTTCTTTTCTTCGTCCTTTTTTCTGTTTTCAGCCATAATATATTATTTTTTATTTTTTCGGATCAGGTAGAGTAATCGGTCAAGACCTATCAGGCGACTGTTGGGGAATACCAGGTTGATGGATACAGCAAAGATCTCGATCAGATTTTTATTGACAAGAAGATAACTGCCTTCTCCCGGGGCCGAAAATTGATAACCGATCAGAGGCGGATGAGATAAATAATAAAGGCCGATCAGGATAATGGCTGCTATGCTTGCCGCTTTTTCAAACAAACCCACCATCAGGCAGAAACCAATGATCAGCAATCCCCAGATATTCAATGTATCAGCTATGGTCAGGAGACTGGGGTCGGTGGCAATCCCCTGAAAGATCCCTGCGAACCATCCTTTGGAGTCAAGCAGATAGCCTATCGAAGACCAGTCCGGATTAATTAATTTGGTATATCCTTCATAAAAAACATGCCAGCCAATGGCGATCCTCAATATAACGAGTAATGATAGTTGACCGGTTGAGTAAGGAGGTGTCTTAAAAAATTGATGACCCTTCATTGTATTTATTTGTTAAGCCTGTAAAAAATCCGGATAAATATATTTCTTATTTCATTAAAGTTTTACGGTATTGGAATAAAATCGGGTTATCATTATGCACAAACCTTATCGATCCATGTTTTGATTTATGTTCCGGTACGTACAATATTGTACGGTTTTAATACACTCTGAACAACCCGTTATCTGATAATAGACTCATTATCAGCGCACTAATTATTTGGTATTGAAATTGCGAAGAACTATTATATATAATGATATATCGATTCGACATAGTCGATATTTTTGATTTTTGATTCGAAGATGATTTTTATGATGACAGATCAGTTAAAAAAAGGTATCGTTTTTCTGGTAACCATGCTGTTATTTTCCTCAATGATTTTTCTTCAGACTCATGGTTCTGCACAGCCTGAAAAAAACAGGCTCTTTATCAGCATGGAAGAAAAATCAGAAGATAAGAGTATGTCGGCTATAACCATATCTTCACTGCCATTTATCCTTGCTATCAAATTTCTGGTCTTTGATAAGGATGAATAAAATACCTGATCAGCCCTTTAATGATGGATTGAATATTGCCTGATTAATTGATAATACTTATCCGGCTCTGATAGATTTTTTCAGGCATCAGGACAACTTTTATAAAAGCACTTGCATTTCTGATAATAAAATAGAATATTCAAACGTGAAATTTTTTAGACAACAAACCATTAAATTGACTTTTTATGGAAAAGCAGGAAGTACAATCCAAGGTAAAGAAGGTAGTGGCCCAGGTGTTAAAAATGGATGAATCCGAAATTCAGGATGATGCCAATTTTATATTTGATCTGGGAGCCGATTCAATGCAGAGTCTTGAGCTCGTAGCGGGTTTCGAGGAAGAATTTGATATAGAAATGGATCAGGACAAAGCCCTTGAGATACAGTCGATTGATGGTGCAGTTGACTTTATACATGGTTACGTGAGATAAGTGATCTTCGCCCAAATTTCTGCCAATTAAAATCCCCTGAATTATGCCTGATCTATCTGAACTACGCCAGAAAAACCTGGAAAAAATATTCTATCCTAAATCGGTGGCCATTGTGGGTGCTACGAAAACCAAGGGTACCGTTCCCTACGATATTCTTGCCAATATCCTGAAAGAAGATATTCAGGCCGCGGTTTATCCTGTAAGCCCCCGGGAAAAACATATTGCCGGTGTGAAAGCTTATAAATATGTGATCGATATCGAAGATCCGGTTGATCTGGCCATCATTGTTTTTCCCAGCTCAGTGGCCCATATGGCCCTTGAGCAATGCGGCCAGAAAGGAATTAAATCAGTGATCATCATATCCGCCGGATTCAAGGAAGTGGGTGAGAAGGGGAAAGTACGGGAAGAACAGATAAAAGAGATCGCCAGGAAATACGACATGTCTTTTATTGGTCCGAATTGCCTGGGTGTGATCAACACGGATCCGGAAATTTTATTGAATGCCTCTTTCGCCCGGCAGATGCCTGAGCAAGGTAGTATTGGTTTTCTTTCTCAAAGTGGTGCCTTGTGCACGGCCGTTCTCGATTATGCACGTGCCAAACATATTGGTTTTTCGAAATTCATCAGCTTTGGCAACAAGGCGGATATCGATGAAACCGACCTCATGTATTATCTGATGAAGGATGAAAAGACGAAGGTTATCCTCCTATATCTTGAAGAGGTGACCGATGGCAAGGCGTTGATGAGTGCCGCAAGGGAGGTGATCACCCAAAGCGGAAAACCCGTACTTATACTGAAATCGGGACGAACCGAGGAAGGAGCTTCGGCAGCTGCCTCGCATACCGGATCTCTGGCAGGGCAGGATAATATCTGTGACGCCGCTTTTGCACAAGCCGGAATCATACGATGCGATAATATCGAGGAGATGTTCAATAAGGCCATAGCCTTAGCTTATCAGAATCCGCCTGAAGATAACCGGGTAGCAATCATAACCAATGCCGGAGGCCCCGGCGTGCTGACCACCGATGCGGCTATCAGGGAAAAGTTGAGGATTGCAAGATTTTCCGATGAAACACTTTCATTATTCAGGAAAAAACTACCAGCCACAGCCAATATCAATAATCCTGTGGATGTGATCGGTGATGCAAGGGCCGACCGGTACAATACCGCATTGAAAGGAGCGATCAATGATCCTTCAGTCGATGGGATTTTTGTTATTCTCACACCTCAATCCATGACCAACATCTCTGAGATTGCCGAAGAAGTGGTAAAAGTGGTTAAAGAAACCGATAAACCGGTCTATACCTCCTTTATGGGCGAGGCCGATGTGGCGGAAGGAGTAAATATCCTGCTTGAAAATAATATTCCACATTATATCCTTCCGGAATCCATGTGCAAATCTTTTGCCAGTGCATACCGGTTCCATCATGAAATAAGGGGTCTTAATTCAAACCCTGTCGAGATCAGGGAAGTAGACCGGGAGGAGGTTAAAAAAATTATCGGCCACTTCATGGAAAAGCAGAGAAAATTCATGGGAGAGGATGAAGCTACCGGTTTGTTGAAGGCCTATGGATTACCGGTATTAAATGGAAAGCTCGCCACTACGGAAGAGGAGGCTTTAAATTCGGCAGAGGAAATCGGTTATCCGGTAGTCATGAAGATCATGTCGGATCAGATAGTTCATAAAACGGACGTAGGAGGAGTTGTTTTGAATATTGGTTCCGCTGCTGACCTTAAAAATGCATACAATTCGATGATAGAAGAGGTTAAAAAAGCAGACAGGGCGATAGAGATCCGGGGAGTGTGGATTACAGAGATGATACGTGAGGAAGGAGAAGAGATCATACTGGGGATCAAAAAGGATCCATCCTTCGGACATGTGATCATGTTCGGATTAGGCGGAGTTTTTGTTGAGATCTTTAAAGATGTCAGTTTCCGGGTCGCTCCGGTAAGTGAAAATGATGCAGAGGAAATGATAAAAGCCATTAAGGGTTATCCGATTTTGAAAGGTGAACGCGGGAAAACTCCCAGGGATATAGAAAGTATAAAAAATTGTATTTATCGTTTATCGCAGCTTGCAGTCGATTTTCCGGAAATTTCCGAGCTTGATATCAATCCTTTGGTGGTACTGACGGCAGGGAGAGGCAGCCGGGTGGCCGATATCAGAATTATGTTCTAAATAAAATAATTTTTTTTATGGCTTTACGTCAATTAACCAAAGAAGAAATCCTTCAACTTGAAAATCAGCTTTGCAGTTCAACGGATTGGTCCGGGATCAGGGTGGATACCGAATTTGATCCGCTGCATGTGCATCATGTACATTTTTCCGGTACATGCCATATCGGTGCAACAGGAAAACAGATCGATACTGCTGAAGGGGTTAGAAATGCAGGGATTTATAACAGCCATATTCATCAATGCGTGATTGATGATCATGTATATATCGCCAATGTGGGAAAAATTTCGAATTATCATATCGGATCAGAGGTAATAATCGAAAATGTCAATCAACTCGCGGTTTCAGGAACCTCCTCGTTTGGCAATGGCATCGAAGTGGAGGTATTAAATGAAGGAGGTGGCAGAGAGCTGATCATTTTTGACAGCCTGTACGCTCAACTGGCTTATATCTTTGTGATCCATAGGGAAAATACCGGGTTATCAGATCATATCAAGGATAAAATTACCGCTTACTGCCGGACTAAGACCGGATCGGAAGGAAAGGTTGAGGCCGGTTCAACAATACATAATGTTAACACCATCAAAAATGTGATGGTAAGCAAGGGGGTTACGATCAAGGGAGCAACTCATCTTGAAAATGGAAGTATCATAGGGGATCCTGAGGATATGACTTTTGTTGGAAGTGGAGTGATTGCAAAGGATTTTATAATCCAATCCGGTTCGCGGGTCGATACGGGAGCCTTGATCGATAAATGTTTCGTTGGACAAGGTGTACGGATCGGAAAACAATTCTCAGCAGAAAATTCTGTCTTATTTGCCAATTCGGAAGGCTTTCACAGTGAAGCAGTTAGCTTGTTTGGTGGTCCTTATACTGTCACTCATCATAAATCCACCTTATTGATTGCAGGTATGTATTCTTTCTATAACGCAGGCAGTGGTACCAACCAGAGCAATCATATGTATAAGCTGGGTCCTGTCCACCAGGGTATTGTGGAAAGGGGCTCAAAAACAGGATCATTTTCCTATCTTTTATGGCCTTCACGGGTTGGATGTTATTCCGTTGTAATGGATAAACACGGTGGTAATTTTGATTCATCTGATCTCCCTTTCTCCTATCTGACCGTGGAAGGCGGGAGGACCATGCTTACTCCGGCCATGAACCTGATCACAGTTGGAACAAAAAGAGACAGTGAAAAATGGCCCAAACGCGACAGAAGAAAAGCAGCAGAAAAATTGGATCTGATCCATTTCGACCTGTTTAATCCCTATGTGGTAAGTAATGTGGTTCGTGGGATCGATATTTTAAATGATCTGTATGAGAAAACTTCAAAAGAGCAGGAGGCGGTTAATTTCAAGGGCACCAGGATAAAAAGGCTCATGCTTAAGTCATGCCGGAAATATTACGAAATGGTACTTCCGATTTTTCTCGGGAATCAGCTTATACGAAAACTCTCAGCCCTCGATAAGTCCGGCTTGCTTTCTGATCTTAAAAGAGAATTTGCTGACCTTCCTGCCGTAGATTTTGAAAACTGGGTAGACATTGCCGGACTGGTAGCTCCCAGGGACCGGTTAGAGGACCTGCTGGAAGATATTCGAAAGGATCGTCTGAAAGATCTTGATGAAATCCGGAACCAGATCAAAGCATTGTATGATCAATATCCTGAAAATTGCTGGAAGTATGCCTTATATCTGTTTGGCAAACGGTTCGACCTGACAGCCGATAACTTATCGAAAGAAAGGCTCAGGGAAATTATCGAAGAATGGGAAAAGAATGCTGTCCGTTTGAACAATATGATACTTTCGGATGCAAAAAAAGAATTTGATCCGGGAAGCCGCATCGGGTATGGTCATGGAGGTGGCGAGGAGGCCATAGAAGTCGATTTTGAAGCGGTGCGGGGCAATTATGAAGATAACAGCTTTGTTATATCGCTGATTGAGGAAAATCAGTTGATCGAAAAGAAGAGCAGGGAACTGATCCGGGAAATAGAAGAAATGAAATAACCTGTGCTGAATGGATTCGAACATTTAACACAGATCATAAATACCGTGATTCCACTGTCATGGTCCTCTTTCCAGGATCGTCAGGAGCCCTGAACGATTTGGATAGCGTGCCGGCATCAGGAATTTCTGTCCAAATAATCTATATACGAAAGTAATACATTCTATACTGGCCGTTCTTTTTGCCCTTTTTGCGATCCTTCAATGGAACGATCCGGATGGATTATTATGGTTTGGCATTTATGTATATCCTGCAGTATTGTTAGGATTGAGTCTGATTCAGATTCGTCATAAAGTGCTTATTTATATCGGTGTTACCGGATACCTCGCCGGGCTGATCCTGCTCTTACCCGATTTGTGGGCCTGGTTAAAAATGGGGGCTCCATCGATCACCGGTACTATGCAGGCCGAAGCGATGTATATTGAAAAGGTCAGGGAATTTTTCGGAATATTAATATGTCTGAGTACGATGATCTATCTTCTGTTATCTCCTTTCAAGAAAAACTGATACGGCACAATCCCGGTTCAACCAGATGGTAGATTCTTTTGTAAAGAAAATATTCTTTAATAGTTGTGCCATTTTTCATATATTGTCACTGAAATAAATCAGTAGAACGGGAAATATTTGCTGAGGCAAGGTAGTTAGATTTTCCCAAATAAAATTTAATTTTTTTATTATATGACACGATCCAGAAGAACCTTCATTAAAAATTCCATGCTGGGGACTGCCGGCTTAATGGGCTTGAGTGCCTGTAAAACTGAAAGTGCTCAACAGGACAAAAAAAGCAACATCCGCCATAATCCTATCGGGGTTTCATCCTATTCATTCTGGCAGTTCGATGGGCCCAAGGAAGAAAAATCCATGTCCTATTGCATCGAACATGCGGCAAGGATAGGTTTTGACGGCATCGAGCTCCTCCTGGTGCAAATGACCTCGGAGGATAATGCCCATCTGCAAAAGATCAAAAAACAGGCTTTTCATGCAGGCCTGGATATCATGGGCTTTTCAACCCATCAGGGTTTTGTTTATCCCGATGAAGAAAAGAGGCAGGAAGAAGTCAATAAGACTATTCATCAGATCGAACTGGCTTATAAGCTGGGCATTCCTACCATGCGGTTGAATACAGGCAGATGGGGCACTATAAAATCTTTTGATGATTTGATGGCCAACAGGGGAATTGAGCCTGTGCTGGAAGGCTATACGGAGGATCAGGGATTTGAATGGGTTATCGATTCAATCGAACAATGTATACCCACAGCCGAGAAATGTGGTGTCGTGCTCGGATTGGAAAATCACTGGGGTTTGGGAAGAACCGCCGCGGGTGTTCAGCGGATCGTTGATGCCATCGATTCACCCTGGTTGATGGTCACCCTTGATACAGGAAATTTTCTGGAAGATCCTTACGATCAACTGGAGGTGCTGGCTGACCGGGCAATTCTGATGCAGGCGAAAACGTATTATGGCGGAGGCAAATGGTATACACTGGATCTTGACTATCCCCGTATCGGCGAAATAATGAGACAAGCCGGTTATAAAGGGTATATTTCGCTTGAATTTGAAGGCAACGAAGATCCGATGACCGCCATACCCAAAAGTCTGGAAGTATTGAGAAATTCCTTTTTTTATGAAGTATAATTGCTATTCTCATGGACCTGGTGGCCTACCAATACGACCTGAAACTCAGGTATCCTTTCGGTATTTCAAGACACACTTACGATTTCATTCAAACCGTAATTATTGAGCTGGTCTATGAAAATTTCTCAGGGTTTGGCGAAGCGACAACCAATCCTTATTATCATTCATCCATCGATTCACTGAAAGAGGATTTTTCAATTATTTCAGAGGCCATTGAAGATTATGAATTTTATAACCCAGAAAGGTTATGGCACCACATATATCCCCTGATGCAGGGCAACCTTTTTGCCTTAGCCGCATTGGATTGTGCTGCCCATGATCTCTATTGTAAAATGAGGGGAAGATCTTTTCACTATCAATATGGGATCGATTATTTCAAATATCCTTTTACCAGTTATACACTGGGCATCAGTTCACCGGATGATATACACAGAAAAATCAAAGATCTTCCTTGGCCGGTATATAAAGTAAAACTGGGCACCGGACAGGATGAAGCCATGATCAGGGAAGTGAGAAAAAATTCCGGTTCACTGATCCGCATCGATGCCAACAGCGGATGGACCCTTAAACGTGCGCTGGAATTGATGCCGTTGCTTGAAGAGGCGGGAGTAGAATTCATTGAACAGCCTCTGCCGCCAGATCAATGGCAGGATGTGAAGGAATTAAAGGAAATGTCTGCCATCCCCCTGATCGCGGATGAAAGCTGTGTGCGGGAGGAAGATGTGAAAAAATGTGTCGGTCATTTCGATGGGATAAATATTAAACTGTCGAAATGCGGAGGACTGACTCCCGCCTTACGCATGATACGGAAGGCCAGGGAACTAGGTCTCAGTGTGATGATCGGCTGCATGACAGAATCGACCATAGGTGTCACAGCGGCAGCTCAGCTTCTTCCCCTGGTGAATTATGCCGACCTGGATGGTCCGCTGTTATTAAGAGAGGATCTGGCTACCGGGGTAAAGTTTAAAAATGGTTATATTAAATTAAAGAACAGGAATGGCTTGGGATTTAGATTCAAATATGAAAAATTTGAATCCGACCATTTTTAATAAAATCGGCCTGGCCTACGGATTTCTTATCGAATCGGCTTATATTATTGATCTTAATGAAAAAATTGAGTTTATGCTTTCAGCTGTGATCAGTGTTAACGGCAACCTGATATACAATGATGGCGTTTATGAATATGATTCGATTGGATTTCCCTTTATGGGCAACCTGGGACGGGCGGTTTACGATTATGAAAAGAGGAGGATCGGGAAACATAAGCCGGATCTGTCCAGGTTTAATTTGGAATATGAATAAAACAACATGAAGGAGAGGCTAAAATTGAGAATCCCTTATCTCCATATTTTAATTTTCACTACCCTCATGATGCTGCCCGGATGTAGCAGGGAAAAGGAGAAGGAAACCGTTGTTAATATTTCTGAGCGTATAAAGCAATATTTTGTTCCCGACAGCCGGACTGGTATTTATCGCATAGACTTGAATTATGAAGGGGGTCATTGGGTCATAAACGGTGAAACGGATCATCCGGAAGCCTTGAATGCATTACTTGATTCACTAGAAAGGCTGGAAATTTCCTATCAGCAAGAGGTGGTTACCCTGCCCGGGGAGGAACTGGTTGGAAAAGTCTATGGACTGATCAATGTATCGGTGGCCAATTTGAGAGCCGATCCCAGGCATCCATCTGAACTCGTTACCCAGGCATTACTCGGAAATCCCGTCAAAGTACTTAAGAAAAAGGGGGGATGGTATTTGATACAAACCCCGGATAAATACCTCGGATGGGTCGACTCAGGAGCCCTGGTTCGTTTCGATGAACAGGAGAAGCAAAAATACGACCAGCAGGAAAAATTGATCTTTACATCGGTAAAAGGTTTTTCATGGTCTATGCCCGATTCACGTTCACATCCTGTATCCGACCTCGTATCCGGCAATATCCTTCATCTTTTGGACAGCACTGCAGGCTATTACAAAATTAGATATCCGGACGATAGGATTGGTTATGTTAGCAAGGAAGATGTGGAGATATTATCGCTATGGATGGGGAAGGTAAAACCCTCACCTGATTCATTGGTCAGGCAGTCCTTTAGATTAATAGGAGTACCTTATCTCTGGGGTGGCACCTCTGTTAAGGGAGTGGATTGCAGCGGATTTACAAAAACAGTATATCTGATGAACGGGCTATTATTACCGAGGGATGCTTCACAGCAGGAGCAAGTAGGGATCACGGTGGATAATGATAAAAATTTCGAGGAATTATTATCCGGTGATCTTCTGTTCTTTGGACGACCGGCAACAGATTCCACTTCGGAACGCATTGTACATGTAGGAATGTGGATCGGGGATATGAAATTTATTCATGCATCGGGAGACGTCCATATAAGCAGCATGGACCGGGATGATCCACTTTATGATGAGTATAATTACAACCGGTATATACGATCGCGCCGGATCATTCAAACAGGTGATACGAATCGTTTGTTTGTCAGAAAATATTTTTAATTATTTTGAATAAATCTAACCACAAGTCTTCAAATCCTGCATTATATATTCACCCCGACGTGGAAAAGGTCAGATCATTGCACGGGAAAATATTAGAGGACTTCAGCTTTGAACACACCATTTATGATCTGTTGTATGATCTTGCCGGGAATTTACATGAAAGTAACCAGTCGGGTGATGAAAGGGCCCTTGTGGAGATAAAAAGCTATATCAGGGTTGAGGAGTTTACTCAGCCGGAAGATCAGTTGAAAGTCGATGAATCCCTTGCCAGGGAGATCATGGCGAGGCAGCATGGGTTCCGGGACTGGCAGGAAGTCAAGGGAGGTGGCGATACCCTTTTAACTGCCGATTTTGAGAGGGCGGTGGATGCGGTGATCACAGGCAACCTGGATGAATTGAATCATCTGTTACATGTTAAACCTCATCTTGCCATTCAACGTTCCGCCTATTTTCATAAAGCGACCTTATTACATTATGCCTCGGCAAACGGAGTGGAGATCAGAAGGCAGATCATACCTGAGAATCTTCCTGAAATGGTCAGGTTACTGCTTGCTAAAGGAGCTGATCCTAATGCAAGAGGCTATTTTTATGGTAAAATGATCGATATAAAAACCCTCCTGGTTTCAGGTAGCTATTCAAAGGAGGCAGGTGTTTATAAAGAAGTGCTAAAACTGATCTGATGAATAAACATTTCCTTATATTATAGCCAGGATATTAACCAATTAACCAATTTAACTTACGGAAAAGAAAAGAACATATGGACAAATCAGTATTAATAACCGGGGCCAACGGAGGACTGGGCAGGATTATTACCCGGAAATTTCTTGAAAATCAATTTTCAGTAACCGGTATTGTGAGTCCGAGTGGAGACAAGGATTTTCTGCAAAATAAAAAACTGAGCATATATACGGCCGACCTGGCCAATGAAGCCGATGCGGAGATATCTTTGAAAAAAGCTATTGATGAATCAGGCCCGGTTTCATTTGGGATATTTACGGTAGGCGGTTTCGATATGGGCAGCCTGGAGGACACGGGAATAGAAGGGGTCCGTCAAATGATCAAGCTCAATTTTGAAACGGCGTATAATTCGGCCCGTATACTCCTGAACCATTTCCGGAAAAGCGGTACCCCCGGGAGAATGGTGTTTGTCGGGTCAATCCCCGGTCTCCATCTGAAGAAAGCCAGAGAAATGGTGGCCTACGGACTGTCGAAATCCCTGGTGATTGGTCTTGCCGAAATAATCAATAGCGAAGGTGCTGAAGATAATATCTCAGCTGCTGTGGTGATACCCAGTACCATTGATACTCCGCAAACCAGGAAGGCGATGCCCAAGGCTGATTTTTCAAAATGGGTAACCCCGGAAGAAATTGCAGACAGCCTTCTGTATCTTTTTTCCGCCCCGGGCATGAAACTGAAAGATCCTGTACTAAAGTTATACGGAAAGTCGTAATATTATTTATATTCAAAAATATTTTAAACTGGTCTTAACTGATAAGTCATGAAAACTGTGTTTCTCCTTGCCGGATTATTAACCTGTACTGCCATTATATCGGTTCCGGCCCAGGACCGGAAAGACTGGATTCCCTTATTCAATGGGAATGATCTGGAGGGCTGGCATCCAAAAATAAAAGGTTATCCTCTTGATAAAAACTACGGGAATACCTTCCGCGTAGAGGATGGATTGTTAAAGGTAGCCTATGACCGATATGAGGATTTTGATTCCAGATTCGGACATATTTTTTATGAGACCCCTTTTTCTTATTACAGATTGAAGCTGGAATACCGTTTTACAGGTGACCAGGCTCCCAATGGCCCCGGATGGGCATTCCGGAACAGTGGGATCATGATCCATTGCCAGGCTCCTGAGACCATGGCCGAGAGTCAGGATTTCCCCATTTCCATTGAGGTTCAGCTTCTGGGTGGCGATGGATCAAATGAGCGTCCAACCGCCAATGTGTGCACACCGGGTACCCATATCGTGATGGATGGTGACCTGGAGGAACAGCATTGTATACAGTCCGGTTCTGAAACCTATCATGGCAACCGGTGGGTGGAAATTGAAGTGGTGGTCTATGGTGATTCATTGATACAGCATTATGTGGAAGGTAATAAAGTGCTGGAATACAGTAATCCCCAGATTGGGGGAGGGGTTGTGAATGATTACCTCGAATGGGCCAAAAAGGATGGCATGGCACTTACTGAAGGATATATCTCCCTGCAGAGCGAAAGCCATCCTGTTGATTTCCGTAATGTGGAATTGCTTAATCTTATGGGGTGCACTGATCCTGCAGCCCGTAATTACAAGGAATATTACATAAAATCTGATAACTCCCTTTGTGAATATTGATCGGTAGTTATTTCACATAAGGTCCGGATTAATGAACAGGACGATGTTTGATATGTATAAAAACCAAAATGGTGTCAGATAGTTAATAGTATGGTGAAAATGGAATTAATTCATAATTTAAAAACAAATTGTCCGTTTATGGAAATTTTTTCTCCCGAACTTTGTTGAAACATATAAACAGTATAAAGTTTAAACCAACCATTAATAACAATGAAAAAGCGAAAATTCATAAAAATTGCCGGTACTGCAATGTTTGGAACGCTTGCAGCTCCATTGATCTCATGTACAACCGGATCCGAAAGATCTGAGAAGGATACTGAAGAAGCTCAGGGATCCACCACTGAATTTACTCTGCCGGACCTCCCTTATGACTACAATGCCCTGGCACCCCATATCGATGCACGCACCATGGAGATCCATCACAGCCGGCATCATGCCGGTTATGTGAGTAAGCTCAACGCAGCACTTCAGGATTCGGGGTTGGCAGGTTTGTCTCTGGAGGATATGTTGTCCAGGGTAACAGAAAAAGATCCAGGTGTAAGAAATAACGGGGGTGGACACTTTAATCATTCTCTTTTCTGGACCGTCATGAGCCCTGAAGGAGGTGGAAACCCTGTTGGAGAATTAAGTAAAGCAATTGACGATGCCTTCGATTCCTTTGAAGCATTTAAAGATAAGTTTGCTGAAACCGCTGGATCCGTATTTGGCTCTGGCTGGGCATGGTTGTGTAAGGATGAAAACCAGAATCTGTTCATCACGTCTACACCCAATCAGGATAATCCCTTAATGCTGAATCTGGCGGATAATTCCGGTACTCCGATCCTTGGCATAGATGTGTGGGAACATGCCTATTATCTGAAGTACCAGAATAAGCGTGGTGAATATATCAGCAATTTTTTTAATATCATTAACTGGGAGGAAGTGAATCGAAGATATGAAGAATCTGTATGATTTTTTTATATTGCCGGTTAAAGAAATTAATGCAGATCATGCAAACATTAATTACAATAATTGCCATAATCTCAGCACTTTGGGTTTTATTTGACGTCTGGGCAGAGAATCGGACCCTGACCGATACCGGCAAACTGGTTTGGAGTGTTTTGGCCATATTATTCAATATTCTGACCGCCATTTTTTACTATGTGATGGTAAAAAAGCGATAAATACCGTTTCCAGTAATAACCACTTCTCAAAAAAATCAAAACAGTTTCTGGATAACGGGAAGTGGCAGGATAGTACCTGGTATTGTAAAACCTTTTACTCCTGATCCATAACAATTCAGGGGAGGTTGTGTTATATAATAAAAAACATCAATCTTTTTATTCAAACATGTCGAAAATCCTGCTTACCGGTGCCACAGGCTATATTGGCAAACGGCTTTTGCCTTTATTGATAAAAGAAGGGCATGAAGTGACCTGTGTGGTTCGTGACAGGCGCAGGTTTGATCTCGGCGAATTTGACGAGGAGATAAAGTCTGGAATATCGGTTGTTGAAGCTGACTTTACCGATAAAAACTCCCTCCGGGAACTCCCAACGGATATTGATGTAGCGTATTATCTGATCCATTCCATGACAGCCTCTTATGGTGAGTTCGAAAAGCTGGAAGAAAAAGCCTCTCAGATTTTCAGCAACTATATCCAACATAGCCGTGCCCGGCAGATCATATATCTTGGGGGGATCGTGAATGATGATGTGTTGAGCAGACACCTGGCTTCCAGACGCAAAGTGGAAAACAACCTGCGTTCAAGTGGCATTCCCGTAACTGTTTTACGGGCAGCGATCATTATCGGGTCGGGGAGCGCTTCCTTTGAGATAATCCGTGATCTGGTGGAAAAGTTACCGGTAATGGTAACACCAAAATGGCTGAAAAGCAGGTGCCAGCCCATTGCAATAGCCAACGTTCTAGAATATCTTCTGGGGGTTATGCTCAATGAAAGCACGTACCAGGAAACATTTGATATCGGAGGGCCCGATATTCTTACCTATAAGGAGATGCTCCTTCAATATGCCCGGGTTCGTAATCTTAAACGTTTTATTTTTACCGTTCCGGTGCTGACACCCCGATTATCATCACTCTGGCTATATTTTGTTACCTCTACTTCCTATCCTCTGGCCCGAAACCTGGTCGATAGTATAAAGAATGAAGTAGTGTGTAAAGATAACCGGATACGGGAGATTGTGAATATTGATATCTATGATTATAAGACCTCCATTGAGCGTTCATTCAATAAGATCCAGCAGAATGAGATACTTTCAAGCTGGAAAGATGCCCTTTATAACCCGGGACTTGACAGGGAGTTTATGAATTTTGTGAAGGTGCCCGAACATGGCTGCCTGATAAATGAAATAATCATACCCTTTGAAAGGGATAAAAAAGAGGTGATGGAAAACTTGTGGTCCATCGGGGGAAAACGGGGATGGTATTTCGGGAATTTTCTCTGGGAGGTCCGGGGTTTTATCGATCAGCTGGTTGGCGGGGTAGGGCTCAGGAGAGGGCGGCGAAGCCCTGCTGATCTGAGGGCCGGAGATTCTCTCGATTTCTGGAGGGTGATATTTGCCAATAAGGATAAAGGCCGACTATTGCTGTTTGCAGAAATGAAATTACCCGGGGAAGCCTGGCTGGAATTCCATATCAGTGAAGAAGATGATCAGAACGCTTTACGCCAGAAAGCCATCTTCAGACCCAAAGGACTTTCCGGGAGGTTATACTGGTATATGCTGCTGCCTTTACATAAGCTGATATTTAAAAATATGGCCCGGAATATCATCAGCTACAGGAATAAATTGATGCGTGCTTAATAGAAACACCTTCAGAGCCGGAAGTTTCCTAATCTTCCTGACCAATTCGTAAAATTCCTGTATTCCTTTACTTATTTCTCCGGCTTGTGAAATCCAGGATATATTTGATATGTAAATTAAGGGCGGGTAAGGTTTTATCCATTGTTCTGCCATATCCGGGTATTGCAAATACCTCGAGGGGTGAGAAATTGTCATGATCGATAAGGGCTCTGAACCTGAAGGTAAATCCCAGAAAGAAATTACCTTTGTATCTCGACTCAGAGCCACCGGCGATTTCCACCCATTTGCCCTGTAAACCGGATCTTTCTATGGTACCTGTAAAATTATCCCATAAAGGGCTTTCAATGGTGTAGGTTGCTTCATCCTGATAATGACTTAATCCGAATTTGGCACCGATAAAGAAGTTGGTTCCGGGATTATATTCCAGGTGATAACTAAAACCAACTCTTCCGTAATAGCCGGAGACTTTATAGTCGGCATTTTCAAAATGGTTTTCCGGAGTTTTTTCCCCATATCCCATTTCAGTATTGATCCCGAAACCTCGTCCCAGTATTAATCCCAGACCCGCTTCCGCTTTGTTTTCTGTATCCAATGCGAAACTTACCAGCTTCAGATAATCGATCTTAAACTCCAGCCGGTTAAAAAAAGGATAACTTATGGTATCGGATCCGGATACCTGATCAAGGGAATCCGGTTTTGTGGATTGCCGGTCTAAGGTATCCGGTCCGGTCATGGTTTTAACCGAATCCTGATGCTGTAATCTGTCCTGACCATCAAGTTGAGCATGGATTAAACCCGGACATAAGATCCACGCCACCATCAAACTAAAAATATACGTCAACAACCGTTTCATTACTCAGACAACTGGATTTTTTACAATTAATTTTCACCGAATCAAAGGTTGATTCCAGTAGTTGTATATTCAAAACCCGGATAACAATATCTTTTCCTATCTGATCAACCTGTCTTGTATACTTGAATCCGATCTCATTTACCTGATCCTGGAAATGGATCTCAAATGCGGATTGATCCCTGTCCATTGCAAGTGGAAATTGAAAATTTGTGAGTGTATCCCGGGTGGTTGAATCCCTGAAATAGAGAGGTCCCTGGCCATTTACACCATACACCCTGTCAATTTTCATTTTGCCCAGGTTTATATTCTCTCTGCTCTCTTCATATAAACTGATCAATTCCTGAAGGTTATCCCTGGTATCAAACAGGGTGGTGTCTCCCTCCTGAATGCGGTTGTTCACTGTCTGCAGACTGTCTTCAAGATTTTCAAGCGTGTTTTCAACTTTGACCAGGCTGTCCATATTGAAAAACATCAGGTTGACATAGGGATATTGCTGACCGGGGCCGCAGTCGTCACATTCCTGGCATCCGTAATACAAGCAGGATATCAGGATCAATCCTATGCAATATTTTGTAATCAATCCGTTCACTATGAACAATTCAACGCAGCGCAACAAAAATACGTATATGCTTTTTCAAATTCTTCATTTGCCTGGGAAAATACACGAGGAGCATGTAAAGCCGGCTGGGTTAAGATTTATGTCCGAATCCGTCGATCAGAAATGGCTTCCGCTAAACAGGATCGACATTAAAAACAATTTTCCCTCCCTTAAAATCCTTTTTACTTAACACGGCCGTCCGGGTATCGGTGAGCAGTTTTTTAATATATCCCAGGTTGATCTTATCCCGTTCTATTTTAATAAGGATATGATTGAGGAATTCATTCCTGATTTTTGCGATCAGTGGCTGTTCCGGACCCAGCATACGTTGCCGGCCAATACCCTCCCCGATCTCATGGGCGAAAACATGGGCTATCTGGCTGGATTTATCCTTATCTTTGTGTTTTGCTATTACTTCAATTATTCTGGTATAGGGAGGATAGTTATATTTTTTCCTTTCCGACAGTTCCGTTGAAGCCATACCGTTATAATCATTCCTCAGGATGTATTCGAACAAAGCATGTTCGGGTGTTGACGTCTGGATGATCACCAGGCCCCTGTCTTTTCTTCTGCCGGCCCGTCCGCTAACCTGTGTGATCATCTGAAAGGATTTTTCCGTGGATCGGAAATCGGGAAAATTCAACATCCTGTCTGCATCCATGACCCCCACAAGGGTTACGCGGCTGAAGTCGAGCCCTTTGGTGATCATTTGGGTGCCAATCAGAATATCCGTACTGCCCGTGTCAAAACCCTGGATGATCTGCTGGTAACTGTACCGGCTGCGTGTAGTATCCAGATCCATCCGTTTTATCCGGGCATCGGGCAGATAGATCTTCAGATCATCTTCAATTTTTTCTGTCCCAAAACCTACCGTCCGGATCCTTGTGGAACCGCAGGCTGCACAGGTAGCCGGTATATTGGATTTATAGCCGCAATAATGGCATCTGAGGTCATCGCTGTACATATGATAGGTAAGTGAAACGGCACATTGCTGGCATTCGGGTATCCAGCCGCAATCGTCACAGATAATGAAAGGTGAATACCCCCTCCGGTTCTGGAACAATAAAGCCTGTTTGTTTTCACCCAGAACAGCCTCGAGTTCATTCAACAGCACGGAAGAAAAATTGCTCTTCAGGCTTTTGTTTTTACGTTCCTGCCTCATGTTTACCAGCTTTATCTCAGGCAATATTGCTTCGCCATAACGCTTTTCGAGGCCTACATATCCATATTTACCGGATCTGGCCTGGAAAAAACTTTCCAGGGAAGGTGTAGCTGAGCCCAGAAGTGTCTTGGCCCGGTGGATTTTACCCAGATAAAGGGCCACGTCCCTGGCATGATACCTGGGTGCAGGCTCATGTTGTTTGAAGGAGGTTTCCTGTTCCTCATCGATGATGATAAGACCCAGGTTGTCAAAAGGCAAAAATACAGCCGATCTTACTCCCACAATGAACTGAAAACGCCCTGAGAGGAGGCCTTTCCATACCTCCACACGTTCGTTATCGGAATATTTTGAATGGTATACGCCCATGTTATCACCAAAAACCCTGAGCAATCGTTCCACGATCTGGGTGGTCAAGGCAATCTCAGGAAGCAGATACAAAACCTGATTCCCCTGATCCAGTTGTTCCCTGATCAGTTCGACATAGATCTCTGTCTTGCCACTTCCCGTGATCCCATGCAGAAGCAAAGCCTCTTTTTCAATCCACTGGTCCGTAATGTTTTTCCCGGCTTCCTGCTGTATTTCACTCAATACGATACCTTCCTGTCGCTTTTGAGGCAGGACGAACCGGGGCACATTCACCTCGAATTCTTCAAGCACCCCATTTTTCTTAAGGGTATTGTAGGAAGAAGCGGAAAGCCCCTGCTGTATCAGCTCATTCCTGGCTATTCCCTTTTCATTGGCTGAAGGATCTTCATAAACATTGACAAGCTGGAGATACCTTAATAATACATCCAACTGTTTGGGTTGTTTTTCAAGCTCATTGAACAAATCTTCCAGCTTGCCCTCTTCTTCAAGGTAATCGTTGATGATACGGACTCTCTTTTCTTTTTTGGGCTTATATTGTTCCCGGATCTCTTCATAGATGATTACGGCCTGTTTGTTGATGAGGGATTTCAGTACATGATATATATTATTTATATTCAGTGTTTTAGCAGCCTGTGGATAAGTCAGGGATTTGCCGAATTCAAGAGATTTGATCAGCTCAAGCTCCTTGTCACTGAATGCCAGCTCGCTTTCCTCCGGGTTGAATTCAGGATGCAGTTGTATTTTCGATTCGCTGGATAACTTCAATCCTGTAGGCACGCCTGCATTCATGACCTCTCCCAGGGTGCACATATAATACTCGGCCATCCACTGAAATAACCTTCTTTGTTCCTCGGTAACCACCGCTTCTTCATCAATGGTATCGAAGAGATAGCGTGCTTTATAGACCTCCGGAACTTTGGAATGAATATGCCATACGAGGCCAGTAAGGATTTTCCTGCCAAACTGGACGATCACCCTGTGTCCTATGGATGTCTGTTCAAGCAGGTGCCCGGGTATTTTATAAGTAAAAAGTTTGGGAATGGGAACCGGCAACAACACATCCGCATAGATTGTTTCTGCCTTAATATCTTCCGTATTTATGGACGACCGTTCCACCTATACCATTAATTTGAGTGCTTCTTCCGATGAACTGACCGGCCTTTTACATGTTTTGTCGTAACATACAAAAATACGGGTTCCATCTGTTGCCTTTTTATCTTTTAACAAGGGAAGTCCGGACGATGATATGGTTCCGCAAAACAACCGGTTCGGATAATAATGAGATGCCAGTTCTTTTCTGATTTTTTTTGCCTCCTTGCCCACCACAGCGATCTCGGCGAAAGGGTTGGACAACATAAGGTAGAACTGGCCCCAGTTCGAAAGATACCTGGGTTCCTGAATTAATATTTTAGATATCCGGCTGATCATATTTTCAGCCCGGTCTGTATAATCTTTGTTATACATAACAGCCCCCAGCACAAACAGGTTCTTTGCCATGGCAGAATTTGAACCCGGGATCACATTGTCGAATATCTCCTTTTTTCTTGAGATAAGAGGTGTTGAAATATCATCGGTATAAAAGAACATCTCTTCTCTTGTATCATAAAAATGGTCATTGACAAATTTGGTGAGCTCGTTGGCTTCCCTGAGCCATTTTTCATCGAAATCAGCCTGATACAGGGATAAAAAGGCCTTTATTACAAATGCATAATCTTCAAGATACCCGGAAACAGGATTTTTGCTTCCGGCTGGGGTCCTGTAAAGTCGGCCATCCTTAATATGGTCCCTGACCAGATAGTTGGCATTGGTCAGTGCAAATTCCAGGAATTTTTGGTCTCCGAATGCGTCATAGGCATCCAATAATCCGGAAAGCATTAGACCGTTCCACCCGGCAAGAATTTTATTGTCAAGCCCGGGCCTGACCCTCCTTTTTCTTCTCTCAAGAAGCTGGTTTTTGATCATTGTGTACTTTTCTTTTGCTTCTTCCAGGCTTATGTCAAACTTATCAGCTATTTTTTCATATCCGTACCTTCTTGTCAGTATATTTTTCCCCTCTTCAAAGTTACCTTCTGTGGTGACATTGAAGTATTCGTTCCAGAATTCCGGATCATCATCACCGGCCACTTCTACAAACTCAGCTTTTGTCCATACATAAAATTTACCCTCTTCCCCTTCCGAATCGGCGTCCAGGGCAGAATAAAAACCTCCCGGGGGGCTGCGGAGTTCCCGTTCCACAAATTCTATGGTGTCGTAAACCACCTCCCTGAACAACTCTTTGCCCGTCTGCTGAAACGCTTCCGAATAAAGACTTATCAATTGTCCGTTATCATAAAGCATTTTTTCGAAATGAGGCACAAGCCAGCCGGCGTCCACGGAATAACGTGCAAAACCTCCTCCGATCTGATCATAAATTCCACCTCTTGCCATTTTTACCAGCGTAAAGATCACATGGCTTCTGATATCCTGCTGTCCGGTGAAACCAGAAGCCCGGAGCAGATATTTCCATAAAGAAGGCATCGGGAATTTAGGTGCCTGCTGGAATCCGCCGTTGACCGCATCAAAATGCTGTTCAAGGTCTTTCAGAGAAGGAATGACCTCCTCATTACGCCAGGATTTTTCCTCGGGTGCCAGCTCAAACTTCGCTATTTCGCTTCTGCCGATATGTTCGGTTAGCCTTTCGGCAGAATTTATCAGTTCTTTCCTTTTGGTTGAATAGGTATTGACCACATTTTTCAATAACTGTAACCAGGACTGGGGAGGGAAATAGGTGCCGCCATAAAAGGGTTTCTGGTCGGGAGTAAGGAACACGTTCAATGGCCAGCCGCCATTGATCCCCATGGCCTGAACCGCATCCATATAGATCTGGTCCACATCAGGGCGTTCCTCCCGGTCCACCTTAATATTTACGAAATGCTGATTCATGTAACCGGCTATCTCCCTGCTTTCAAAACATTCATGTTCCATTACGTGGCACCAGTGACAGGCAGAATATCCTATTGAAACGATAATGGGTTTATCTTCATCCACGGCTTTCTCGAGCGCTTCTTTTCCCCATGGGTACCAGTCTACCGGATTATAGGCATGCTGCAGCAGATAGGGGCTCTCCTCATGGATTAACCGATTGGTATTTTTCTCATTTTTCATAGGCGTTGATCTTCCAGTATCTTCAATTCTTCGCTGATATCGACCCGGCCTTCAAATTGCCTCAGTCTGGTGATGGTATTATCGATGAACTGCTGATGTTCTCTGGAAGCCGGATTAAACGGCTTATGACTCACAGCTTTTATTATTTTATCCCATTCAACAATGAATTTCCGGGTCTCTTCATCAAAATAGACATTTTTAAACTTTTCCCAAACATAATCGACCGCCACTTCATCGGGATGAACCAGGTCAGGTTTGAAAAACCGGTAATCGCGCAGGTCGTCGAGGATGATTTCATAGGAGGGGAAGTACTCGATGTGGCTGTAATTATCGCACAAGAGGTGTACGGCCAGCCTGAGGATAGATTTGCTTACGCTGTTCCTTATGAGGGTGCTGCGGACATGCCTGACCGGGCTTACGGTGAATATGATCTTTACGTCTTTATTGATGGTGGTCAGTTTGCGGTAAAACCGGTCGAAAGAATCAAGGATCTCATCGGGGGTCAGTAGTCTTTCTTCGAATTCTGGAGATGGGATTTTATGGCAGTTGGCGACAATATCATTATATTTATTATGTTTGAATACGATGGATGTGCCCAGTGTAACAATCAATACCTTTGCTTTAAGAAGTTTCTTACGACTTTGTGCATAAGCATCGATCAGTTTTTTTTCGAGTTCCTGACGGGTAGTAGCCGAAATGTCGGAATGTGCATCAAAGTGGCGGAATATACCCTGGTTTTCAATGATCCCTCCGGTATCATCCAAATTTTCTGAAAGTGAATTTTTTAATAATTTAAATATGGAGTATGGGTTATAAATAATGCCAAAAGGACTGGTTTGTATATCAAATTTATAGGCCCGGAATTTCCTGCCAATATTTTCGGTGAAACAGGATCCGATCATATAAACCACATCTTTCAGGGAAATGTTGATATCGGATGGTTGCGGTATGATTTCAGTACGAAACATAATAATAAAATTACCACAGTTCTAAATAAAAAAGCGTTTCAAAGGAATGAAACGCTTTTTTATTATAAATAAATAATTCTTTGCTATTCTGCAACCACTTTGAAAGGTAATTCTTTTTTTACCTCTTTGTGAAGATCGATTGTAACTGTGTATTCACCTACATTTTTTACCTCTGAATTGAAGGAGATCTTCTTTCTGTCGATATCGATTCCTTTTTCCTTGAGGGTATCGGCGATCTGTAAAGTGGTAATGGCGCCAAAGATTTTACCGCTTTCACCTACTTTTGCGCCAATTTCCAGATCCACACCTTCCAGTTTTTCGGCAAGTTCTTCCGCATCCTGCTTGATCTTTTCAGCCTTATGCGCTGCCTGCCTCACATTTTCCCGGATCATTTTTTTGTTGGATTCATTGGCTATGATGGCCATACCCTGTGGTATGAGCCAGTTTCTGCCGTATCCGGGTTTCACCTTGACGATATCATCCTTATAGCCAAGATTTTCGACATCCTGCGTTAATATTACTTCCATAATCTGTTAATCCGGTTTTTATTTCAATGAATCAGTCACGTAAGGCAACAAGGCAAGATGCCTGGCTCTTTTTACCGCCTGGGCTACTTTTTTCTGATACTTGACACTGGTGCCTGTGATCCTTCGTGGAAGGATCTTACCCTGGTCGTTAACAAATTTCAACAGGAAATTGGCATCCTTGTAGTCGATATACTTGATACCGTTCTTTTTGAACCGGCAGTATTTTTTCTTGTTTTCTTCTCTGTTAAGGGGTTCGTTTTGAAGTGTCATGCGCTTTGTTCCTCCTTGGTTTCAGTTTTTTTGTTGAATTCTCCTTTGCGACGCCTTTCGTTATATACCACGGCGTGTTTGTCAAGGGTTATGGTCAGATGCCGTAAAACCCGTTCATCCCTCCGGTATTCCAGGTCCAAAGCGTTGATGGTTTTTGGAGTTGCCTTGAATTCAAACATATTGAAAAAGCCGGTGGATTTATGCTGAATGGGATAGGCCAGCTTTTTCAGGCCCCATATCTCTTCATTGATGATCTCAGCTTTGTTATCCAGCAGCACCTGTTTGAATTTTTCAACAGCATCCTTCATCTGAGCTTCAGATAAAACGGGATTTAAAATGAATACTGTTTCGTAATTTTTCAATTCCATATTATTTTTTTTACTAAAATAAGGACCGCAAAGATACTACTTTATATCTTTTTACCAAAGTGACGAAAGATTATTGCCCGGTATAATTAATGTTTATTTTACCAGGAAGGCTTTTCGTCCCATCAGGTAATCTTCCGTATAGATCTCCAGCTCGTATCGACCGGGAGCCCACTCGCTTCCCTTATCGTAATCAAAGACAAGCTGTTGCCGGGTATTATCGAATAAGATCTGCTGTTTGGCCGTAAAAAACTGTTCCTTACCTTTGAACATGAAAGTGCCCGATCCGGTAGCCACGTCGAAAAGCACATTATCATCGGGTCCAACGATCCTGATCATAATTTCTTTTCCTTCAATGGGAGCAATTTCATTTTCCGCAATATTGAACTCTATCCGGATCTTATCGATAAACCTTGATTTGAATTCTTCCTCCCTGAGCCTTCCCCTGCTGTTTACGGCATAGATCCGGATATTTTCGGCTTTCAGCCGTTCCGCGACCTCCATCTGTTCCTGAAGTTCCTCACGGGTTTGTTTTTCCTGGCTCAGTGTGGCTTTCAGCTCATTCTGCTCACTTTTGAGCTCTATGTTTTCTTCTGCCAGCACCTCATTGACGGATCTCAGTTTTTCAATTTCCTGGTCTTTCAGGATGAGCAGTTCCTGGTATCCGTCCACCTTGTTCTGGAGCCGGCTCAATTGCCTTTCAGTATAACGTTTGTTCTCAAGAAGGTTTTCCTTTTCTTCTTCCAGTTCTGCCACAGCTTTTTCAAGGTCCTCTACATTGCCACCCAGCTCTCTGATCTCTGTCATCCGCTCCTGCATCTCATGTTCGAGAATAGTGATCTCTTCCTTCGCCTGTTCTATCTGAGCATTGTAGCGCCTGTCTGAACGGATCTTGATGAATAAGTTCACTCCCTGTACGACTACCAGCACGATGATCACGGCTATAATGATATCCTTCCAGTATCTCTTTTTCTCTTTCTTCGGTTGTTCTGTATCGTTTGTCATTTCTTGGAAATATTAAAAAATTCGCTACAAAATTATTTCATAATTAGGTAATTATTGACAATTATATTAAGAAAATGCAATTAATTTTGATTTTCAGCAGGACAACCGGTAATAGCCGGAAGGTATATCTTCCCCATGAATGATAATTCCAAGCTGAAAGAGGTCCAGGCATAGATTTTTGTCATTTTCCCTGCATATTTTCTCCCAGGCCCTGGTCATTTCTTCCGACCAGTAAATATCGTCAAAGATCACAATAGCCCCTTCTGGCAAACCGGGTTTGATCAGGTCATACCATGTAGTGGTTGCACTGAAAGTATGATTTGCATCAATAAAGATAAGGTCAATCGGGGCCATTTTTTTCAACAATGAAGGTAGTGTCTGTTCAATATTGCCCCGTATTAATTGTATCTTGCGGGCATTCATACGCTTAAAGTTTTCTTCTGCGATATTTGCGAGGGGCTCATTTCCTTCGAAGGTCCATACCTTTTTTACAGACCCGGCAGCCGCAAGGTATAGTGTGGTAAGGCCCATGGATGTGCCCAGTTCCACGATATTCCGGCACTGAAAATAGTCTGCCAGACTATGCAGGATTTTAGCATATTTAATCCTGGTTAAGCCTTTGCGGGTAATTGCTGATAACCGGGATGCCTTCTTCCCTTTGATTCTGCTGGGTGCACCCAGGTTATTCATAACGATCCGGCGATCATCTTTTTTAAGGGATCGGCGGAGTGCTTCTACAGCCTCTAAAGCCGGTTTATGGCGTGCCGCTTTGATTGCTTCATTATAAAACCGGTACAAAAAGGGGCTGTGGATCGAATATTCATTGATTTCGAGCAGCTTATAGATAAAAAAATGTTTTGCGGTATGAAAAAATGTCACGATTAATTCTGCCGAAGAGGGGCAACCATTGTAAATTCCGGAATGATCACCCTGAATTTTTTTCCGTCAACTATTCTTTCCATCAGGTAACTTCCATGCATTTTGCCTATTCCGGAATTGAGTTGGCAGCCCGACACATAACGGTGGGATTCACCGGGTTCGAGCACGGGTTTCTGGCCAACCACGCCTTCTCCTTCCACCTCTTTTAACGGAAAGGCTGCATCGTACACGTACCAATGCCTTCTTTGCAACTGGATGGTGTATTCCGAATTATTTTCAATATGGATCTTATAGGTGAAAACATAATGGAATTTTTCCGGGGAAGAATATCCCGGCTGGTATTCCGTCGTAACACTTACTCTGACACCTTCCGTGATTTCAGTTACCATATTGGCCATATTAAAATTATCTGGCTTCTTTTCAATCTTTAAAATTAATAGTTTTAGTTTTAATTTTATGAAAATTGATTCCAAAAAAGCATAAAATTTATGGAAGTAAAGATCGAACCGAGCTGGAAATCAAAATTATCCGATGAGTTCAAAAAGCAATATTTTTCTCAGCTGGTTGAATTTGTTAAGGATGAATACAGTAAATACCGCATATTTCCACCCGGGAGCGAAATATTCCATGCATTCGATCAATGCGCTTATGACCAGGTAAAAGTGGTGATCATCGGCCAGGATCCCTATCACGGTCCCGGCCAGGCCAATGGTTTATGTTTTTCAGTTCGCAAGGGCATACCTATGCCTCCTTCCCTGGTCAATATATTCACTGAGATTAAAAATGACCTGGGCAAGGATCTCCCCGGTGATGGTGACCTGGAACGTTGGGCAAGGCAGGGTGTACTCCTGTTGAATGCTACGCTTACAGTGAGGGCCAATTCTCCTGGTTCACATCAGAATAAGGGTTGGGAATCATTTACGGATGCGGTGATAAAAAAATTATCGGATGAAAAAGAGAACCTGGTCTTTCTGTTATGGGGAGCCTATGCACAGAAAAAAGGTGAAATGATCGATGATGCAAAACACCTGATCCTTAAGTCACCCCATCCATCACCCTTCTCCGCGAACAGGGGCTTTTTCGGGAACCGGCATTTCAGCAAAACCAACCAGTATCTGCGGTCGAAAGAAATAAAAGAAATTGAATGGTAGGATGTTTATTCATAGTATGACTTCAAGTCATACTATGAATATATATATATGAGTCAGGAAGCTTACCGTATCAGGGAAAACAGTCTGGACCATCTAATCTTGTTAAACAAATCTGCGGTATTGTCAACAGATAACCAGATAAAAAGGGCCTTTCCTACAACATGGTCCTCTGGCACAAACCCCCAGAATCTTGAATCTTCGGAATTATGACGGTTGTCGCCCATCATGAAATAATAATTCTGTTTGAAAGTATACCGGTTTATTTTCTGACCATCGATAAATAATTGGTTATCTTCTATTCTGACCTCATCATGTTTTTCATAGTTTTCAATGATGAACCCGTACTTGGTCAGCATCTCTTCATTGATATCGATGGTCTCTCCTTCGGCGGGGATGTGGAGCGGACCGTAAAAATCTTCATTCCACGGGAATTCAGAAGCATCAGGATATATCCTGGGGTTGGGCTGATCCTCAGGCATGGTCATGATCCTTACATCATTAATGAAATTCAGCGCTCTTAATTTCTCGGCGGTATTTTCGGTGGTCATGACGAGATAACCTCCCTGAACCCGGGTAAATTCAGAAATATCATATTTCCGGAAAGTCCGCTCATTGATGAAATCGGATGTCATCAGGTAATAGCGGAACTGCATTTTGGGAGGATTTTCGATCGGCTGGTTGTTCACGTAAACCTGTGTATCTTTCACCTCAAGTACATCCCCGGCAACCGCTACACATCGCTTGATGTAATTGGTTTTCAGGTCGGTAGGGTGTTCAAATTCAGGCGGATAATTAAATACAACCACATCATTTCTTTTCACATCGGAAAATCCCGGCAGCCGGTATTGGGGCAACTGTATCCAGTCGACATAGGAGGGTATTTCCGTACCCCAGATCTTCTGGTGAGTAAGGGGCATCTGTAAAGGAGTTTTAGGGGTGCGGGCACCGTAATGGACCTTACTGACAAATAAAAAATCCCCCACCAGCAGGGATTTTTCCATAGATGGAGTGGGAATGGTAAAGGCTTCAAGAAAGAGCCATCGGATAATTGTCGCAGCGATGACCGCGAAAACTATGGCATCAACCCATTCCCTGACAACAGTATTTTGTTTCTGTTCCTTTTCCTTTTCCTTTTGTCTGCTTTTTGAGGGTAATTTGAATTTCATTTGTAATTTCTTAATTAAACAAGTCGCTAAATTAATGCATTGATTTAAATAGGTGGTTAAAATTCGAGAAAATCATCCATCGTGAGAATCCCTTCCTTATCCTGTATCCACTCGGCTACCAGTACAGCACCAAGCGCAAACCCTTCCCTTCCGAATGCTTCATGCTTGATCTCGATCCGGTCGATATCCGACTGGTAATTGACCTTATGGGTTCCCGGGACTTCTCCTTCCCGGATACTTTCGATGCCAAGCACATTATCTTCCGTGGTCTTTTTATTAACCCATTCTGCGTATCGGGGATTGTTTCTCATAATCCCCCCGGCAATTGTTATGGCCGTTCCGCTGGGCGCATCCTTTTTTTCCGTGTGGTGGATCTCTCTAATACCCGTCTTATATTGGTCATAGCCTGTCATCAGGCCGGCCAGGTATTCATTCAATTTGAAAAAAAGATTTACCCCGATACTGAAATTGGAGGCATAGAAAAAAGCTCCCTTCATTGAGCGGCAAAGGTTTTCAATCTCTGGCCGTTTGTCAAGCCACCCGGTAGTGCCCGAGATTACCTTGATACCGTTTGAAATACAGGTTTTAATGTTTTCAAAAGCTGCATCGGGTTGACTGAACTCGATGGCCACATCCACTTCATCTTTTTTTAATTTATAAAGCTCCTCTTTATTTTCCACATCAATCTTTGCGACAATACGATGTCCGCGCCCGAGGGCGATCCCTTCTATCGTTTTGCCCATTTTGCCATATCCTAAAATTGCAATGTTCATAATGTTTCAGTTAAAATTGATGGAAAATTTAAGTCCGTAATGACGTGTGTATAAAAATTGCGCCGGTTCATAACTGGGTTGCAGGCGTAGCGACAGATTCTCTGATATATCAAAATCCATCAGATGAGCATCGACATGGGCGTCTACGATCTGTATGAAATATATGCCCACCATGAGTATCATATTGAGATCCCGGTATCTTCTGTAGACATCTATTCCCCTTTGAAGATTATCTTCACTCAATTGGGTTAGCGGATTGTTGCTGTCGGGGAAATATTTTTTTTCGATCAAGGCGACCCTGAATTGCTGATGTTTTTTATCCCATAAACTGATATAGTAACCTACCGTGCCCATGCCACCGATAAGGATAGGCAGTTTCCAGTATTTTTTATTATAGACCTGACCCAGCCCGGGTAAAATTGCCGCATAATAGGCCGCTTTCAAAGGTTTGTTTTCCGGTTCTTCATATACTGTATCGATTTCCTGTTTGAGTTCGATGGAATCAATTCCGGGACGGATTGCCGGTATGGTATCTTCATGGACATCGGATTGTGCAAGACCATAATCCCAATTCAACAGGATCAGAAGAAGAACAAATAAACTACGAAGAAGATCCCGCATTATAACCGGATTTCGAGAATTTCGATAATTCTGTTCAGATCATCATTGGAAAAAAAAGGAATTTTTATATCACCTTTTTCTCCGCTTTTGGGATTGATCTCAATTCTTGTGCCAAAATGTGAGGATAAGGCGGTTTGCAGCCTTTTTAATTCCGGGGAAAGTTCTTTATCGGGAGATGTTTTTTTCCCGGGCTCCCTGCCCTGGTTGATCTTACGGGCCAGTTCTTCTACTTTTCTAACAGAAAGATCCTCTTTTACGATCCGGTGAAAGAGGTCGAGCTGGTGGTCGATATTTTCTATGGTGATCAAAGCCCGGGCATGTCCCATAGAGATCCCATTGTCCCGGAGACCCGCCTGAATGTCGGGAGGAAGTTTGAGCAGGCGAAGATAATTATTGACTGTGGTTCTTTTTTTACCGATACGGTCACCCAATTCTTCCTGTTTCAGATCACATTCGCTGATCAACCGCTGATAACTGAGGGCGATCTCGATGGCATTGAGGTTTTCCCGCTGAATATTTTCGATAAGGGACATTTCCAGCATCTGCTGGTCGTTAGCTTCCCGTATATATGCGGGTATTTCTTCCAGGCCGGCCAGTTTCGAAGCCATTAAACGGCGCTCACCGGAAATGAGCTGGTATTCTTCATCGCTGATCTTTCTTACCGTAATGGGTTGAATGATGCCCTGGGTTTTTATGGATTCCGAAAGTTCTTCAAGTGCTTCCTTATCAAATTCAGACCTGGGCTGGAACGGGTTGGTCTTGATCAATGAGATATCTATTTCATTGATCGAGCTGGGACTGGGTGTGTCGGAAGCTAATTTTGGTTTTGATTCATAGGCGGAATCATCCAGTAAAGCGCCTAACCCACGGCCTAATACACGTTTTTTCGAAGGCTTTTTCTTTTCCATATCCTTGGGGCATTATGTGATCCCGTTCTTTTTCAATATCTCCCTGGCAAGGTTCAGATAACTTACGGCCCCTTTACTTTCCGCATCATAATAGAGTGCCGGTTTGCCATAACTTGGAGATTCACTCAATCGTATGTTCCTGGGAATAATTGTTTCGAAGACCATTTGTTTAAAATGCGTGCTCACTTCTTCCACTACCTGGTTGGAAAGATTAAGTCTTACATCATACATGGTTAGAAGTATTCCTTCGATCTCCAGTTCCTTGTTTAAACGAGACTGAATGATTTTAATTGTATTTAATAATTTTCCCAGACCTTCCAGTGCAAAATATTCACATTGCACAGGAATCAAAACTGAATTGGCAGCCACAAGTGAATTGATGGTGATCAATCCCAGTGATGGCGAACAATCGATAATGATAAAATCATAATCATCCCTGATGGGATCAATGGCGTCCCGCATTTTTTCTTCACGGTTATCGATATTGACCATTTCCACTTCCGCACCCACCAGGTCGATATGGGAAGGCAGCACATATAAAAAATCAATATTCGTTTTCAGGACGGCATCCCCGGCATTCATCTCCCCCAGCATGCATTCATATATGCTTGATCCAACCTCTTTCGGATTAATTCCAAGTCCGGAAGTGGAATTGGCCTGCGGATCCGCATCGACAATTAATGTTTTATACTCCAGGGCGGCAAAACTGGCTGATAGATTGATGGCCGATGTAGTTTTCCCAACCCCTCCTTTTTGATTTGCTATTGATATTACTTTACCCATTTAATAAGGATATTTTCCTCTAAAAAATAACTGAAATTTAATCATGGTTTTACAGGTTACAAATATAGAAGTTTAAACGACATTTTAATGATAATAAAAAAATGTTGTCCGTTAAACTTATCCTTTAATTATTCTGTGAATGTAGACAGGACCAATAAACAGATCCTGATTTATCTCTTTTTTCTTTTTTTAGATTCTTCAGAAGCTTTCATGGCTTCTTCGAGCCTCTGCTGAAATTTTGATTTCTTTTTGTTAGAGCTTTTCTTCCGGTTTTCATCAAGGACCTTTTTGATTTTTTCTTCATCCACAAATTTCCTGATCAGGGCCTGCTGGCCGAAAGTAACGATATTGGAGACGAAATAATAAAAACTCAGCGCTGCAGGGAAGCTGTTCAGCACGAACATGAATATCAGGGGCATGAAATACTGCATGGATTTCATGGGTCCCTGCACCGAACTTACCTGGCTGTTCGACCAGGTGTACAGGACGGTGGAGCCCGTCATCAGGAGGGTGAAGAGGCTTACATGGTCACCATAAGCAGGGATGGTGAAGGGCAGGCTCATGATTGAATCGAAGGTTGAAAGGTCATCGGCCCAGAGGAACGCTTCCTGCCTCAATTCAATGGAATTGGGGAAAAAATAAAAC
This sequence comes from uncultured Roseivirgaceae bacterium, assembly GCA_964543195.1. Taxonomy (GTDB): domain Bacteria; phylum Bacteroidota; class Bacteroidia; order Cytophagales; family Cyclobacteriaceae; genus JAGTVG01. The sequence goes on from CAZIXF010000011.1 coordinate 95,029, forward strand.
ATGGAAAGCAGAATGGGCATCTGTAGCAGGATGGGTATACAACCACTTAACGGATTTACACCCACTTGCTGATAAAGCTTCATCTGTTCGGACTGAACTTTCTGCATATCCCCTTCATATTGTTTCTTGATCTCATCCAGTTCCGGCTTCAGTACCTTGGTTTTAGCCATGGAAATGTATGACTTGTAGGTAAGGGGGAAAAGAAGGATCTTGATAAAAACCACAAGCAGTATGATGATGATCCCGTAGTTGGAGATGAACCGTTCAAGAAAATGAAAGGTGGGGATGATCAGGAATTTATTCACCCAGACAACCGGTGGCCAGCCCAGGTAAATGTTTTTTGAAAATCCTTCGGTTACTTTCTTCAGGATCTGGTAGTTGTTGGGGCCGTAATAATACATATATCCCTGTTGAAAATCATCGAGAGATACAGTCGCTCTGAGCTCGCAGGATTTCACCGCATCCGGTTCCTCAATGGTGGGTTTGGAACTGACATAGGCATTATCGAAAGGTTGAATACCAATTATCCCCGCGGTGAAAAACTTCTGCTTGAATGCGATCCATTTCACAGGTTCGTTCAGCGTTTCCTCTTCAAAATCTGAGGAAGACTCACTGAGGTTATCAAAATCATCGGAAATCGTATAATAATTGATTGTGGACTTAACCTGACTGGTCTTCAGGTCCTTTTCGAGTCTTTTCAGGTTGTTGTGCCAGGTAAACAGGAGTGTATTCGACACCAGGTCATCCCGGATGTCCTCGAGACGGATATCCTGTAAAATGGTATACCGGCTGCCGGGTATCCGGTAACGTTTTATGATCTGATCTCCTCCAGCCAGTGTAGCTCTGAATATAAGGGACAGTGTATCTTTTCCACTAACTTTATTGGCGTTAACTTCGGTTGAATAATAGAGTTTGCTCAGGTCGAGTTCTCCATATTCGGTTTCAACCGTTTCGCTTTTACTGCTGGATGAACCGTCCAGTAAAACCAGCGGTTGGTCATTCCATTTCCTGAATTCTTTCAAGACAACCTTTTTTACATTTCCGCCCAGTGTAGAGAAAGTAAATTCGATCATATCATTTTCAATGACAATCTCTCTTTCTTCACCCTTCATTACTGTGGAAAAGGGACCAAATTCAGCACTGGTAATTGAATAGGCGAGATCACTTTTGGTAAGGGCAGGTTTTTCATCCTGAATAACGGTATCTTCCGGCATAACCACCGGCTCATTCCGTATCACTTCTGCAGGCTCTTCTTCTGGTTGAACGGGTTGCGATTCAGGTGCGAAAAAATAATAATAGGCAAATAATAATAATGAAATTAATATTAAACCCGTAACTTGGTTTTTGTCCATTTTAGGTATTTATTAACTTGCTGTTTTCTACTTTACTTTTTTTGTGTTCCAACGAAGCAGTCACAAATTTAACGAATAATGGATGAGGATTTAAAACTGTACTTTTTAATTCGGGGTGAAACTGGGTTCCGATAAACCAGGGATGATCCTTCAATTCGATGATCTCGACAAGATTTGATTCTGGATTTATGCCTGAAAAGACCATGCCTTTTTCCTTGAACAGATCGAGATATTGATTATTAAACTCGTATCGATGCCGGTGTCGCTCGCTGATATCACTTTTTTTATAGATCGAATAGGCCCTGGTGCCTTCCTCAAGATGGCAATTATAGGAGCCCAGCCTCATGGTTCCGCCTTTCATGGTAATGCTTTTCTGTTCTTCCATCAGGTCGATCACGGGATCGGGAGTGTCGGGATTGACCTCTGTCGAAAAGGCCTGACTTAATCCAGCTACGTTAATGGCGAATTCAATTACGGCGCATTGCATGCCCAGGCAGATCCCGAAAAACGGGATATTGTTCTCCCGGGCATACCGGGCTGTTTCAATCTTTCCGGGTATACCCCGTTCGCCGAATCCCGGGGCTATGAGGATTCCATCGAGGTTGCCAAGATATTCGTCAATATTACTTCCGGTAAGATCCTGGGAATGAATAAGGTGAACATTCACCTTGCATTCATTCTCCGCACCCGCATGCACTAAGGATTCATTGATCGATTTATAGGCATCCGGCAACTCGACATATTTACCCACCAGCCCGATATTAACCTCATTGGTGGGATTCTTTAACCGGCCTAAGAATTCCTTCCAAAGGCTTATATTCGGCTCTTTATAATTGTTGATGTTGAGTTTCTCGAGCACCCTTTCATCCAGTTTTTCTTTTCTGAGCACGATTGGAACATCATAGATGGTTTCTACATCTTTCGATTCGATAACCGAATTGATCTGCACGTTGCAGAAAAGTGCAATCTTTTTTCTGATATCCAGTGGCAGGGAGAATTCGGTGCGGCATACAAGAATATCCGGTTGCACTCCGGCCTCGAGCAATTGCTTCACGGAATGCTGGGTGGGCTTGGTTTTAAGTTCACCCGCTGCCTTGAGGTAGGGTACCAGGGTTAGATGAATCACCAGGCAATTCTGCGAGCCCAGATCCAGTTTTGCCTGCCTGACCGCTTCAATGAAAGGCAGACTTTCAATATCCCCTACACAACCACCGATCTCGGTAATGATCACATCATAATCACCGGTCTCTCCCAGGAGATAAAAATTATGTTTAATCTCATCCGTAATATGCGGGATCACTTGCACGGTTTTACCCAGGTATTCACCTTCTCTTTCCTTGGTGATTACATTATGATAGATCCGTCCGGTAGTTACATTATTGGCCTGTGAAGTGTACACATTTAAAAAGCGTTCATAATGGCCCAGGTCCAGATCCGTTTCAGCGCCATCTTCAGTTACGTAACACTCGCCGTGTTCATAGGGATTAAGCGTGCCGGGGTCCACGTTGATATAGGGGTCAAACTTCTGGATGGTGACAGATAATCCCCTGGCTCTTAATAATTTTCCCAATGATGCCGATACGATTCCTTTTCCAAGTGAAGATGTAACTCCGCCGGTTACAAAAATATATTTCGTGGGACCCATAAGCGAAAGATTTAAATGTGTACCTATGGGATACAAAGTTAAAATTTTAATATGAATAATGTTACAAGTGACTTAACAAATTGGAAATAAATTTCATAATGGATTTAAAGAATACATGACAGCAGCTATAATGTGATCTTTTGTGTTAAACAAAATATAGTAACTTTGTTTCCGAAAGATATTTCTGGCCTGATGAATTTATCCGAAATAATCAATAATGTTCCGGGTCTGCAGGAGATTTCCAGGGCGGCTGATGAGCTTGATTTTGACACGTACGTAGTTGGGGGTTTTGTCAGGGATCATTTACTGAAAAGAAAACGAAAAGAATTTGATATTGACATTGTGGCGGTGGGCAGCGGGATTCAGCTGGCGAAAAAGGTAGCGGAAAGACTGGGAAAAAAGAAAGATGTTACCGTATATAGAAATTTTGGTACGGCCATGTTCAGTCATGAGAATATTCAATTTGAATTTGTGGGTGCGAGAAAGGAATCATATCGCAGCGACTCCAGGAAACCGATCGTGGAAGACGGATCGCTTCAGGATGATCAGAATCGCAGGGATTTTACCATCAATGCACTGGCTATAAGTCTGAACCAATCAGATCTTGGCGAATTGATCGATCCGTTTGGCGGACTGGATGATCTTAATAAAAAAATTATTAAAACCCCGCTGGATCCGGATCTGACTTTCTCCGATGATCCGTTGCGTATGTTAAGGGCCATCCGGTTTGCATCTCAGTTGGATTTCGATATCGAACCTGACACTTTCGAGGCCATAATTAATAACAAACACCGGATTGAAATTGTGTCCCAGGAGCGGATCACCGGTGAACTCGAAAAGATAATCATGACCCGCAAACTGTCTTATGGGTTTAAATTATTGTTTCACTCCGGTCTGTTGGGACTGGTATTTCCGGAAGTGGCCGACCTGCAAGGGGTAGAGCAAATCAAAGGTAAAGGACATAAGGATAATTTTTATCATACCCTACAGGTGCTCGATAATGTAGCCAAAAAAACAGATGATCTCTGGTTGAGGTGGGCAGCCCTTCTTCATGATGTCGCCAAGCCGGTTACCCAGCGATTTGATGAAAAGACCGGCTGGACTTTTCATGGTCATGAGGAAATCGGAGCCCGTATGGTACCCAGGATCTTCAGAAAGATGAAACTGCCTATGGGCGAACCCATGCGGTTTGTTCAGAAAATGGTCCGTCTGCATTTAAGGCCCATTGCCCTTGTGTCCGAAGAGATCACTGATTCGGCAGCCCGCCGGTTATTGTTTGAAGCTGGTGATGATATCGATAAACTGATGTTGTTATGCAAGGCCGATATAACTTCAAAAAATCCTGAAAAAGTTAAAAGATATCTTAATAATTTTGCACGGGTCGAGAAAAAACTCGAAATGGTAGAAGAGAAGGATAAGGTCCGCAATTTTCAACCACCGATTAGTGGTGATGAAATTATGGATATATTCGACCTTAAACCGAGCCGGGAGGTTGGAATCATAAAGAATGAGATCAAGGAGGCGATCCTGGACGGCAAGATCCGGAACAATTACAACGAAGCCTATGATTACATGATGTCCGTGGCCAGCCGGTTAGGAATCAGAACGGGTTCAAAAGAGAAAAATTAAATAAAATGAAAAAATTATCAGTATTTTTAATTGCAACAGCCCTGTTTTTTACTTTTAACGGCAGTTTTGCACAGGAGTCAACCGATATCAGGAACTCGGTTTTCTTCCGTATCCAGAAGGGAATCTATAACCGGGCCATAAAGTACAATGATGTGAATATGGCCGTCAGTGCATTATATAATTTATGCACCATGGATCCTCAGAATGATTCCCTTCTATACTCCCTGGCCTATCATTATTTCGATAACCAGAATTATGTGTCTTCGATACTTACGCTGAATGATGTGTTGATGCTTAACCCGGGGAATATGGAGGCTATGGAAATGAAAGCCGTTTCACTGGAGCGTGTTGGCGCCAAGGAGAGGGCTATCGAACAATATGAATCGTTATACCTCAATGATGACAGCAACCTGAATTATCTCTACAAGGCGGCCGTCCTGCAATATGAATTAAAAAGATACCAGGAGTCTAAGACCAATGCGGATATCCTGCTTAACAAAGATCAACTGGATGAGATAGTGTATTATTTTCCGGGTGAAAATAACCAGCAGCAGGAGGTTCCTCTGAAAGCAAGCCTGCATAATTTAAAAGGCCTGATCGCCAAAGATCAGGGAAACATGGAGGAGGCTAAAGAACAGTTTACGTTGGCTCTTGAAATTGTGCCGGAATTTAATCTGGCCAAACAGAATCTGGAGGAGATCGAATCGGGCAACTAATAGTTTATTAATGTTCCAATCACAATAACCAATATTCAATTAATTTCTCAATAATCAATTTCTTGATTCCCAAATCCCCCCGGGGATTTTCCCTCCTATGGTCGGATTTAAAGCAATTAATTTATCAATAATCAATTTTTAACCCCGATTATTCATAAACCATTCTCAAAATAAACCGTTTTTACTATT
>CAZIXF010000012.1:0-99699 GCA_964543195.1 uncultured Roseivirgaceae bacterium
GAAATAGGCTGCTGAATTGCGCTTATCAGGGGTTAATCCCTTTTTGTAACTACCTTATAATAAATATTTTAAATAGTAAAAAACGGTTTATTTTGAGAATGGTTTATGAATAATCGGGGTTAATAAATTATTTGCCTGTTTATTTTGTTATATAAATAAATTTGAATACGCTATAGCGGTACTTCTTGTTTTTGAGCTTAGCCTGATGCCGGATGCCATATTTATTTTTAATTAAAAGTTTTATAGCGGGGGTCATTGCCAGTTTTGCCTGTGGGGCTGGTGCGCTTCCCCTGGCCATTAAGCGGTTGGACCCAGGCAGGCATACCGGTCTGGGATATGGTGTGGCCGGTGGATTGATGTTTGCTGCTTCGGTATATAATCTGATATTGCCGGGTTTTAACCTCAATTCCAATGAAATGAGCATCCACCAGGTGCTTCCCGTTATCAGTGGCATCATTTTGGGATCGTTATTCTTATGGGGGACAGACAAATTCCTTTCCAAGGACAGGCTGGAAAATAAAAACTGGAAAAAATGGGGTGGGAGGATTGAGATCCTGATATTTGTAACCATGGCCGTACACAGCATCCCTGAAGGTGTGGCGGTTGGTGTGGGATATGCATCGGAAGAAGTGGCGGATACCCAACTGGGAAATTACATCGCGCTGGCGATAGCAATACATAATATTCCGGAAGGTCTTGCTGTGGCCATTCCATTAAGAGCTGCAGGCGCATCGATCAATAAATGTTTTTGGGCAGCTTTTTTAACCAGTCTGCCACAACCGGTTGCAGCTATTCCAGCGGGCATCGTCTCTTGGTTGTTTAAGCCCATAATGCCCATCCTGATGGGATTTGCGGCAGGAGCCATGATTTTTCTGATCATACTTGAATTGATTCCCGAAGCCCTGAGTACGGAAAGGCCTACACGTATTGCCTGGGCATTTACCATAGGATTTTGTTTAATGATACTGGTTCAGGTGATATTATAAAACCGGTCATGGATCATTCAGCCGGCCCGGTTATTCACTTTCCTTATTCCGATCGGGTATTAACAAGGATTCCACATTCCCGGTCTCCGACAATAAAATGGCAATTTTTTTTGAATTCGGGAACTGAGCCATGATGATGGTCAGAACCGACATGATCGGAACAGAAAGGATCATTCCCAGAACCCCCCATATGGATCCCCAGACCACCAGGGAGAGTACGACTACCAGGGGACTCAGGTTGAGGGTTCTTCCCATGATCCTGGGTTCCAGATAATTGGCATTCACGATCTGCACGGCTTCCACTGCAAGAAATACCCAGATGAAATATAAGACATCGTTGAACTGGAAAATTGCAAAGATTGAAGGTAACAAAGTGGCCACAAGCGAACCCACATAGGGGATATAGTTGAACAGGAAAATAATGAAGGCCCATAAAATAGCGAAGTCAACTCCAAAAATTACCAGTACGATATAACTCATGATTCCTGTGGAAATGCTTACAATGGTTTTCATTAAAATATATCTCCTGATCGAATCATTTATCCGTTTAAGGATACTTCGCACGTTTGCATATTGCTGCTTCGTACTCGAAATGATCTTGATCTTGCTGGCAAAAATAATCTCTTCAATCAGCAGAAAAATCACATAAATTACGATCATGACCACATTGCCCACCGCTACAGTAACCGAATTGAGAATGTTGGTCAAATACTGCGTTATATTAATATCCTCAAGTCTGGATTCCAGCGTGGAAGCAAGCTCCCCCAGGTTCAGCTTCTGTCCGATCTCATTGATAAGACTTTCTTCCACCCTGCTGTACTCGGGAATTTTTCTGACGATCTGTTCGATATTGCTTACCAGCAATTCTCCTATCGACCCGATAACTACCAGCATGAAAATTAGCGCAATCGTTCCCCGTATCCACCTGGGCATGCTTTTTCCCTTTAATTTGATCTTGCCCAAAAAGATCCTGGTCTCCTTTATAAAGTACCAGAATACCAGGGCCAGGATAAAAGGTTTTAGTATTTCCTGGAAATAGATCAGCATCACCAGGATGGCCGTGATGATGATCATCCAGTAGGCGATCTTTTTTAGCTCAACTTCATTGTTTGTTTCATTATTTCCCATTGCTCATATATAGAAAACCGGAAATTATCTGATGATCTTCCGGGATTTGAATAAACCGTATTTTAATGTTGAAGAATAAAACGATAATAGTTAAAATAAATTGATGGACCTTGTTTGTTAAAAAAGTTAAATCATTTTTTTCGAAAAATCAGCGATTACTCATTAATTTTTTAATCAAGATAAAGGAAAAATAATCCCGGATTCACAGGTTTATAAATTCAAATACATATGAAATGTGTAGGGTTTCAATCCGAGTTTCTCATAAAAATGAATGGCCCTTTTATTTCCGGCTGCTACCTGGAGTTCAATCCTGTCAATTCCTTTATTTTTCGACCAGGATACGGCCTCAATAAAAAATAATTTTCCGATCCCCTGTCCTCTGAATTCTTCAACCACAGCTATATCATTAATAAGGCAGTATTTATATTTTTCCAGGATGGGGGGATGTTCCATAAGCTGGGCTATCTGATAACCGATGATCTTTTTATCATATTCTGCTACCAGGACCAGGCTTTTTTCATTTTTTAAGATTGTCTTTATAAACTTTCCAACAAGTTCGGGAGCATTTTCTTTTCTGCTCCAGAAAGGATCAAATGGCTTGTGATAATCCATAAAATCTTTCCAGATCTCCAGGATATCAGGTATATCATCTGTTTTCGCTTTTCTGATCTTTATCACAATTATGTGTCAGTGTTTTTTTCCAGACTCTCAATTTCTTTCAGTATATCTTCTGCTTCGGCTGTTACGGCATCGGATGCCCTGCGGTCAGTGTGCGAGAGTTGGTATGCTTTTCTCATCATTTTTTCATATTGAGCCTGAAGTTTTTCCTTCCTGCTTTTCTTTTTGAATAGTCCAAACATAAGATTCGATGTTTTTTAAAAGTTTAACTGAATTATGCCTGAAAAGTTTGCTGGCAAGGTGGATTTAGCCTGTATTATTTTCTTCAGAAGCCTCGTACGTAATCTCTTCCTTCAACCGGCCTCTTCGATTATAAAACTTCCATTTGCCCGATAATTTGCCGTTTATGTATTCCCCTTTGGATTCAACATTGCCGTTTTCATGAAAATATGTCCACAGACCATGTTTCTGGCCGTCTTTCATCGTTCCTTTTATTGAGAGATTTCCTTCCTCGTCAAAGTACTCCCAGGAGCCGTTAGGAAGTCCGTCCTCATATTCTGTTTTTTCCCGGATATTTTTGTTTCTGTAATATTTTATCCTCAGGCCGTTTCCATTTGTAAGTGTACCACTGCTCAATGTATCATCGGGAAAAAAAACATCCGTGATCTCCAGTAGCTTCCCGCCGGACCAGGTTTCTTCCTGTTTCACCGAGCCATCAGGCCAGAAAATACCCCAGAGGCCGTCCTGTTTTCCATTAATATAAGAACCGATCGACTCGATATTATCATCTCCGTAATAAAAGAACCACTGTCCATTTTCCAGTCCCTTTTCGAATTTTCCTTCCGAAATAAGATATCCGTATTCATTGAAATATTTCCATAAGCCCTCCTTCAGATCGTCACGATAAGTTCCTACAGAAAAAATCACCCCGGTATCATAAAAATTTTTCCATTCCCCGGTCCTTTTACCCAATACATACTTTCCGGTAGCACTGATATTACCATTGGGATGATATTCGATATAAGGACCATCCAGCAGGCCATTTTCAAATGTCATGCGGTTTTTTAACTGGCCGTTTTCATAATAGAACGACCATTTACCTACCGGAACATCTTTCTCATAGGTCCTGACCGATTTAACCGATCCATCAGGATAATATTCCTTACAGGTACCATGTTTAAAACCATCTTCATAGGTACAGGAAGAGGACACATAGCCGTATTCATCATAATTTCCATATTGACTGTATTCTTTCCATTCGCCATTTTTTACGCCCATTTCATAGGTTCCCATGGTGATCAGCTCTCCAAACAGGTCATATTCCCGGTAAGTGCCGTCAAGGGTGTCCCGTGTGTACTCAGCTTCTATATAGGGCAGGCCTGAGTCCTTGTAATACCTCCACGCCCTTGTCTTAAGTCCGTTTTTATAGGGTCCCTCACTTTTCAGTGTGCCATCTTTGTAGTATTCCCTCCACATTCCTGTCTTCACAGTATCCTTCATCTCACCATATGCCTTGATCCTCCCATTCGGATGATACAGTTTGTACCGCCCGTTCACCTCTCCGTTTTCAAAATAAATTTCAAGTACTTTATCATCATTTTGATCAAAAAATTCCCATTTACCCGTTCGTTTATTATCTCTGAATTTACCAATCTCCGTAAGACCGGTGTTTTCGTTGTAAAGGATCCATTCACCTTCTTTTTTATTATCGATCACTTCTCCCTGGCCGACAATTGTACTGTCCTTAAAATAAAGGGTTCTCTGCTGTCCATAAGAAAATGGAGACAATAGTATGAACAAACTATATGCAATAACGAACCTCATAATAAATCCACCTCATTTTGAACTCATAAACAAGTATATATTTATGACGTAATATATTAAATAATGTTATTTTGACGCATTATCCGCTTCAACGGTAAATATAACGGTTTTAAAATGTATAAATAAATGAAAAGAACAGAAGACAGGAAGGATGCACTTGTAAAAATGATCTCTTCTTTTACAGACCGTTTTTTCCTATTGATAAAATTTTAAATTTCGAAATATAGTATAATCCTTACTACAGAATCTGCATTGAAAGTAAATTAGAGGGCATAACATTAAATTTTCCTGTAATTTTCTTAAATTAAGATGAATATCGACCTTGCTCCGAATGGGAAAAGAAAAAATTAAATCGGTTGTTAAACAAAAAGACCTGAATAAGTTTACCAAAAGGCTTTTACGTGACATAAAAGCGCTGGAGCAGATGCTCAAGGAGGGGTATTTTGATACAGACATTGAAAGAATAGGGGCAGAACAGGAGATTTGTCTGATTGATCAGCATTTTAAACCTGCACCCCGAAATATGGAGCTTCTTAAAAAGCTGAACAATCCATATTACACCACCGAACTGGCTAAATTTAATCTTGAGGCTAATATTCCTCCCAGAATTTTTACTGCCGATTGTTTTTCCTCTCTTGAAAGACAGATCAACCAGTTGTTGAATTCATTACGGAGCGAGGCCCGTAAAATTGATGTGGATTTTGTATTAACCGGTATTCTTCCTTCCATAAGGAAGTTCGACCTTGAACTGGATAATATGACACCGCTCAACCGGTATGCAGCCCTTGTTAAAACCATCAACCGGCTTAGAGGCAAGGTTTATGAATTACGCGTCCGGGGGATAGATGAACTTTTAATTAAGCACGATTCGGCCATGTTGGAAGCCTGTAATACCAGTTTTCAGGTTCATTTGCAGGTACACCCGGAAAATTTTGTAAGAAATTATAACAATGCCCAGGTACTTACGGCACCGGTGCTGGCCATTGCATCCAATTCACCTCTCCTTTTCGGTAAACGCTTATGGAGGGAAACCAGGGTTGCTCTTTTCCAGCAATCTATCGATACCAGGATCTCCAGTGAACACCTGAGAGACCGAAGCCCCAGGGTTACCTTTGGAAATCAATGGTTAAATGATTCCATATTAGAATTGTATAAGGAGGATGTGATGCGGTTCAGGATCATGTTAATGACGTCCGAAGATGATGATGCATTAAGTGCACTGGATGATGGTCAGATCCCTGAGTTAAAAGCCCTGACCATTCACAATTCTACCGTATACAGGTGGAACCGGCCCTGTTATGGAATCGATGAAGATGGCAAACCTCATTTGAGGATTGAAAACCGGGCTTTGCCGGCAGGACCTACTGTTGTCGATGAAGTGGCTAATGCGGCTTTCTGGCTGGGTCTGATGAAAGGTTTTGCCGATGAATATCCCGATATAACCCAGGTAATGAATTTCGATGATGCCAAATCCAATTTTTTTGCAACAGCCAGAGAAGGAATGAACACAGAACTGGCCTGGGCGCGGGGTAAAAAAATTGCCGTGGCGGACCTGATAAAAAATGAACTGCTCCCGATAGCCAGAAAAGGGTTGGAAAAAAACAAGGTGGATAAAGATGACATCAACCGATACCTTAGTGTAATAGAGGAAAGAAATGAATCAAGGCAGAATGGTTCGACCTGGATCCTTTCCTCCTTTACCAAGCTTGCCAAGGAGGCCAGTCGTGAAGAAATTTCCATTGCGCTCACTTCTGCCATGTTGACGAATCAAAAAAAGGAGATTCCCATTCATAAATGGCCCCTGGCCGATATTTCAGATATATCCAATTGGGCTCCCATCAACCTGATCGTGGAAGAATTTATGGATACAGACCTGTTTACTGTCCATAAGGACGATATCGTTGAGCTGGTGGCCGACATGATGGATTGGCAGCGACTCAGGTATGTGCTTGTGGAAGATGGCAAAGGGAACCTGAATGGTCTGGTATCGTCAAGTTTATTATTGAGGCATTTCAGAAACAAACTTGAGTTAAATGAATCCAAACCAACCATCGTGTCTGAAATTATGGTTAAAGATCCCATAACTATAAGGCCTGAGGCAAGGATCAGTGATGCAATGAAAATAATGAAAAATCATAGAATCGGTTGCCTTCCTGTCATCAAAAACGGAAAACTAATCGGGGTGATCACTGAAAAGAATTTCAGGAGTATATCAGCCACACTTCTGAATATCCTGGTCAATAAAGACAAAGATGAGATAAAAAGGAATGTATAGGATCATAAATGAAGTCAATGGTGATGGCCCGGGACCTCTCATCGTTCTGATTGGCAGCCTTCACGGTAATGAAACCGGTGGTGTCAAGGCCATAAATAATGTATTTTCAAAAATAGAAGAAGATCACATTCCGGTAAAAGGAAAGTTGACCGGTATCCTGGGCAATGTGCAGGCCTATCTGGCAAGGAAAAGATTTATTGACTACGACCTGAACCGTTCGTGGACTGAAGAGCAGGTCGACAAACTGAAAAATAACGGAAAATTCATTCAATTCCGTGAAGATCAGGAAATGATCGAATTGATCGATTTTTTTGACTCGCTTCCCCCGAATACCTATACCGAGAAAATCTGTGTTGATCTTCATACTACCTCCGCTGAGAATGGTAATTTCATCGTGGTATCAGAATCCTCAGCCGATCACCCGGTGATAGGAGCCTTACGGCTTCCTTTAATACTGGACCTGGAAAAACATATCCGGGGTACCTTACTGAAATATCTTGAAAAAAGGGATATTTTATGCTTTGCTTTTGAAGGTGGCCTGATTGGAAGTGAAGTAGCAGTAAAACTCCATATGGCAGGCATCTGGGAAATTCTTATCACTTCCGGGGCAGTAGACAAAGCATACCCTGAAGATATTTTACAGATGGCCACACTTCTGCAAACCTTTTCGGCTGAATTGCCCGATAAACTCCGGGTTAAATATCATTACTGGATTACGGAAGAGGATGAGTTTAAAATGAAACCGGGTTTTATGAATTTTCAACGGGTAAAAAAAGGAGAAGTAATTGCCGAAGATTGTAATGGTGAGATCATTGCACTCATGGATGGGTTGATCTTCATGCCTCTGTATCAGCGCTCAGGGAATGACGGTTTTTTCATAGTAGAAGAAATCGATCCTTTGAAATAATTTGTAATAAATTGGGTTATTGAACTGAAAATATCTGCTGTATCATAAAAAAATGTGTCAGGTTATGTTATTTTACCACGGAACTAAAAGCCTTAACATCAAAAATGTGAAACCATGCCACAAAATCCGCATGATATTTTAAAGAAATTGAAAAACGGAGAATATGCACCTGTTTACTTCCTCTTCGGGGATGAGCCTTATTTTATTGATCTGATCACGGAATACATTGCCGGTAATGCCTTAAATGAATCGGAAAAAGGTTTTAATCAAATGGTGTTATATGGTAAAGACCTGGCCGTTTCCGATGTGATCAATCATGCACGCAGATTCCCGATGATGGCCGAACGGCAGGTTGTTATCGTCAAGGAAGCGCAGGGGATCACCGATTTGAACCGCAACGAAAGTGAAGAAATGCTGAGCGCATATGTGTCGAACCCACTGCCCTCTACGATTCTGGTACTGGCCTTTAAAAATAAAAAGCCGGATAAGAGAAAAACCTTGTTTAAGAATCTGGAAAAACATGCGATAACTGTTGAGTCCAATAAGATTTACGATAATCAATTACCTGACTGGATCAATGATTATATAAAAACACGCGGTCATACCATAGACATCAAGGCTTCCTATATGCTGGCCGAATTTATTGGTAACAACCTCGAACGCCTTTCCAATGAAATTGATAAGATATTGATCAATTATTCGGACCCGGTAGAAATAAATGCCGGGATCGTTCAGAAGTATATTGGGATAAGCAAAGATTATAATTCATTTGAATTACAAAAGGCCATTGCCGTCAAGGATATTGTCAAGGCCAACCGGATTGTCAACTATTTTGGGGCTAATCCTAAAAACAACCCGGTCATACCCATAATCGCTCTGATGTTTAATTTTTTTTCTAAACTGATGATAATCCACTCTACCAGAGACAGAAATCCGAAAACCCTTGCACAGTTAACAGGAGTACATCCCTTTTTCATTAAAGAATATATCCATGCATCAGGCCATTATCCTTTACCGAAAGTTATTCAAAATATTCATTATATTCGTGAAGCTGATTTAAAAAGCAAAGGGGTAGGAGTGATCAATATGAAAGAATCGGAGATCCTGAAAGAGCTTGTTTATCATTTATTACATTAATTTTTTGGCCCGGTTTTGGCTTTGATTCAAGCCATGGCATATGAATTTAATATCCAATAATGAATTTTGCTCAACGTTAGTTTCTAAAGAAGTACCATAATATTCCACATGAATCGAGTAAAGATAATCGTCTGTCTCCTCCTTGTTTTCCTGACTGATCTATCTATTGCTCAAACCACAGTCAAGTATGAAACAGCATATCGTGAATTCAAAGAAGCTGTACAGCTCGTGAACCGCAACAATTACGCTGCCGCAAGAATAAAATTTGACAATTTTCTTGATCAGGACCCACCCTCAGGCTTAGCTGCGGAGGCCAGGTATTACAGGGCTTATTGCGCCATGCATCTTTTTCATTACGATTCAGAGCAATTGTTTGAAAATTTCGTGAACAACCACCCCTCACATCCCAAGGCGATCATGGCTTATTTCGAGCTGGGTAATTTTTATTACCGGAATAAAAAATATGAAAAATCCATCGAAAGTTACGAAAAAGTTTCTGTCAGGAACCTGTCCGGTTCCAGGACCCACGAACTGAAATTCAAGTTGGGATACAGCTATTTTGCCAGGCAGAAGTTTGAGGAAGCCCTCGGAAAATTTCAATATGCAGCGGACCATCCCGGTAATTTCCAGGGTGCATCCGCCTATTATGCCGCCCATATTTTAATCGAACTGCAGGATTATACCCAGGCACTTCCCTATCTTGAGATGGCTGAGAAATATCCGGAATATAAACAGGCCATTCCTGTTCTTAAATGCAAGGTACTGTACGGTCAGGGGAATTATGAAGAATTGATTGCCTACAGCCTTCCTCTTGTAAGTTCCGACCGCCAGCTTACGGAAAAAAATGAGATTCAACTCATGCTGGCCGATGCTTTTTTTTATCAGGGTGACTATCGTAATGCCTATAAATATTATGAGAATACGGTATCTGTGGCCAGGTTTTCAAATAAGAAGGACATGCTTTTCCGCGCCGGATTTACAGCTTTGCAGAGCGGATTTTTCGGGGAGGCTGTCGATTTTCTGAAAAATGCGGCGCTTTCATCAGAAAAAACAGGCCAATATGCTTCCTATTATCTCGGAATGGCATATATCCGTCTTGACAATAAAAATTATGCCATATCGGCATTCGAAGATGCGTCGCGAAAGGAATTCGATGAAGAGATCAGACATGAATCGTTTTTTTATCTGGGTAAATTATATTTCGATACAGGTAAGTTCAAGGAGGCCCTTGATGCCCTGCAGCACCTGACCGATACGGATTACGCTGAAGCCCATCAGCCTGAATTGAATGAATTGATCAGTGAAGCCTATCTGAATACCGATGATGTATCCACGGCCATAAATTATATCGAGTCATTGCCATTTAAATCAGAAAGGGTTAAGCTGATTTATCAGCGGGTGACCTTCAAAAAGGCCACTGAACTATTTAATGCAGGAAGGTATTACGATGCCGTGCAGATGTTTAATAATTCATTAAGATATTCTATAAATGATGAACTTGTATTCCAGGCTTATTTCTGGATGGGTGAAGCATATTCTATCGGTAACCGGTTTGAACCGGCTATAGATGCTTATCAGAATGTGTTGAAGAACAATCCTCCGCGTAATTCAACCACGCTCTTAAAAACACGTTATGGCCTCGGTTATGCTTTTTATAATACACGTCAGTATGAAAATGCCATGGTGCAATTCAGGGGCTATGTCGAACGGGTTGATCCCGGTAGTCAGCAGTTTTTTTATGATGATGCCCAGTTACGCCTGGCTGATTGTTATTATGCACTGCGGGATTATCGTCGTGCCATTTCAATTTACAACCGTGCCCTTGACGCAAATACCACGGAACCTGATTATTGTTTTTACCAGCTTGGCCTGGTCCATTCCATTCTTGATAACCGGCAGGAAGCCGAAAAAAACTTTAATATGGTGATCAGCCGGTTCAGGAATTCTGTGCTTCTGGATGATGCAAAATTCCAGATTTCCCAGGTACCCTTCGAAAAGGGAGATTACGATCTCGCCATAGAGCGGTATACGCGTTTAATTAATGATCATCCTCAGAGCCCGTTCGTCCCACATGCTCTGATAGACCGGGCCATATCTTATTCTAATCTGCAGCAGTACCAGCGCAGTATCGATGATTATAAGAAGATCATTGCCGATTATTCTCAGCATCCGGTGGCCAATGATGCCTTGCTTGGCCTGCAGGAGGCTCTTACAGCAATAGACCGGTCTGAGGAATTTTCAAGATATCTCACCCTGTATAAACAGGCTAATCCTGAAGACGAGGATCTTGCCCGTGTAGAATTCGAATCAGCCAAGACCCTGTACTATAATCAGAAATATGAATTGGCTGTTGAAGACTTCAGACAATACACTATTGATTATCCGGATAGTCCTTTCATGGATGAGGTCTATTATTATCTTGGTGAAAGTCATTACCGTGCCGGAAATTTACGACAGGCGGTGGATAATTTTCAAGAAGTGATCGAAATGCCTAATTCAAGATGGTATAACCGGTCGGTAAGCCGCATTGCCCAAATCCAAACCGAACAGGAAAATCATCAGGCTGCCATCAATCATTTTCACCGGTTATTGAAAATCGCCGGTAATCGCCGGGAAGAATACGATGCCAGGGCGGGGTTGATGGAAAATTATTATTCATTGAAAAAGTATGATTCGACCCTGTATTTTTCCAACCTGATCCTGGAACAGGGGGCCTTTTCAGTCAATGCCAGGAACAGGGCACAACTTCTGGCCGGCAAAGCCTATCTTGGTAAAGGAGAGACCGCGACGGCCATTGATTATTTCCTGGAAACCGTTAATACGGCCAAGGATGTACATGGCGCAGAGGCAAAATATCTGATCGCTGAGATCTATCATGAACAGGATAAATTTCAGCAATCCAATGAAATGTTGTTTGAATTGAATGAGAATTTTGGCATTTATGAGTTATGGGTTGGCAGGTCATTCCTTCTGATCGCTGAAAATTTCATTGCCATGGATGAGTTATTTCAGGCGAGGGCCACGTTAAACTCCATTATTGACAATTCACCTGTAGAGCACATCGTCGAACAGGCAGAAGAGCGGTTGGCTGAATTAGAACAGTTGGAGCAGGAAAAGGAAGCGGAGAAGGCCCGGCAGGAAGAGGATACTACAGGCATAAACTGACAAAATGAAAATGAGAAACGGAATAATAGGTTTTTTGTTTATCCTATACTGTGCAGTAAGTCATGTATACGGCCAGGATGAAAACTGGAAAAAGGAAAGAGAAGGTGAAATTGAGGAGGCCAGTTTTGTGGTAGAAAAGGAACGACGGATCGAGCTACCCATAGAATCAAGAAAATTTGAAAAGATACCCCCCCCGCCTGTAGATGAAGCGGTCAAAAATGTCAGACCTTATTCCTTCAAAACCGTTGAGCCGGATTATTCGCCACTTGATATCCCGGTAAGAATATTGAAAATAAAGGATGAGCCGCTGAAAAAACTATATGGAGGCAGCTTTGATGCCGGATTCGGGAATTACATGACTCCATACCTCGGTGTAGACCTTTTCAACAAACGTGAAGAGAATTATCTTATCGGTTTCAGCGGTTCCCATCTTTCTTCAAGAAATGGTCCGGTCGACAAAGAGAACAGCGGAAACGGTAGAACAAGGGCGGAACTGAATGGTCGTTTGTTCAGAGACAAGGTCACCACCGGGCTGGCCGCATTATACGATCGGTCGTTTTATCATTTTTATGGATATCCGACCGGCATGGAGGTAGCTGAAGATTCGATCAGAAGAATTTTCAATCATTACAGGATCGGGGCATCCTTATCAGGCAATAACGATGAGGATGTATTTAATTATCATTTTAAAGGATCTTTCTCACATATCAATGATAATTTATCAACCAATGAGTCAATCGGTGAATTTGACCTCGGGATCGATTCGGATCTGAGTGAAGAGATGGATTTCATACTTGAAAGTAAGATATTCATCAGCACATATAATTATTCCCTTGCACAAAATCGAAATCTGATCAAGGTTTTCCCTTATGTCATATACCAATCCGGTGAATTTGACCTTACTGCAGGATTGAATTTTGTGTTTCAGGATGATACGCTCAGTTCAAGAGGGGATGTAATACTTTATCCAGTAATAAGGGTTGATTATCTTCTTGGAGATTATTTCAACATGTATTTGAAGCTTGATGGTGATCTGGAAAATGTATCATTTCATTCTTTAACCAGAGAAAATCCTTTTATGACCCCCGGTGTGCCTCTGGTTCATTCCAATAAGAAGATTGGTCTTGAATGGGGGCTTCACGCCAATGTACTCAATTATCTGAATATTATGGCCGGTGTATCCCTGTCTGAATATGATGACCTGTATTTTTATCAGAATGACAGCCTTAACATATCGGTTTTTAATATACGCTATGATCATGAAGGCACTTCAAAGACGAATCTTTTTGGTGAAATAGTCTTTTCGAGGATTGAGGATTATCACATATCACTCAGGGCCGATTATTATTCTTATTCGTTAAACCAGCTCGAAGAGGCCTGGCACAGGCCTACTTATAAGATCAGTTCGAACCTGAATTATAATTTATATGACAAGATCATTTTCGGGGCCGATATGTATGTTATCGGGGGTATTAAGGCCAGGGACTGGATCCTTGATCAGAATATAACACTGGATCCGATTATTGATCTTAATTTCGATATAAGTTACCGGTTTTCTGAGCGTTTGGGGGCTTTTATTGATTTCAATAATATTCTTGGCAATAATTATCAACGCTATTGGCGCTACCCGGCACGCAGTATCCAGATACTGGGTGGAGTATCCTTAAATTTTTAAAGCCCTTTTTCAAGGGACATTGGGCAAGCTGTAATTTTTTAAAAAAAATCATATTCTTTTTAAGAATAATTTACATTTTGCTAATTTAGGGCCAATGTATTCACTAATTAACTTTAAAAATGGAAGGAAAAGAACTAAATAACGAAGACGACGAAAGAGATTCAGGTTCAAACAAGAAAAAAGAAGAGGAATCTGAAGATTTCGGTCTTCCTGATGCTTCATTTGATAGTGAATCAGAACAGAGTGATGAAAGTGAAGAAAGTGAGCCCTATGAATATACCACGGGTGCTGATTCAACTTCTGATGCCCCTTCTGAAGATGAACCTTCAGAGGAATATAGACCGTATTCGCAACATTCATCTACCCGGGATTCAGATGAGAAGAAAACGCCTGTCGGTCTTATCGTATTCCTGAGTCTTCTCGGGATAATTATTATAGCCCTGGCCGTATACTGGTTTTTCCTCAGGTCGCCGGAGGAACCGGAACCGCAGGAACCTGTTGTACAGGAAGATGTTCTGGTGATACCGGAAGATACCATGGCCACAGAACCTTTGATGAAGGAACCATCGGAAATGGAAGAAGCCGTGGATGAAGAGCCGGTTGAGATGCAGGAAGGAATCATTGAAACAATTAGTGGACAAACCGGACGTTATTATATCGTGTTGAACAGTTTCTTTGATGGGGATATGGCTATGGATTACGCCGAAAAATTATCTGATCAGGGTGTTAACATCGTGATCCTCAAACCGGATACAAGGAGAGGATTTAACCGTGTGGCCCTTTCTGAGAGTTTTTCTTCCTGGAGTGAGGCAGAAAGCCGTTTAAATGAACTAAAAAACACTTATGGTCAAAATATTTGGATTCTGAAATATTAAAATGGACATATTGCAGATTACTACCACTCCGGCCGATACAGTGACCAATGGCGGAGCGGAATCAGTTCGATTAATTGAACTTCTTATGAAAGGGGGATTTATGATGATCCCCATTTTCTTATTATCCATCTTTGCCGTTTATATTTTTGTTGAACGGTTAATGACTATTCAAAAAGCTTCAAAAACACCGGAAGGGTTCCTTGATAACATAAAATCCATGGTGACGCGCGGCGATGTCAACGGGGCAAAAATGTTGTGTGCTCAGAATGATACCCCTATTGCCCGGATGATCGAGAAAGGCCTGGCCAGGTTGGGCAGTCAGTTAAGGAATATCGAAGCGTCGATTGAGAATGTAGGCAAGATTGAGATATATAAACTAGAGAAAAACCTTTCATTCCTGGCTACCATATCGGGTGTCGCTCCCATGATCGGTTTTCTCGGTACGGTTACCGGAATGATCAATGCTTTTATAGCCATTGCACAGGAGGAAGGCACGGTAAGTCCAAAATTGCTTTCCTCAGGAATCTATGAAGCTATGATCACAACGGCTTCCGGTCTTTTTGTGGGAATCATTGCTTATTTGGGATATAATTACCTGGTAACACGGGTACAGAAACTGGTGTATAGAATGGAGTACAATTCCATTAATTTCCTTGATCTGTTACAGGAACCTCGTTAATACCGCATGAATCTACAAAGCAAACATAAGGTGGAAACAGCATTCAGCATGTCGTCAATGACGGATATAATTTTTCTTTTGCTGATCTTTTTTATGCTTACTGCTTCATTTGTAACACCATCGGGACTTCCCGTCAATCTTCCCTCGAGCAGGAGTTCCAATATTGTAATGCAGAAAGTGAGTGTAACCATTACCAGCGATTTGCGGTATTATATTAATGACGACAGAACCAACATCAGGAGATTGCCTGATGATCTGCGTGCCGCATTAGGCGGTCAGGAAGGGGTGGTAGTCCTTCATGTAGACCAGACTGTTCCAACGGAGCATCTGATCCGGGTCGCGGGGATAGCCACATCTTTAAATGCGAGGGTTTCTGTCGCTACGAAACCGGTTGAATAAAATATGGCTACTAAAGAAGAATTAAAGAACAGGAAAATAGGATGGGGGGTATCGATCGGGATCCATACCCTGCTGCTTGTGCTGTTTATTCTAATCATGGCCTGGCGGGAACCAGACCCTCCTGTTCCGGAATATGGTATAGAATTGAATTTTGGCCTTGAAGAAACAGGTTCCGGTACTGAGCAGCCGCTCGAACCGGCTCCTGCTTCAGAACAGGAAGAACAGGTAGACCCGGATTCAGAGGAAACAGAGGCTGTTGAAGAAACCACTCCTTCTCAAAGCGAAGCTGAGGAACTTCCCAGTGAAGAGGAAGTAGAGGAGATCCTTGAAACCCAACCGATCGAATCACCAGATGTAGCCGAACCGCCTGTAACAGATGACGAGATAGTGGAAGAAGTACCGGATGCTTTACCTGAAGTGACCAGTGACGTACAACCGAGCGAACAGCAATCTTCTTCTGTTAAAGAAGAATCACCCGGTGTTTCCGATGTGGAAGCTCCGCCTGTCGAATCAGCCAGCCATGGTGATGATGCCGATGAGGAAGGAGATAAGGGAGACCGTGAGGGAACCTTAGACTCAAGGGCATTGTATGGATCTCAGGGGGGCGGAGGCGGTCCACTGCTCGAACTATCGGGTTGGATCTGGGATTTTGAGCCCCGGCCCAGGGACACGTCCAATGAGAATGGAAAAATTGTGTTTGAGATCAAGATCAACAGCCGTGGGGAGATCATATCGGTAAGAACCATTGAAAAATCTATCAGTCCGGAAGTGGAGCGGATCTACAGGCAGGAAGTGGAATCACTGACTTTCAGTCCTCTTTCAACCAATACCATACCGGCACCTGTTTCTACAGGCAAAATCACCTTTATCATACGTTCCAAATAATCAATGCGGTATGCAGTTTCAGGAAGCCCTTGATTACCTGTATGAAAAGCTTCCCATTTATCAACGCATTGGCCCTCCAGCCATAAAAAAGGATCTGTCAAACACAAATTATTTATGTAAAGAGCGCGGTGATCCCCATAGAAAATTCAAATCAATACACATTGCAGGGACTAACGGGAAGGGCAGTTCATCACATATGCTGGCTTCAATTCTACAGGAAGCCGGATTTAAAAGTGGGCTTTATACCTCCCCCCACCTGAAGAGTTTTACGGAAAGGATTAAGATCAACGGACAGCCGATATCTGAATACCGAGTTGTATCCATGGTTGAGAACTATAAAACCCTGATAGAAGAAATAAAACCTTCGTTTTTCGAAGTTACCGTGGTGATGGCCTTTGAATATTTTGCAGAAGAAAAAGTGGATTTCGGTATTTTTGAAGTAGGTCTGGGAGGCCGGCTGGATTCCACCAATATACTTCTACCGGAGATATCACTGATCACAAACATCTCTTTTGATCATCAGGATATGCTCGGTGATACATTGGAAAAAATAGCCAATGAGAAAGCGGGCATCATAAAACCCGGCGTACCGGTGGTGATCGGTACCAACCAGGAAGAGATCAAGCATGTTTTTGACCTGAAAGCAGAAAAAGAAAGTTCATTGATTGATTTTGCCCATGAATATTACAAGGTGAATATCTTAAAATCAAAAATCCGTCATATGACCTTGGAGGTGATTGCCAGGAAAGAGAAGCGATCCAGGCAATTCGGACTGGATGCGGCCGGGCATTACCAGGTCAAAAATCTGCCGGGTGTTTTACGTGTTGTCGACCTGCTGAATGATAAAGGATATAAAATCGATGAGGAAGCACTGGTTGACGGACTTAAGAATTTTCAGCAAAGAACCGGATTAAAAGGCAGGTGGCAGGTTCTTTCAGAACAGCCGGTTGTAATCGCCGATGTAGCACACAATGAAGCCGGTATAAAGGAAGTACTCAGCCAGTTACTCCCATGTCAGGCTGAAAAGTTTCATTTCGTCTTAGGTTTTGTGAAAGGCAAGGATCTGAAAAAAATAATTCCCTTATTTCCACAGGAAGGTAATTATTATTTTTGCCAGGCCAATGTACCCAGGGCAATGGATGCACGCCTGATCGCCCATGAAGGCCGACTCTATGGTCTGAAAGGTGAAGTGATTTTCGACGTAAATGAAGCCCTCCGGACAGCTTTATCCAATGCTGACGATAACGACATAATTTATGTCGGGGGAAGCACATTCGTGGTTAGTGAACTGGAAAATCTTTGATTCATGGGGCGCAGTAAACAGGCAAAGTTCGAAGATAACGCACAAAGGAGAAATGTTGTAGAACCCGGAAAACCCATATTGGATAAAATCAGAGGGAACTGGAACGCCCTTCACTTTAAAAACGATAATCCGATCGTGCTTGAACTGGCTTGCGGAAGGGGTGAGTATTCAGTGGGGCTGGGCCGGATTTTTCCCGATAAAAACTTTATCGGTGTCGATATTAAGGGAGCGCGTATATGGCGGGGCAGTAAGATCGCCGTTGAAGAGCAGCTCGATAATGTAGCCTTTCTCAGGATCCACATTCAAAATCTCGAACAATATTTTGCTGAAAGTGAAGTGTCAGAAATTTGGATCACCTTTCCCGATCCCAGACCCAAGGGCAGTGATGAACGGCGAAGGCTGACCCACCCCCGGTTCCTTATGATATATAGGAATATTCTGAAAACCCCGGCCTGGGTTCATTTGAAAACCGATAACACTGCCTTGCTGGAATACAGTCTTGAAACTATCCGGTCTGAAGAATTCATCGGTCATTATGAATATACTTTCGATCTTTATAATTCTCCCTTGTCGGGTCATCATCATGACATTCAGACCACCTATGAGAAGACTTATCTTGAAAATAACACGCCCATCAAATATCTTCGATTCCAAATCAAGTGATTATGAATATCAGAAAAATCTTTACATACCCGGGGATGATCATTTTTTATTTTTTCCTGATTGCCGGACTCATCCTTTTGTTCCGGTTCGAAAAAGGCGAATTGCTGATCCTGATCAATCAAGCACACAATCCATTTTATGACCTGTTTTTCAAGAACTGGACCTACCTGGGTGACGGGCTGATATTCGGAGCTTTGATCGTATTTTTTATCTTTAAACGATATTATTATGCCCTGGGAGCCGGGCTTTCCATTGCCGTTCAGACTATTCTGGTGCAGGGAATGAAAAGGGTGATCTTCCCCGATTTATACAGGCCTAAATTATTTTTTGATAACTTCAGTGATTTTCATCTTGTAGAAGGGGTTGAAATACGGGGCTTTAATGCATTTCCTTCTGGCCATACGGCCACAGCTTTTACCCTGGCGTTGATCCTTTCGATCTATCTGAAAAATAAAAACTGGTCTCTGGCATTGTTGCTCATGGCCATTTTAGTTGGGTTTTCGAGGATGTATCTGCTACAGCATTTTTTTATCGATGTTTATTTCGGTGCCATCTGTGGCATGTTTTCCGTATTTGCCAGCTTTTATTTTCTGGAAAAAAGGCAATTCTACAACAAGGCTCCATGGAATCAATCCATTCTGGACCGGATATAATATCATTTTATTTTATACAGGGCCGTGGTAGGTATTTCGAAAATATCCTTAGCTGTTTTGATCAACTGAACATCTTTGATCTTACCGATCTCTTCGTCGTACCGTTCACGGGTGATCAGATAGGCCGGGGCATGGTCTTTTGCGTATTCTCTTAATTCTTCAGGGGATTCAAGTCTTGTAAAGGGTTTCCGGATATAGAAAGAAAAAGCCGGGTTATAGATCTCATATACCGCTATGGGTCGATTCTCATCGATTAGTGGCAGGATCTTGGCCACTGGATTTTCTTTATCTACCTGGGGAAATACATGGTAGAAAAATACCAGGGTCATGACTATCCAGGATATACTCAGTGCAAGCACGGTTCCCTTAAAGTGATGCCGAAGAGTGAACCAAAGGGCTGAAACTGCCCCTGCGGCCGGAATGATAAAATACCAGGCCAGTGAAGATAAATGAGAGAGGCTGGGGTCCAGCTGTAAACCGTAGAAGAGTCCCACAGGCAGTGCAAGCATGAGTACCAGATAGATGGTCCCGGATATCAGCATGGATCTTCTTCCCCGGGAAAAACGCTGATGTAAAAGGTTAAGATAATATCCGATCGTTATCGCTATAAAAGGATAGGCAGGGACCGTGTAATTGGGCAATTTGGTTTGTGAAAAAGAAAAGAATATAATGATGGTCAGGGATATGATAATGCCATACCAGAGTATGGGGTTTGAATTTTTCTGTTTCCAGCTGATTGTAAAGGCCTGGAAAATAATTATTGAGAAAGGCAGTAAACCGATCAATACCATTATAGGGGTTACCAGAAAAATGGCGCCATGACCCTCCATCGTGCTGGTATATCTGTGCAGGTTATGACGAAAGAAAAATTCATTAATCCATTCGCCGTCAGTTTTTAACCCGACCAGTATGAACCAGGGGGCCACCAGTATGGCCAGCACGCCGATCGCCCAGAGGGGTTTTAGTTTAAGCATATAATTCCATGACAATTTTCTTTTTGATATCAGAAAAATCAGTATGGAAAGCGCAGGCAGGCCAATAGCCACCGGGCCTTTGGCCAGTGTAGCCAGGCCAAACGAGAGGTAGGACAATAAAAGATAATGGGACTTGTCTTCCACATAGAAAGCATAGAACAGGGCAAATCCCAGCGTCATAAAGAAAATAAGGTACGGATCGGGTACAGCCATATGAAATTGTAATACAAAATGCAGGGATGACAGCAAGACCAGTGAACTGTACAGAGCTGTTCTCTGCCCCAGATAGTGCGTGGAAAAGATCCATACGACAACAAGCGTCATTACGCCCATGATCACCGAGAAAAAACGGGCCGAGAATTCATTTACTCCAAACAGCTGATAGGATAACTGCATGAAATAATAGTGAAGGGGAGGTTTATCGGTACGAAGCTCGTAATTAAAAGTGGGTACGATCAGGTCTCCACGGTCCATCATTTCCCTGGCACAGACCGAATTTTTGGCTTCATCCAGGGAATATATGTACAATCCCCCGATATTGGAGCCAATTAAAACAAAACCGACGATTATAATCAGAACAAGATTTTTTACGTTAATTTTGTCGGGCATGCACACCTTGTTTGGAAGTAATACAAAACTAAGGTCAAGTGTTATAAAAACTACCAAAAATTGCTAAAAACTTATAAATTGGCATTGCTGTAATAAACCAAATTTTTTTCGGGAGGCAATAATGAAAAGATCCATTAAAGTAATTCTTATATTTCTGATATTTTCAGTCTGGATCTCAGAGCAGGTATATTCAAACGATGACCCTCCGTTTACGGATGAAAAGGAGCTCTGGATAGACTCTGTATTCTCCACCTTGGATTTAAATGAAAAGATAGGGCAGTTGTTTATGGTGGCTGCCTACTCGAACAGGGGAGCGGATCATAAAAGGGAAATCCTCAGCCTGATCGGAAAGTATCATATTGGAGGACTGATCTTTTTTCAGGGAGGACCGGTCAGGCAGGCCCGGTTGACCAATGAATACCAGGCTGCTTCGGCCGCACCCTTGCTTATTGCCATGGATGCTGAATGGGGTCTGGGAATGCGCCTTGACAGCACAATCAGTTATCCCTATCAAATGG
Source organism: uncultured Roseivirgaceae bacterium (assembly GCA_964543195.1). Classification (GTDB taxonomy): domain Bacteria; phylum Bacteroidota; class Bacteroidia; order Cytophagales; family Cyclobacteriaceae; genus JAGTVG01. The sequence goes on from CAZIXF010000012.1 coordinate 21,274, forward strand.
CGCTCGGAGCCATCCCCGGTGATTCTTTGATCTATGATATGGGAGTGGAAATTGGATCTCAATTTAAAAGGATGGGCATGCATATCAATTTTGCTCCGGTGGTTGATGTGAACAATAATGCCCGAAATCCTGTGATTAACTTCCGCTCATTTGGAGAGAATAAAAAAAATGTAGCTCAAAAAGGTCTGGCTTATATGCGGGGATTGCAGGATAATGGGGTGCTTGCCAGTGGAAAACATTTTCCGGGTCATGGAGATACCGAGGTGGATTCGCATAAGGACCTGCCGGTTATCGATCATCCATGGGATCGATTAAATGAAATAGAATTATATCCCTTCAGAAAACTGATCAATGAAGGACTGGGAAGTGTCATGGTTGCTCACCTGAATATACCGGTCCTGGATGCCGAACCGGATAAACCATCCACCTTATCCAAACCGATCGTAACGGGTCTTTTACGAGATTCTCTTGATTTCGAAGGGATTGTTTTTACCGATGCACTGAACATGAAAGGAATAACCAAACAGTATGAGCCGGGGGAGGTAGATCTCAGGGCCTTCAGGGCCGGGAATGATATCCTGCTTTTCTCTATGGATGTACCCAAAGGAATCGCCCTGATCCGTGAAGCAGTGAATAACGGAGAGATCAATGAGAGTGAAATTGATAGACGGGTGAAAAAGGTTTTGTCATTAAAATACTGGGCAGGACTTAATGATTATAAACCGGTAGAAATGGAAGGACTTGTGAAAGATCTTAACCGGCCCGAAAGCAGGTTGTTGAAAAAAAAGTTGATCGAGGCTTCCCTGACTACCATCAATAATAAAAATAAAATTATTCCGCTGAAAAGGTTGGATACTCTGAAAATAGTTACGGTGACAATAGGAGAAAGCGAAAAAGATATTTTTCATGACAGGCTGGATGACTATACCCGTATGGATCATCTCATGCTTACGAAAGATTCGGACTATTTCAATATTTCCGGCCGTCTGGATAAGTACAATTTATGTATCTTGAATTTCAGGGGTTTATCCCAGTATGCTTCAATGAATTTTGGGTTGGGAGATAAGGTAATAGACCTGGCCAGGCTCATCACGGCAAATCATAATACCATTCTGGTGTGGCATGGGAATCCGTATGGCCTGAATAAGCTTCATTCGGTCGATAGTGCAGTGGCTACAATAGTGACTTATCAGGATGGGAAACTGTTCAGGGATCTTTCTGCTCAGCTGATTTTCGGTGCATTCGGTTCTGAAGGTAAATTACCCGTCACTATCAATATGAATTATCCTTCGGGTACCGGTTTGCAAACTATGGGAGATATCCGGTTTGGATACACCTTGCCGGAAGAAGTAGGGCTGGACAGCGATTACCTGTTTCCGAAACTGGATTCAATGGCACAGTATACCCTGGAAAACCAGGTAGCTCCCGGGATGCAGATACTGGTAGCAAGGGATCAGAAAGTGGTTTATCATCGGGCTTTTGGTTATCATACCTATGACAGTACACGCGAAGTCAGCCTGAAAGACCTGTATGATTTTGCCTCAGTGACCAAGATCACCAGCGCCCTTCCTGCTCTGATGCGCCTTCATGATCAGCAAAAATTTGATCTGGATGCCACACTGGCTGATTACCTGCGATATTTCAGATGGGGTAACAAACGTAAAATACGGATACGAAGAATATTGTCTCATAATGCCGGTCTTCAATCGTGGATCCCGTACTGGCAAACCACCCTGAGAAAAAGCGGCAAATTCAAATGGGGTACCCTCTCCACGGATTCTACTGCCCGGTTTCCGATCAAGCTGACCGATAATTTGTTCCTTTTCAAGAACTACAAAAAGAAAATTTACAGAATGATCAGAAAATCTCCTGTCGATCCCGAACAGGGATACGTATATTCCGGGCTTGCTTTTTATTTATGGCCGGAAATAATAGAAAACCTGACAGGCGAAGAATACGAACATTACCTTAAGCGTACATTTTATCAACCGCTGGGCGCCTATACCTTAACGTATAACCCCTATAAACATTTCTCTCTTGATCAGATGGTACCTACTGAAAAAGATACCTTTTTCAGGAAGATCCAGATACATGGAGTGGTTCATGACGAAGGAGCTGCCATGATGGATGGAGTTTCCGCGAATGCAGGTTTATTCGGTACGGCAAATGACCTGGCCAAGCTTATGCAGATGTATCAGAATATGGGAGAATATGGTGGGAGACAGTATATCAGTCCACATACAGTAAATAAATTTACATCCTGCCATTATTGTAATGAAGGGGTGCGACGAGGCCTGGCCTTCGATAAGCCATTGCTTGAAGATAATCATAAAGGATATGTGGCGGTTAGTACCAGTGCGGCGAGTTTTGGCCACAGTGGATATACCGGTACATTCACCTGGGCCGATCCGGAGACCGGGATCTTATTCGTTTTTATGTCTAACAGAGTATACCCCACCCGTGAGAACAACAGAATTTCCCGGTTGAATATCAGACCGGCCATGCATCAGATCGTGTATGACAGCCGAATGGATAAATGATCATGATATGATTTATACCATGTAGGAACGAAAACTTACTTCAATGGAATTATCGCTGGTAATAAGTGTTTATAACGAGGAGGACAATATCAAACCCCTTATAGAGCGGATAGAAAATTCCCTGACGGACCTCAAATATGAAGTAATTTTTATTGATGATGGCTCAACCGATCAAACGCTGGAAAAGATCAAAGCTCATGGTAATTCAAGGTATAAGGTTCTGAGTTTTTATAAAAATTATGGTCAGACTGCCGCTATGGCTGCAGGGATCGAGCATGCCCGCGGTAAGCTGATCGTGACCATGGACGGGGACCTTCAGAACGATCCAAAGGATATTCCTTTGATGGTGGAGGATCTGAAAAGCGGGAACTGGGATGTAATTGCCGGTAGGAGGATGAAAAGAAAAGATTCCATGTTTATCAGGAAGATTCCCAGTAAAATGGCCAACTGGATTATTCGTGCTGTAACGGGTGTTTACATAAGCGATTATGGATGTTCCTTAAAAGTATTCCGTGCCGATGTGGCCAAAAACCTGGGCCTATACGGTGAGTTACACCGTTTTATCCCGGTGTTGGCCCGGCTTCAGGGTGCAAAAATCACAGAAATGGATGTGACACATCATCCGCGAATGTACGGAAAAACCAAATACGGACTTGGTCGTACCTTCCGTGTGATGAGTGATATTTTATTAATGGTCTTTTTCCAGAAATATATGCAAAGACCTATGCATCTGTTCGGTACCCTGGGCCTGATCGCTTTCGGCATCGGAATGATCCTGAACGTATATCTGCTTGTAGAAAAAATATTGGGTCATGATATTTGGGGCCGCCCTTTGCTTATTCTGGCAATCACGTTGACCATTGGCGGCATTCAACTCGTCACATCAGGATTGATCGCCGAGATGATCATGCGGACATATTATGAATCGCAGGATAAAAAGACCTACCGGATAAAAGATATAGTTTTTGGAAAAGATCAGTAAGAAAGGGATTCTTAAAATTTTTTTTAAGGCAGCCATTACTACAATAGCGATTTATATTGTAATTGGCAAAATCGATTTTCAGGAAACCAAAAAGATCCTTTTCAGCGCAGATTTAACCTGGCTCATCATTGCGCTGGTCATTTATAATATCTCGAAAATTATAAGTTCCATCCGTTTCGGCAAAATTTTCGAGTCCATTGAGTTGAAACTATCTACTCTTCATAATATAAAGCTGTATTACGTAGGCATGTTTTACAATCTTTTTCTACCTGGTGGAATAGGAGGGGACGGTTATAAAGTTTACCTGCTGAACCGCTATTTTAACAAACCGGTAAAACTGTTGATTGCGGGTACCCTTCTCGACCGGATAAGCGGAATGACAGCCCTGGTCTTTATGGCGTTTGTCATGAGCCTGTTAATTGATATCTCCTTTGCGCACGAATGGATTTACATAATTTTAATCCTGTTGACTTTGTTGTTATATCCTGTTTATTATTTGGTTGTTATGCTGTTATTCAGGAGTTTCATTCGTGTTTTCCATCAGACAAATTTACTCTCAGTTGCTGTGCAGGGTTTTCAGCTTCTTTGTGCCTTTTTTATATTCCGGTCGCTGAGTATTGAGTCCATGTACCTTGAATATCTTATACTTTTTCTTGTCTCTTCCGTGGTGGTCGTAATACCTTTTACGATCGGAGGAGTTGGTGCGAGAGAACTGGTTTTTGTTTTTGGCGCTAATTATCTTTTAATTGATAAAAATACGGCTGTGGCTTTCAGCTTGTTGTTTTTCCTGTTGAATGCATTAAGCTCATTGAGCGGAGCCTTTATGGAAGCGGGGATAAATAAAAAACAGGTAAATATGGGATAATTGATTTCTTTGGTTTATTGCTCAGCATCCTCCACCTCTATTTTTTCCAGGATATCTGCCAGGTGATCATAATCCTTCAGTCCCGTTTTACTTTCCTGCTCTCCATAAAGGGCGATCCCTTCAATGGTGGTATTATCCAGGATCTGGTTTATATTCTGTTTATTTATAAAATGACTCAAAATTATGCGATAAGTGACAGCAAGCCTGAATATCATATCGAGATCGACAGGGCTGTCCGACTGACTTTCAAGTAAAAAATAATCGACTAGATCCCTGGCATAGGACATATCATTCTCGATTTCATTGATAGATCCATAGCGACCAAGATCCAGCTTCAGGATAAGGGGCCTGTCCAGCACAGCTAATTCATTGAGAAGTTCAGGCCGTGTAGTTTCAATTATGTCAATGTTTGTTTTTCCCAGGGTCGTTTTGATATAATCAGCCTCTCTGTTTTCAAATTCTCCGGCAAATTCAGGTCCGGATACCCATCCGGATATTTCTTTGAACATATCGGGTTTAACATAATTTTCATTTTTATCATCAAAACAGAATCCCAGCATATGTACACCCATGCCTGCACAATACCGTGCGTCGCTCAGGTTGGTTACATGATTGATTTTGACCTGTGTTCTTAACGCCATAAGGAATTTAATTGATCGATGAAAGTCCGGGTATTACATTGGTCATTGACCAGTTGTTAAAAAAACAGCCATAATACCTGTGATCAAAAATGATCTTTAAATAAATATTTCTCAATACCGGAAACCAATAAATAACCCGGTAACGCATATCGTTATTCTCTATATATTACCGGCTTTAGTGTATACCGTGCATCCATTTTTTCAATAAAGGAGAAAGTGCAAGCAAGACGAATGCCGCGCCCAGTACCACATATACGCCCCAGGTGAGATATACTTCCTGAAACGCAGATAACGCCACATCGGCGGACACCCCTTCTCCGGGGCCTGCGATAAGCTGCCCCAGGATTCCGGCAATTTTATGGGCAAATGCAATGGACAGGAACCAGGAGCCCATTACGAATCCGACCACTTTGCCGGGTGATAACTTGGTAACCACCGATAATCCCACGGGTGAAAGGCTCAGTTCACCTGTAGTATGGAACAGGTACATGCCCAATAAGAATACCAGGGGGATCAGGTTTTGGGTGCCGATCACACTGCCTACACCCCATACTATGATAAGGTATCCGATGGCCATCTGAACAAGTCCGAGGAAAAATTTGACCGGTGTCCAGGGTTCTATTCCTTTCAGGCTCAATTTTCTCCAGATCCATGAAAATAGTGGGGCAAGCAAAATGATATATAAGGGATTGACGGCCTGGAACTGTGAGGCTTCAATGCCATGGCGGTCAATATGGCGGTCAGCCAGAATATTCAATGAACCACCGGCCTGTTCAAACAGGGCCCAGAAGATCATATGAAAGAAAAAGAGGAAAATGAAAACAAGAAGCCGTTGACCCTCTACCCGGTCTTCAAGCGTTAATGCGGTAATAATGAGATATCCGAGACATAACACTCCCACAATGATCAATATATAGTTGGTGATTCCTTCTGCATCAATAAGAAAGGCAAAAACAGGTACAAAGAGCAATGAGCCGATCACGACCATCCATTCCTTGTTAATTCCCATAAAAACAGGCCTTTTCAGTTCTTTTTCATCAGGTGGATTCCCTTTGTCTTCATAATTGATCATATTCCTGTAAAATACAATAAGACCCAAAACCATACCTATCCCTGCAACCAGGAATCCAAGAGACCAGTCGATAGATTCACCAAGATAACCACAAGTGAGCGGGGCAAGGAAGGCGCCGACGTTTATACCCATGTAAAAAATGGTAAAGGCGCTGTCTTTTCTTTTATCGTTCTTGTCGTAGAAAGTTCCCAGAAAACTGGAGATGTTGGGCTTGAAGAAACCGTTCCCGATGGTCAGGAGGGCCAGTCCAATGAAGAAAAAAGTTTCATTACCAATGGTGCCGGCAAGTGTAAACTGACCGATGGCCATGAAGATGCCCCCCATGATTACCGCCCTACGGAAACCCATCAGGCGATCGGCCAGCATACCCCCAATCACCGGAGCCGCATATAATAAAGCATTATAGGCTCCATAGATACCATAGGCACGGGTATCTGCTGCACCCTGTGCCATTTGCTCGAAAAGTTCCTTTGTCATATACAAAATGAGCAGGGCCCGCATTCCGTAAAAGGAAAACCGTTCCCACATTTCTGCAAAAAACAGGGTGAACAGGGCTTTGGGATGATATTTTCGTTGGGAATAAATTATTACCGTAACCCAGATGGCTACTCCCACCCATGCCACAAGCATGATCAGTAATCCGGCATCCATATTATATCGAGTTTGAATTATCGAAAACCGCCGCTAAAATATATAAATCTCGATATCTAAAAAAATTTAATTAAGAATTCCATAAAATAATGTTTTTTATGGATAAAATTTTTAATATCCCCCGGTCTTGTATTTATTTGAAAAATGTAATTTTATCAGCGCTATATGAATGAATCCGGATTACAATTTATCTGAATATGGATCCAGGAACCGATATTAAACCTTTGGAAGCATATGAAAGTGATGTGCAGGGAGAAAGGATTTTTTCCTACAAAGGAACCCCAACTACCGATACCATACATTTTATTCTTCAGTTTATTGAATCGAAACTTAACCTGGTAGAAAATAATCAAAAGGTAAAAAAGAAAATTATCAATATTCTGGTTGAGGTATTGCAAAATATTTTACATCATCTTGATGAATTTGCAAAACTGGATTTTAATTCCTTTGTTTTTTTACTTTTTCGCCGGAAGGATTCTTTTCGTATAGTTGCCGGTAATTATATCCCTAAAAGCAAAGCCGGTTCATTGGTGGACAGGATCCGGAATTACCGGTCCTTGACAAAAAACGAACTTAAACAAGTATACCGTAAGGTGTTGGGTAATGCTGCGTTTGATCATTCCGGAAGAGCCGGCCTTGGGTTAATGGATATCATCCGTAAGTCCGGCGGAAATATTGAACATCAATTAATTCCAGCGGATGATGAACATTATTTTTTTCTTTTGGAAATCACTGTAAATTACGATCCGAATGAATGATTTTTTATATAAGGGTGATTCAAAAACACCGACTATCCGTTTATCTTCAGAAAATGGTGAAATGGAAATCAGCGGAAAATCCATTCCGGAAAATTCCGTGGAGTTTTTCAAGCCTGTTCATGAATGGATTGACCGTTACCTGGACGATCCAAAAGATAAAACCATTTTTAAAATGAAGCTTGAATATTTTAACACAAGCTCTTCTAAAAGCTTGATTGAAATATTCAGAAAGTTTGAAGAACTTTTCAGGGCGGGAAAAGAAGTATTGATTGAATGGTATTACGAGCAGGAAGACGAGGATATGTATGAGTCCGGGGAGGATTTCCGTGATATTCTGAAAGTACCGGTTGAATTGATCGTGTGCTAATCATTAAAAAAACCTGGCAGGTATTGATAAGCTGCCAGGTTTCTGATTGATTTTTAATTATTTCCGGGTATTCATAGGATGACTGCAGTCATTCTATGAATCATTTCTTAAGACGGATTACATCATTCCGCCCATTCCACCGCCACCCATTGGTGGTGCGGGCGGTGCTTTTTCTTCCTCAGGTTCATCGGCTATCACACACTCGGTAGTGAGCAGGAGCGATGCAATAGAAGCAGCATTCTCAAGCGCAAGCCTCGTCACCTTAGTCGGGTCGATCACACCTGCGTCAATCAGCTTTTCATATTCACCGGTCTGTGCATTATAACCGTAATCGCCGTCTTTTTCTTTTATCCTCTGGAGGATAACCGAGCCTTCACCTCCGGCATTTTCAACAATGGTTCTCAGAGGTGATTCAAGGGCAAGTCTTACGATATTAACACCGGTGTCCTGATCTTCATTGTCAGTTTTAACCTTATCGAGGGCTTTGATGGCTCTGATGAAGGCTACACCACCGCCGGCTACCACACCTTCCTGTACGGCTGCCCGGGTAGCATGAAGCGCATCCTCAACAAGATCCTTCTTCTCTTTCATTTCTATTTCGGTGGCCGCACCGATGTAAAGAATGGCTACACCACCGGATAACTTGGCAAGCCTTTCCTGAAGCTTTTCCTTGTCGTAATCGGAAGTGGTTGTTTCAATCTGAGATTTGATCTGATTAATACGACCCTGGATATCTTCTTTTTTGCCATTACCGTTGACAATGGTAGTATTATCCTTGTCAATATTTATTTTTTCAGCCGTTCCAAGATAATCGATGGTGGCATTTTCAAGCTTGAATCCTCTCTCTTCTGAGATTACCGTACCACCGGTAAGGATAGCAATATCTTCAAGCATGGCCTTTCTTCTGTCACCAAAGCCCGGAGCCTTTACAGCAGCTATCTTCAGTGATCCCCTGATCTTGTTAACTACCAGCGTAGCTAAAGCTTCGCCGTCAACATCTTCAGAGATGATCAGTAAAGGGTTACCGGTTTGTGCTACAGCTTCCAGTACCGGAAGCAGTTCCTTCATGGTGGAGATCTTCTTGTCGTAAATAAGTATGTAAGGATTCTCCAGTTCAACTTCCATTTTTTCGGTATCCGTAACGAAATAAGGTGACAGATATCCACGGTCAAATTGCATACCTTCGACAGTCTTCACTTCCGTTTCAGTACCTTTGGCTTCTTCCACCGTGATTACGCCGTCCTTTCCTACTTTGTCCATGGCCTCCGAGATCATACGCCCCACTTCGGGATCGTTATTGGCGGAAATAGTTCCAACCTGGGCAATTTCACTTGAGTCCTTAATGTCTTTGGATTGGGATTTCAGATCTTCGACCACGGCAGTTACAGCCTTGTCGATACCTCTCTTGAGGTCCATTGGGTTAGCGCCGGCGGTCACATTCTTTATACCATGTGAGAAAATCGACTGTGCCAGTACCGAAGCAGTGGTGGTTCCGTCACCTGCATCATCTGCAGTCTTGGAGGCTACTTCCTTAACCAGCTGAGCACCCATGTTTTCTACAGGTTCGCCAAGTTCTATCTCCTTGGCTACGGATACACCGTCTTTTGTTACGGAAGGTGCACCGAATTTTTTGTCGATAATCACGTTTCGACCTTTCGGTCCGAGCGTTATCCTTACAGCTTCCGCTATAGTATCAACACCCTTTTTCAGTTTATCTCTTGCTTCTGTATCGAAAAAGATTTGTTTAGCCATAATTAAGTTTTTTTATTTTTTGTTAAACGATTGCGAAAATATCAGATTCTCTCATGATGAGATAATCTTTACCATCCATGGTGATCTCTGTGCCGGCATACTTACCATACAGAATGTTGTCTCCAACCTTTACGGTCAGCGGTTCATCCTTTTTCCCTGATCCGACAGCTACCACAGATCCCTTCTGTGGCTTTTCCTTAGCTGTGTCAGGGATAATGATTCCTGTAGAGGTTTTTTCTTCTGCCGGTGAGGGCTCAACCAGAACCCTGTCCGCTAATGGCTTGATGTTTATTTTTGACATATTACTATATAGTTTTTGGTTTGAAATTGCATAAAAAATTTCAGTAACTCTTATTGCATTTCCCGTGCCAATCCTTTTTTCACGTATTTTTAACCTGTAAAAGCTGACATTTTTTCACCCGAACATGTCAATATGTGTGAAGAAGCTGAAAATTCATGACATAATTTAATTCTTGATTTGTAATAATTTGTTTTATAAATTTTGCGTTGAGATTCTGAAGACTATTAAAATTTCGGGAAAGATGGCTGAATTAAAGAACGATTGGTTGACCGACGGTCTAATTGACTTCGAATATAAAAAATATGTATTAATGGCATACCTCAGGGATGTGCGTCAGAATTTTAAGATCACCCGCTTATATCCTTTTATGTCCGACCTGATCTTTCATTACAATAATCTCCGGTCGGTCCGTGAAAATAAAAAAATATTGTATGAAAAATTTCCCAGGACCATTAAAAAAGCTGATTTTGAAAAATTGAAGGTCAATTATGAAAAAATAGTTGAAGATGATGATGTGATGAAGGAAATCGATGAGATCGTTGTATTCGCCCTCGAGCATTTCAAGGATACCCTCAGGGAAGGCAAAGAGATCTACGAGTTTGTGGAATCGAACGTGGAACTGATCCCTATTGGTCTTACCTCCCTGTATAAAAAAGAAGGATATATGCTAATTGATGAGCAACCTCTCAACGACCTGAAGGTTTACCGGTACCAGATCACGATATTTGAAGGGCCGGAAGAAAAATACAGGGGCGTTCATACTACGCTCATAGATAATTTTGGGAAAAGTTCGGTATCGACTTATGAACAGATAAAAATCATGCTGATAAAAAAGCATAAGGAATTACCCAATCCCTCCACGTATCTGGTAAACGCCAAATTTTCATTCCCTTTAAAAGAGACCCTCCTGCCGGTGGCTAAGCGGTTGCTGGTTAAAGCTGTAAATATTACGGATTAATTACCTTTTGCTATTCACCCCGGGTAGTATCGATCTGAAGGGGTTCACCGGTATCTTCCAGGTTGGGATCCAGGGTGGGCAATGATTGCCGGTCCTGTGCCCTTTCAACATTGGGACTTGTAAATCCCTCGGTTGCAGGTTCCTGGATGATGAAATTGGTCGACAGGGTCAGGATCACAAGCACAATCGCAAGACCCCATGTGATCTTTTCCAGAATATCAGTGGTTCTTTTGAAACCCATTAGCTGTGAACTTCCCGAGCCGCCAAACTGACTTGATAATCCACCGCCTTTGGAATTCTGGGCAAGTACAATGAGTACAAGCAATATGGCAGTGATTGTAATAAGGGTTACGACTAATGCAAGCATGTTATCCTCCTAATTTCTTCTTCAATTCTTCAATTTGAGATGCAAAGTAAGCCTTTTTTTGTGGATATTTCCAAATTAACTTCTTGTAAATATCAATGGCTTTTTCGAGCTTGCCCTGGCTGATCATAATCTGGGCAAGATTTTCAGATATAATATCATCTCTGAATTTAATGCTAGATAAGCTGAGATCTTCTCTTTGCCTCTCCTTTTCGGTTACACTTTTTACATTTTTTATTTTCTGATCACTTTTAATAAAATTTTCGATGATCTCTTCCTGTTCCTCTTTCTTCAATTTCTTAGACACTTCTTTATCCTCCTCTGGTTCTTCTTCGGTACCCAGTTGTTTCAAAAATTTTTTAATTACCTTCGGATCTTCCTCCTCATTCACCGGAAATCCTTCCGCTTTTTTCTTTTCGGTTATTTTTTGGATTGTACCCGTATCCGGCTCACGGTAGATAAGATCCTCTTCAGTCTTTTTATCCTGGATATCGGGCTTTTTCGGTGTTTTTTCTAGGTCATCTTTTTCTTTTTTCTCACTTTTTCGTCTGAGGTCCTCAACTTTTTCAATCTCAGCATCAATGGTTTCCTTTTCAGTCTTTGCTTTTTTTTCGGTTTCCTCCTTTTTATTAGAAACTTTTGCTTTTTTTCCTGTGGCGTCTTTCTTTTTTCCGGTTACTTTTTGCTCTTTAGCGGTTGTTTTTTTCTTTTTCTTCTTTTTTTCTGTTTTTTCCTTTTCCTTTACGCTGGTTTTATCTTTAGCTGTTGCAGGTTCCTGTTCCTTTTTCGTTTCTTTCGGGGTGCCTGCCGTTTTTCTCTCTTCTTCAGGTTCTTGCTCACTCAACTCAGACGGCTTCTTCTTTGGGGGTTCCTTGCTTTCCTCCGCCTTTGTTTTATCAGCCGTTTCTGGAAAGGGTTCCTCTTCACTTCCGGATTTCATTTTTCGCTTTGCGGGTTCTCGCTTATCCCCATACAGAAGATTTTCAAATTTTTCCCTTAGGTGCTTATATTCACCTATATTTTTGATCAGATCGGAAGATGTGTTCTCCATTCCTTCATCCCTTTCCTTTTCCGTTACCTGACCGGGTTTTCCCAATTTTTTTTCAGCATCAGGAATAACCTGGCTCGTCTCAGTTTTGGCAACTTTTTCTTCCGGAATGTCCTTTTTATCAGGTTTGTCCTCAATTTTTTCAGGTTTTTTTCTGCCGGTTTTTTTCACATCCGGCAACTCATCCGGCTTTTTTTCTTCAGTTTCACTGACTTCCGGACCTTTTTCTGTTAATTTTTCTTCCGTTTTACCACCATCTACATGCCGGCCTGAAGGTTTTTCGGTCTTTTCTGCAGGTGCCGCACCAAAGTGTGTCGTATCTTTATTGACAGGCCATTCCCGGGCATTCATATAGTTTTTAAGGTGGGGACGATCGACCGTAGCAATGGCCGCCCTGTTCAGCTTTTTACCTGCATCCGGATTCTTTTTCAGATGGGCGATTTTTGCATCTAAAACCTTAAGAGAAACACTATAGGGGTGTTCGGCAAGGATTTGAGTCAGTTCCTTATCTTCCTCATTACTTGCCAGCGATGGATCTTCTATGAGTTCAATAAATCGGCGAATATCCAATGTCAATGGGATTTATTAGTTCTGCATATTAATAAAATTATTACCAATTCGCTACTGATGCATTAAAAATATCCACATAGATCTGTTCGAAAATTTCTTCTATTAATTGTGGTTCAATGGCCGAGATCGAGGTCGAATTGGGATCAAAATCTGAGTAGAATGAAAACTGCTGATCAAAATTAAAGGAATCATCTTTTGTATTAATATATTCCACCGAGACGCCAATGGTAAGGCGTTGAAGACCGGCATTGTCAGCAAGGTTTCTGTTTTCGGATGCCGTTGGGGCAATGGGTGCATAGTTGAACCTGGAAATATAGCCGCTGAATTGAAGATCTCCGTTCCCCGCATTATCAATGCCCAGATTGGTGTTGTTCTGAAAATATTCTTTTAATCCTTCGGTAAACTGCTGATTCATATTGGGCGGGCCGTCACCGGTTTCGTTGTAAAAATTATCAATAGAAATGGTTTTTATGTCCGGTGAAATATTTGCACCGGTAAATGAATATATACCACATCCGGTAAAACCGATATAAAACAGAATTAAAAAGACAGGCCAGCTCTTATTCATCAATCTCATATTGTTTAATCTTTCTGTATAAGGTGCGTTCAGAGATCCCCAGATCTCTGGCAGCATGTTTTCTCTTGTTGTTGTTTTTACGTAAGGCCTTTACAATTAGTTCTTTCTCCTTGTCTTCAAGGGATAATGATTCCTCATCTCCGGTATCAAGGTTTACATCTTCGATGTTCACATATTCATAATCCTTATCTTCCTTTTTCGGGGAATTGATAACAAAGGTACCGGAATCCTGAAGGCTTTGCTGTAGCGCCTCTTCTTTATCAATGTTTTCGAACAGGTCTTCATGCTCCTTCAATATTTTTCTGTCAACCCTTTCATCCTTGAGCATGCCATGCACCAGTTTTTTTAATTCAGTCACATCTTTTCGCATTTCAAACAGGATCTTATAAAGAAGGTCTCTTTCAGAGATCCCTTCCTCTGTGCGCCCATGATAAAGGGCAGGCATCAGATTGCTTTCCTGGGGAAGATATCGAAGAAGGATCTCCGAGTTGATCTCTCTTTCAGTTTCCAGGATTGACATTTGCTCCACCAGGTTTTTCAACTGCCTGATATTTCCCGGGAAGCGGTATTTCATCAATGTTTCACGGGCATCATCGGTAAGATATATGGGCTTTGTTCTGTATTTTTCAGAAAAATCCGAAGCAAATTTTCTGAACAACAGATGGATGTCTTCACCTCTTTCCCGAAGTGGGGGCACATAGATGGGGACGGTATTCAACCTGTAATACAGATCTTCTCTGAAATTGTTTTTTTCCACCTCTTCCATCAGATTCATATTGGTGGCTGCCACTACCCTTACATCGGTTTTCAATACCTTGGAGGAGCCTACCTTGATAAACTCACCGTATTCAAGCACACGCAGTAACCGGGCCTGGGTACTCAGGGGCATCTCACCGATTTCATCAAGAAATATTGTACCTCCATTGGTTGCTTCGAAATATCCCCTGCGTGCTTCATATGCTCCCGTGAAGGCCCCTTTCTCATGACCAAATAACTCCGAATCAATGGTTCCCTCCGGGATGGCCCCGCAATTTATGGCGATAAACTGTCCGTGTTTACGAGGACTCAACTGATGGATTATCTTACTGAACGATTCTTTTCCCGTTCCGCTCTCACCACTGATGAGCACGGTCATTTCAGTAGGAGCCACCTGCATGGCTACCCTGAGGGCATTATTCAGCAGGGGGGAGTTGCCGTTTATGCCAAATCGTTGCTTTATACTAATCAGATCTTCGTCTCTCAATGCTCAATTTTTTATTTTAAAATTAAATGGCTTCACCCAGCAGGGTGGCTGCCGTACAGTTATGGACCATGACGTCAACGTATTGTCCTTTTTTAAAATTTTTTGCAGGGAACACCACCACCTTATTGGCGCTGTTCCTGCCTTGAAGCTGTTTCTCAGAACGCTTTGAGTATCCTTCAATAAGGATCCTGTGTATTTTATTCAGATCACGCCGGTTTCGTTCAAGGGAGTGATTTCTCTGGAGTTCGATCACTTCCTGTAATCGCCTCTTCTTGATTTCCAAGGGAATATTATCCATAAGTTTTTTTGACGCCGGGGTTCCGGGCCTTTCTGAATAGGCAAACATATAGCTGAAATCGAATTTAACTTCCTCCATGAGACTTAAAGTCTCTTCATGGTCCTGCTCTGTTTCCGAACAGAATCCGGTAATCCAGTCCGATGAAATTCCGCAATCTTCACCCAGTATCCTTCTGATGGCATAAATCCGTTCCAGATACCATTCCCGGTCATAGGTCCGGTTCATGAGATCAAGTATGCGGGAGTTTCCACTTTGTGCAGGAAGATGAATATAATCACATATATTCCCGTACTTTTTCATGGTATGCAGCACTTCGTCGGTAATATCCTTGGGATGAGAGGTTGAAAATCGCACCCTGAGATCCGGGCGGACCCGGGCAACCATTTCCAGCAGATCAGCAAAATTTACCACCTCACCGATATCTTTTTTCTCAAGTCTTGCTTTATTGTTTTCGGCAGGAGACCATTTATAAGAATCCACATTCTGGCCCAGTAAGGTTACTTCACGGTATCCCTTTTCAAATAAATCCCTTGCTTCATGTACAATAGTCTCCGGGTCCCTGCTGCGCTCCCTTCCCCTTGTAAAGGGGACTACACAAAAGGAACACATGTTGTCACAACCCCGCATGATAGAAATGAATGCCGTAACGCCATTGGAGTTTAATCTTACCGGGCTGATATCGGCATAGGTTTCTTCCCGTGAAAGAAAGGTATTGACCGCTTTTTGGCCGCTTTCTACCTGTTCTACCAGTGCAGGCAGGTCCCTGTAAGCATCCGGTCCCACGACAAGGTCTACAATCTTTTCTTCATCGAGAAATTTTGTTTTCAGCCGTTCAGCCATGCAGCCCAGCACACCCACCATCAACTCCGGCTTATCTTTTTTAACTGCATTGAACTCGGAAAGCCTCCTTCTTACAGTCTGTTCCGCTTTTTCGCGAATTGAACAGGTGTTAATAAAGATCACATCCGCAGTATGGTAATCCGGTGTCGTGCCAAAACCGGATTTTTCCATTATTGATGTAACGATCTCGCTGTCAGAAAAATTCATCTGACATCCGTAACTCTCAATATACAGTTTTCGCCTCTCGCCGTTCAGGACTTTCCTGCCGGATTCTGATATGCCGGGTTGATCCCGGTTAATTATATCTATGTCCTTAATGGGATAATTCATTCTAAATATTCTGCCTTCCTAAACTGCAAATATAATAAACAATAATGCCAATTTGTCAGTATGGATCATGTAATTTCCGGTCTGAAAACGTAATCATCGTTGTCATGTCATGAATCTCCCAACACCTGTTTGATAGCGGTGGCTTTCAACATGCATTCATCGTATTCTTTCACCTCGTCAGAGTCATAGGTGATGGCGCTACCCACCCCGAACTTTAATTTTTTACCCGATTGATCATAAAAAAGACTTCTGATCAGCACATTAAAATCAAAATCCCCGTCCGGTGTTATATATCCTGAAGCTCCGCTGAAACGGCCTCTCCGGCTGACTTCATACCTGTCGATTTCTTCCATTACTTTGAATTTTGGAGCCCCGGTCATGCTGCCCATCGGGAAAGAAAATTTTATGGCATGGGTCAAGTCTGTTTTTTCATTGATTTCACAGGTTACTGTAGAAATCATCTGGTGGAGCTGGTTGAATGTATACACTTTAAAGATCTCAGGTACGTGTACTGTTCCCGGAACGGCACTCCGGCCCAGGTCGTTTCTCATCAGGTCTACTATCATCATATTTTCAGCTCTTTCCTTCTCACTGTACTGCAGGGTCGATTTCAACTTCCGGTCTTCAGTCAGCCTGGCATCTCTCCGGATAGTTCCTTTGATGGGCTGGGCAATTAATTGGGAGCCTGCTTTTTTCAAATAGCGTTCGGGTGAAGCGCATATTATATACTGTTCACCCAGCCGTTGAAAAACTGAAAAAGGCATGGGAGAGATCGTGTTCAGATCAAAATAACAGGATGCGGGATCTATGGAAACATCATGAATATAAAACTGGATACAGTAATTCATTTCATAAAAATCACCTCCAAGGATCTGTTTCTTGATTTGTTGTACTTTTTGTATATAATCCTGCTTTGAGGTATCGGCCTGAAGATTCACATGTTGATGTATTCGTTCCGGAGTGGTATCAGCAATTTCGGTCAGTATCTGTATGGGATCGGTTATGGATTCGATCTTCACCTGATCTTTTTCAAAAAACAGGAGGGTTTCCGGTATAAAAAAGTAAAGATCAGGGGAAGGGACCGGATCGATATTCCGGCTTTTTAAAGGCTCAATGGAATTTTTGAGATCATAACCCAGACAGCCGATCAGCCAGTCTTTCCTGGATTCCTTGAAATCCTTAAGGTTTTTAAAAGGGTCGGTATCATGAGCAACCAGTGTTGATACAGATCCTGCAGCAGCAAAGGTTTTGAAAGGTGAAAAAGGAAAATTATAATCATTTCCATTAAAGAATGAGAAATGATCGTGCCGGGGCAACCAGTATATCAGCTTTTTAATAAATTCATCCTTGTGGCCCGGAATGTCAAATACTTGGTTAAAATTTCTCAATGATTGAGGAGACTATGGTTTCAGGGTTGATAGGAAAAGGCCAGTATTTCAAATCCCACGCTTGCTACACGATTCATATGTACCTCTGACGATCTGCCTGCAGGGTCTTTGATATTAAGGCGGTTTAAATCTCCGGCATGTTCATCCAGATCTATTTTGAAAGAGGCTTCAAATTTCAGATTCCGCATTTCTATACTTATGGGAAACTCCAATTTTTTTGTCAAGCCCTTTATGGTCAGGATCCCGGTAAGGCGGTGAGTCGGTTCGGTCAGGGATCCCACCCTCTTTCTGGCTTCGGTTGAATCAGCAACTATGGGATCGGCCGACAGGATCTCGAACTCGGCCGTAGGATACTCATCCGTATTAAAATAATCCGGTGAGTGTAAATGCCGGATCATTCTTTTATATTTTCCGGGCTCATGCTTCAGATCAAGAATATCCAGCGAGGTCATGTCAATAGTGATTTTACCACCTGTTATCTTTTTACCGGTTGCAGATTTCTTTCCGGATTTTTCATTGCTGGTCACGGTAATGAATCCTTTTTCTATTCTGAAAATACCGTTGTGTCTTTCATTTTCATTTTTGCCAATCCATGTAATGAGGCTGGTAATTGTGTCAAGGTGATATACCACACCAGAATCCGATTCCTGAATGTCAGGGATAAGGCCCATTTCATCCAGGTCTCTTTCGTTTTCATTAGTGCAACTGATCGAAAGTAAGGCCAGAAAATAAAGTAAATGTTTGTGTTTTAACATAATAAAATTATACTGTTCCTGGTCTCTAATCAAGACGTAAAATTAGGTTTTATGTTTAAAAATTAGTGATTTTATTGACTATTTTTGAAAAAACTACTGCAATGGCATTGATCAAAACAAGCCAGAAAAATCAAAGAAGACAATGAACAAAAGAAAAATAAATTTTCCAGAAATGCTCAAAACTATTTGATGTATGCAAAATGGTACTAATTTCATTATCCGTTTATTGCTGACCGCACTGGCCATTATTCTTACTTCCTATCTCTTACCGGGGGTACATATAGAAAATTTCCTGAGTGCTGTTATACTATCCCTGTTGCTGGCACTTTTGAATATTACCATCAAACCATTACTGGTGATCATCACTATCCCGGTGACTTTTCTCACCCTGGGATTATTTCTGCTTGTAATAAATGCCTTAATGATATTGCTTGCAGATGCAATCATGCCTGGTTTTATCGTGGAAGGATTCTGGTGGGCCCTTGCTTTCAGCCTGGTATTGTGGATAATCAATTCCCTTTTAAGGAATTTAACTACCTAATCGAGGGTGTCGAGATTTTTCCTTAGTTCCTCCTCGGTTGATTTCAACCGTTTTTTACAATAATTGATTAGCTGGCTTGCCTTTTTGACCAGTTCATTTAATTCATCCACATCGGGCTCTTCATTTTCTATCCGTTGTATCACCTTTTCCAGCTCTTTCAATGCGTCGGAATAAGATTTTTCCTTTTTTGCCATGTCGTTTCAGTCTATAATTTTGGTGATGATTTTTCCTTTATATAACTCAGTCACTATCTTTTCTTCTTTATTGATTTTTTCAGGATCTTTAATTGCTGCTCCCTTCTGACGGGTAATGCTGAAACCACGTTTCAGTACGTTTTTCGGATTCAGATCCGCGATCCTGGATTGATGATTGCCCAGATTCCTGTAATGCTGGTTGATTATTGCAAGGCTGTTTTTCCTGATAATACGTTTGCCTTCATTGATCTTAGCGTTAATTCCATTGATCTTGATTTTGCTGCCGTAAATGAACTGCCGGATCATATCGGCCAGCCGGTTTTCTTTTTTTTCAATATGATGTTTGCTCAAATATTTTAAATTATGGGATAATTCTTCAAGACGATATGCATGTTCTTTTACCGATTGAAGTACAAAATCGGCAATATATAAATAAAGATCGTCTATTCTTTCCTCGAACTTCCGGAGGCCGCCAATTAAAAATTCAGCTACGGCGGTAGGGGTTTTCAACTTGGTGTTAGCCACGATATCTGTGATCGTTTCGTCCCGTTCATGACCAATACCGGTCACCACAGGAATCGGGAATTGAGCCACATGACTTGCCAGATCGTAGGAGTCAAAGCAATCGAGGTCAAGACTGGCGCCCCCGCCCCGGATGATCACGAGCAGATCATAAGAATCTATTCCGTTATGTGCTTCGATCAGGGCATTGATGATGGACAATTCCGCTTCTCTTCCCTGCATTACAGCCGGAAACAAACTGAGATCAAACCGGTATCCAAAAGGATTGAACTTCAATTGTTCTATAAAATCCTGATAACCGGCTGAAGTTTGAGAAGCAATAATGGCTATACGTTGTGCAACCAGGGGCAAAGGAATTTCCTTGTTCATATTGATCACACCATCCTTTGTCAGTTTATTGAGTATCTCCTGTCGCCGCAGAGCCCGTTCTCCTATAGTGTATTTTGGATCTATGTCGCGTATATTCAGACTTAAGCCATATACCTCATGATAATTTACCACTGCATTGCAAAGAATTTTCATACCGGGCTTAAGGGTTACATGGGTTATCGCTTCAAACCAGCCTGAAAGGTTTCTGTAGGTATAGGACCAGATCGTGGCCCTGATCTTAGCCAGAATTTCATCGTTTTCCTTTTCAACAAGATCCATATAACAATGGCCTTTTTGATTGACCTTCAGTTCGCTGATCTCGGCTACTACCCAATAGGACTGGTCGAAGTTTTCTTCCAGGCAAACTTTTATTTCATTTATCAACTCCTTCAGTGAAAGATATTCCAATTTCTATTATGAATTATTCCGTGATTTAATATTAAAATTTTCCATGTAAAAATTTAATGAAAATCATAAATTTAAAATGAATCCACTTTTTTAAACAAGGAAATCAATGATTTATTCAGCCGGCAGACATGATCGGGACGATTACTCTTCAACGCGTTGTGAAGCGATGTATGATCGAACCTTATCTGAACGAGAACCGGGCGTACCGGATCGATATTGTTCCGGTTGAAAACTGATCAGGTAAGGATTGGAAGCGCATCCGGAAAATCAGGCAGGGAAATCACTGTTTTTCGTACACAACAGCCGGAAATGTAATGATAAATTCAGTGCCCTCTTTCAATTTACTTCTTACCTCGATCTTGCCTTTGAGTTTGTCGACCATTAACTTGACAATAGCCAGCCCAAGACCTGTTGAACTTTCGCCTCCTGTTGGCCTGGATGAGAGTTTCTGAAATTTCTTGAACAGGTTCTTTTGCTCTTCTTCACTGATACCCGGTCCCTGGTCTTTAACAGACAGGATCATTTTGTTTTGATGATATGTACACGAAACGGTAATTTTAGTATGTTCAGGTGAAAATTTAATGGCATTACTTATCAGATTGGTAAGTATACGCTGGATAAATTCTTTGTTGTTTTCAATTATACCTTCTCCAGTACATAATTTTTCAAGGATAATATTTTTTTCCTGAGCATCCTTGCGGAAATAATTGATTTCTTTTTCCACCACCTCGCTCATCTCGAATTTTTCGAAGGTCTCTTCGATATTGCCGGATTCCAGCTTATTGATGTCCAGCAAATTGGATATCAGGTTTTTTGCTTCAAGTGTTACCTGATCGAGCATGTTGAGATAATGATATTGTTCTTCGTTAAGATTACCGTTTATTTTAATCAAATTAGCCAGGCCTATTATATTGTTTAAGGGAGATTTCAGGTCATGGGCCACTACATTGATGAAACTGTCTTTTTCTTCCGACAGATCGATCAGTTTGTTGCTTCTTTTTTCCAGTTCTTTGTTCTGTTGTTGTATTTTATCGTACTGAATTTTAAGTAATTTATTAGCCTTGTTTTTAATCCTTATGCTTACAAGCAACAGACCAAGAATAAAGATTGATAAAATGGTGAATACAAGTAATAATCTGGTTTTTGTTTTCTGAAGTTTCAATTGAGTGGCCTGCAGGTTGGCTCTTTCACTCAAGAGAGCTATTTCCTGTTCCCGCTTATCATTTTCATAACTCAACTGAAGATCTTCGATCTGACGTTCCGACTTCAGAGAGAAAATACTGTCTTTCAGGTTGGTAAACTTCACATGATTGTCAAAAGCGGCCCTGAAATTCCCCTTTCTTGCATAATACCGGCTCAGGATTTTATAGATTTCAGACTCCCTGTTTTTCATTTTGAGTCTTTGGCTTAAATTCAAGGCTTTTTCAAGATATTCATACGATAATTCATAATTGTTCAAGTCAAGATATATTTCCCCGAGCAATCCATACGTTTCAACAAGTCCCGACAGGTTATTATTTTGCAGGTCGAGCTCAAGCGCCTTCTTTAGATATTCCAGGGCTTCAAAAAAATTATGTCTCTTATACTGAATACTTCCAAGGTTCAATAAGGCATCTGCCTTCCGGAAGGGAAGGTCATGTTCTTCAGCGATTTTAAGAGAATTGGTATAATAAAGATCTGCCGAATCAATATTACCTTTATTCTCATGATTATTGCCTATGTTATTTAGCAAGGCTGCAATTTTATCGGGTTTGCCCAATTTCCTGTGAATTGACATACTTTCCTGAAAAAAACTTTCCGATTTTTCATAGTTTCCCAGTTCAGTATAGGTTATACCAATGTTATTCAATATGTTGGCTATCTTCAGGCTGTCATTCGATTTTTCAAATCCTTCCAGTGCCTTAAGGAAATATTCAATGGAAACGAGATAGTTACCATTAAAATGATAGGCTACACCGATGCTGTTATATAAATCAGCCATATAAATACTATCGGGGGCTTTTTCAATCAGACCAATGGCATTTTCGGCATATGTAAGGGCTGATTTAGGGTTTTCAAAGCTGTACTCGTAAATAAACTGACTTAAAATTCCGATGCTGTCCTTTTGGGATGCAGCAGTTTTTAATTGGTTTTCAAGGCTGCCAATCGAATTTTGAGCCCTTAATAAAGGAATATATAAAAAAAGCAGTAAAGCCGGCCGAATCAACCACTTCATCAGGCACATTCTATTTAATTAATGTAAATTTTGTATTTTTTCTTTAATACTCCAAAAATCGTCGGAAGCAAATGCCATCGTATCTAAAAATATAATTCACTGATAATCAGAATAATGTAAAATTTGGGTGGAAAATACTGAAATAAGAACGTTTTAGTAATAAATAATACTAAGGGTATTTTAGTAACTGGTTATCGTCATAACAATACATTAATTAAAACAAAGATAAAATTTGTGTGTGAACCTGCATGTGATTTAACAAGATTTTCTGATAACATATTAATCCGGACTTATTTGAAATCAAAGCAGTCTTCCAATGATCTGCCAAATAAGAACTATAACAAATTGAAATATATAACCTTATATAAACAAGTATAAATGTTCATAAAATAAACAATTCTCAAGATACTTATTCCTGCAAACTCGTTGGTAAGCTTTTATATTGTCAAAAAATTGACATTAATTTAAATCCAAATTGTGAAATGAAAATTTTTAATGTTATTTTATTTAATATATCACTAAAAACTATTTTCTGACCAAAAAGAATTATTATGAATGTTCTAACAACCACAATTGCCCGATGGCTATTTGCTCTTCCTCTATTAGGATTTGCTATGGTACATTTTATGAATACTCAAATGCTTACTGCAATGGTGCCTTTACCCGGGAAAGCTTTTTGGGTGTATTTAACCGGGGTGGGTCTTGTCCTGGCTGCGATAAGCTTTATTATTAAACGACAGACCAAACTCGCCGGGATACTTCTTGGTATTATGTTGCTCATTTTTGCTTTTGGTGCTCATTTGCCTGCTTTACTTGGTGGTGACCAGGGCCAAATGGGACCTTTACTTAAAGCCATCTCCATGGCAGGAGCAGCGTTCTGGTTTGCTGGCACCATTGAGAAGGATACGGACGTGACAGAATAATATTATAGGAACGTGAGACTGATAAAAAACTGCCTCAGCAGTATTTAAGGCTGGTCTGTATAGGCAAGGCCCATATTTAACTGAGGCAGTTTGCATTATTTACAGTCCGACAGAATTTCTTCCTTAATCCTTTTCTCAGACCGTATGGCATAGAAAAATTCGAATAAATAGTTTTTCATATGTTGAACGGATGAATAGTCGAGCGGATCGAATTTTCTGATAGTCTTATTGATTGCTCTTCTTTTATCCAGAAATTCTTCCACTACCGGCTCCAGTTCTTCTGTTTCATAACATTGACCTTTATACTTTCGCTGCGGAGGCACCAAAAATCCTTTTCCATCATCCAGTGTATAGTCTGTATTAACCAGTGCCGTATAATCAAAATCATATGGTATGGCATAATAATTTGTTCCGTCAGTGATGAACTTGAGGTTTTTAGATAGATTGACGATCCAGTCTGTATTTCCGATCATATACTGGAAGAGGCTTAACCGGATGGCATTTTTTTTATCGAGACCGGATAGAGAAATTTTTTCTTCCGATTCTTTCATGCCATTTCTGTCCGCCAGGTGATCAATATCTTCGATTAGAAAACCCTTTTTAGAAAAGGAGGTCATATTATTTTCCGTATCTTCATAGGTGATTGAAGCATACCGGACCCTGAAACTTTTTGGAGTAAGCAAATTATAGATTTTATAAGCAACATATTCCCGGGCCACAAATTGTTCAAATTCGGGGATATTTTCCTTGCAATGGGTTACCACCTTAACCTTATTATTTTTTTCAAAAAAAGTTCCATCAATTTTATCCTTGTCGAAAATAAGTCTCAATGGAGGGAAATCACAATTTGCGGTATCCCGTCTGAAATTTCCCCGGGTGCTGATTTTCATGTTAAACTCCAGGGGCTTATCAGATACATTATGAATAAGAATAGTAGCCGCCTGCTCTTCCTCTTGTCTGCGATTAATAAGCAGTGAATTAAAATCCGTTTTAAGCGTTATTTCAAGGGGCTCTTCAGAGTCAAACAAATGAGGTTCCGCTGATGACTGGGCTTTGGATAATTGTATTACCAATAATGATAAAACATGGAACAGAAATAATAATTTAAGGAACATATAGAACGTATATCTTTAAGCAATATTTATCAATCGGCCTGGTAAAGATTTTAAAATTATTTCAAATGATCAGAATAAAAATAAAAATATTTTAAGTTCTTTTTATCCTGTCCGGCATGCTTGTCTTCGTGTTTTTTGCCGGGTCGCTCGATATATCCCTGTTAAAGGATCCTATTAGTCCGGTCATTCCTGATAAGAATAACAATCTGCTGGCCGCCCGTATAACCCGCAATGTACATAGATTATTCATTAAAACAAATGTGGTTGATTATCAAATAGTTACTATGACGTTCATTCAATATTTTTATGTGTAAAATTCACATTTTCAGGGGGGTTAAATCTACTATTAAAACTTTAACGACAGATCCGGACTTAAAAAATAAACATTTATTTGATAATCTACGAAATAATTATTATAAGTGGGATAATGAATAATTTTGAAAGCTGTAAAACAACAGCAAAAACAACTAGTTAATCATGTAACAGATTTTTGCAGGTTACGTAATCGATGACAATGAATGACGTAACAACAAATAAAAGTAATGCTTGTTTTTATTTTAAATTATAATTTTATATTTGCAGCTTTTATGATCAGGTACAATAAATAATTAAAAAAGGGAGATATATGTACTGGACATTAGAATTAGCATCGTATTTGGAGGACGCGCCATGGCCAGCTACAAAAGATGAGTTGATTGATTATTCGATCAGGTCTGGTGCACCACTTGAAGTAGTTGAGAACCTTCAGGAATTAGAGGACGATGGGCAACCTTATGAAAATATCGAGGAAATTTGGCCTGATTATCCGACCAAGGAAGACTTCTTTTTCAATGAAGATGAATATTAACTGTTCATTCCGTTTTTCTTTTCCCCAATAATGTTTCAGCTATGAGTAAATCATCGGGTGTGGTGATCTTAATATTCCTGTAACTACCCTCAAAAAGTGAGATTTTATACCCGGATTCTTCAGCCACACTTGCATCATCTGTATAGTCTTGTTTCATTGCTTGCCTGTACGATGATTTGATAAGCGGTACCTGGAAGGTTTGGGGAGTTTGAATTATTCTGTACCTTGAACGATCCACTGCTCTTGTATCATCCTTATCAGTGATTCTGATCGAATCTTTTAACCTCACAGATGCGATGGCACTTCCATGTATGGCGGCAATCTGGTAAGAAGCGGCAATGATCTCGACATCTGCCAGTGGTCTTACTCCATCATGAATGGCTACCAGCCCGGTATCGCCAATACAATCCAATCCATTTTTAACGGATTCAAAGCGGGTAAGGCCCCCTGCTGCAAGTCTGACCTGCCTGTGAAAGTCATATTCTTTCGATAACCCGTCCCATAACCCGATGTCCTTTTCCGGTATTACAACCACCAGGTCCAGTTCCACAGAATACCTGTAGAACAAATCGATCGTATGCATGAGCACCGGGAGGCCGCACACCGGTAAATATTGTTTTGGGGTTTCGGTTTTCATCCGGCTGCCTGAACCGCCTGCAACAATTATGGCATATTCCTTATGTGGCATTGTAACAGAAAGGCTTTTTCTTTTATACGATCAGCATTACATCGCCATAAGAGAGGAACCTGTACTTTTCTTTTATGGCCACCTGATAAGCCTTCATGACCAGATCATAGCCGCCAAAAGCACATGCCATCATAAGCAAGGTGGATTCGGGCATGTGAAAATTAGTCAGTAAGGCATTGCATATTTTAAATTCATAAGGAGGAAAGATGAATTTATCGGTCCATCCTTCGCTGGGCTTGGACCTTCCTGAAGCTGACACAGATGATTCAAGTGTTCGCATGGTGGTTGTGCCAACGGCAATTACCCTTTTTTTCTCATCCAGTGCCTTGTTTATCCTGCTGGCGGTTTGTTCACTGACCCTGTAGTTCTCAGAATCCATTTTATGTTTGGTGAGATCCTCCACATCGACCGCCCTGAAGCTTCCCAGACCGATATGGAGTGTGATCTTTTCGATGTCGATCCCTTTGATCTCCATTCTTTTCATCACCTGCCTGGTAAAATGCAATCCAGCCGTCGGAGCTGCAACGGCTCCCACATGTTCGGCATAAATGGTCTGGAATCTTTCACGGTCTTCCGGTTCTACGGGTCTGTCAATATATTTTGGCAGAGGAGTCTCTCCAAGTGAGTCTATCAATTTATAAAAATCATCATCCTCGCCATCATACAGAAACCGGATCGTTCGTCCTCTGGATGTGGTATTATCAATAACTTCGGCCACCAGATCACCTTCTCCGAAATATAATTTATTCCCTACCCGGATTTTCCTGGCCGGATCGACCAGCACATCCCACAAATGCATCGATTTATTTAATTCACGAAGCAGGAATACTTCTATTTTGGCCCCTGTTTTTTCTTTATTACCATAAAGTCGGGCCGGAAAAACTTTTGTATCGTTTACTACTGCTACATCACCTTCACCAAAATAGTCAATAATATCCTTGAAGATCTTATGCTCGATTTCCCCGGTCTTCCGGTTTACCACCATCATTCTTGATTCATCCCGGTTTTCTGCCGGATATAATGCGATAAGACCGGAAGGCAAATCAAACTTGAATTCTGATAATTTCATTATTATAATTACAGGGTGAAAGTGTGTTCATATACATTTTTGGAACTGCAAAGCTAAAGAATTTACCAGAATATTGCTGGTGATTTTAACAATTTGTTAACAATAATTTTTATATAATTACCGGATGCTGATTGTCAGATTGATCTTCGAAAGTTTCAGGTTTGCCGTAAATGAATTAAGGGTAAACCTCATGCGAACGATTTTATCCTTACTGGGCGTCACGATTGGCATATTTGCCATCATAGGCGTATTTTCAGTGGTTGATTCGCTTGAGAAGAGCATAAAGGACTCCATGGCATTCCTGGGTGATAAGGTGATAAGGGTTGAAAAATGGCCATGGGTATTTGAAGGCCCGTATGAATGGTGGGAATATTTTAAACGGCCCCAGGCTTCTTATGAAGAATATGAATTTCTTCAGGAAAATCTTCAAATGGGAGAGGGGATTGTGATTGAAGCCATTAAGGAGAATGTTACCGTTAAATATAAAAACAACAGTACGGGTGGGGTTATTCTTGATGGTGTTTCCTATGGATACAGCGATGTGTATGAAACACCCATTGAAAAAGGCAGATATTTTTCCCCATCGGAAATTGATTTTGGCCGTAATGTGGTCATTCTCGGCTCTGAAATTGCAGGTGCCTTGTTTGGGAACAACAATCCTGTGGGAAAAGAAATAAAAATCAAAGGATTGAAATTTATCGTTATCGGTGTCATAAAGGCACAGGGAGAAAACATAATTGATACACCGAGTAAGGATGAATTTGCCATAATCCCGTATATGGGATTTCAAAAGCTGTATTACAGTGGCCCACGATGGGGAATAGGGTCGACGATCTCGGTAAAAGGAGGTGATAAGGATGTGGGACTGATCAAACTGGAAAATGAAATCAGGGGACTGATGCGTATCAAGCGGGGATTGCGGCCTCTCGAAGAAGATAATTTTGCGCTCAATCGCCCGGAGGCTATTACAAACCAGATAAGCTCTGTATTCGATGTGGTGGGCATTGCCGGCTGGGTTATTGGCGGTTTTTCGATACTGGTTGGAGGTTTCGGGATAGCCAATATTATGTTTGTATCTGTAAAAGAACGAACGCATATCATTGGCATTCAGAAATCACTGGGGGCCAAAAACTATTTCATTCTCTTCGAATTCCTCTTTGAAGCAATTTTCCTCAGTATCCTGGGCGGATCTATTGGTCTGCTCCTCGTCTACCTGATCACTTTCATGCCCACAGGTACATTAAACCTTACACTCAGTGTAAAAAATATAATCCTGGGTATTGGCGTATCATCCGTGATCGGGATGATATCGGGTATTGTACCTGCAGCCCTGGCTGCTCGTCTTGATCCTGTAATCGCTATCAGAAGTAACTGAGGCAACTACAATAATGGGCTTAACCTGAAATACCTTAATGAATATTTCCGGAATGGATTAATTTAACCGGCAGCCTTTAACCGGTAAACGTTAATTTTTAACCGGTTTTCTCTTGTTTGGCTGAACTTTTTTCTTCACTTGCCTCCTCGCCATTCAACATGGCTTTGATTTTGTTCTCCAGTTCTTCCATCAACTCGGGATTATCCATGATCAGGCTTTTTACCGCATCCCTGCCCTGACCCAGCTTGTTATCATTGTAGGAAAACCATGAGCCTGATTTCTGAAGAACGTTCAGGTCGACACCGAGGTCAACAATTTCACCCACTTTGGAGATCCCGGTTCCATACATGATATCAAATTCAACCATTTTGAAAGGCGGGGCCACTTTGTTTTTAACTACCTTTACCTTCGTCCTGTTTCCCAGTACATTGTCTGCACTTTCCTTTATCTGGCCGATACGACGAATATCCAGCCTCACGGAAGCATAGAATTTCAATGCATTACCTCCGGTTGTGGTTTCAGGATTTCCAAACATTACCCCTATTTTCTCCCGCAACTGGTTGATAAATATACAGGCACATTTGGTTTTATTAATGGTGCCTGTGAGTTTCCGCAGGGCCTGTGACATCAACCGGGCCTGTAACCCCATTTTACTGTCGCCCATTTCTCCTTCCAGTTCTCCCCGGGGAACTAAAGCTGCGACCGAATCGATGACAATAATGTCAATGGCACCCGACCGTATCAGATGTTCTGTGATCTCAAGCGCCTGTTCTCCATTGTCAGGCTGCGAGATCAGCAGGTTTTCCGTATCGATCCCCAGTTTTGCAGCATAAACCTTGTCAAAGGCATGTTCGGCATCAATGAAGGCGGCAATGCCTCCCCCTTTTTGAGCTTCTGCAATACAGTGCATGGCCAGTGTGGTTTTACCCGATGACTCGGGACCATAGATCTCGGTTACTCTTCCGCGGGGTATACCTCCAACCCCTAATGCCATATCAAGACCAATAGAGCCGGTTGAAATAGCTGGAACATCAATAATGTTCTCATCGCTAAGCTTCATGACGGTGCCTTTCCCAAAAGTTTTATCGAGCTTATCGATGGTTAATTGAAGAGCTTTAAGTTTTTGTTCTTGATCACTCATTTTTTTAATTGATTTTAACTGATTGTTTAAGTTGTACTGTGAAATTACGATTAATGCATTCAATAAGCAACTGAAAAACTGCACAAAAAATGAATATGATTTCAAAATTGCGATGTGGGAGATTATATTGCGGTGAATAAAATGAAATCAATAAAAAAAATATTTCTGATCCTGGTTGTTTTCCCGTATTTACATGAAGGCAGGGCCCAGTTGAACAATTCTTTTTTCTATGATCAGGCTGAAATAGCAGGAAGTGACACCGGTCGTCTTATCCTGGATATTGATATACTTGGATTCCTGAAAAATAACGAATATACAACCTCCATTGTGCCGGGGTACACATTGTTCGGATCCCAGTTTTTATCTCATCTTACATGGACCCCCAATGAAAATATCAGGATTGAAGCGGGAGGCTTTTTATTAAAGGATTTTGGCAATCATGATTTTCGTCAAATACGGCCCGTGTTAAAATTTAAATACAGTAAAAAGTCCTGGTCTTTTATTTTTGGCACGCTGGAGGGCAGCCTCAATCACCGGTTGATCGAACCAGTTTTTAATATTGAGCGAGTAATCAGTCATAGAATTGAGGAAGGGATACAGTTTAAGGTTAAAAATGATAAGATTTTCCTGGATACCTGGCTCCATTGGCTTGACATGATCTATTTCGGCGATCCGGAACAGGAAAAGTTTCTTGCCGGCCTCTCGTTGATCTATAAAATCTTGGAAAAGGAAAAGATTGAAATCGAGATCCCGGTCCAGCTTATGGCTTGGCACAGAGGCGGTGAAATTGATGTGAATCCACTTCCGGCCAATACCCTGATCAATTCAGTGCTGGGCCTGGGCATCATTTTTCCCTTGAATTCAGGGGTGATCCGGTCGGTCAGACTTGATAATTATTATACCGGTTACTCCTCGGCAAACCTTCCGCTGAACACACCGTATGAAGATGGTGAAGGATGGTTTTTTAACCTGACCGGAAAATTTAAATGGTTCGAAATGATGCTTTCCTACTGGAAAGGTGAGGAATTCTATTCACCGGTTGGGTCTCCGGTTTATCTTTCATCCGCCATCGATTACAGTCAGTCTTTTTACCATGAAGACAAAAGAGATCTGATAATAGCGCGTGTATTATATGAAAAAACATTAGGGGAGGGTCTTTCACTGGGGTTCAGATTCGAACCTTTCTATGATTTGAGGAATAATGAATTCGAACATACGGAAGCTTTATATTTGCGGTTCAGAACTGATTTTTCATTAACCCGGATAAGATAGCATTGAGCATAAAAAAAATCATTCTGATCTCAATTCTGGCAGCATCGACAGGTTTTATCTTATTTAATTATAACCTTGTCGGATATGCTTTTCAGCAGGCAAAAGGACAGCTTGAGATTATATTCAACACAGTTCCCGTAGATACCATACTGGACGATCCCGGGATCGACGATTCGATCAAGTACAGGATCCGGTTCATTCAGGAAGTGAGAGGCTTTGCTGTCGATAGCCTGGGTTTGAAAGGACGGGAAAATTATACTTCGTTTTATGATCAGCAGGGCAGGGAATTAATGTGGGTAGTTACCGCAAGTCCTCCTTATAAACTGGAAGCTTATACATGGGATTTTCCTTTGCTGGGGTCATTCTCCTATAAAGGTTTTTTCAAAAAAGACATGGCCGTGGAAGAGGAACAGAAACTGAAAAGACAGGGTTACGATACCCATATTCGAAATGCGGGTGGCTGGTCAACACTTGGACTAATGAAGGATCCAATTTTATCCGGGATGCTGGAACGTTCGCTGGGCTCCCTGGCCGATCTGATCATTCATGAACTTACCCACACTACGGTTTTTGTAAAAGATGATGTTGACTTAAACGAAAATCTGGCCACTTTCATTGGACATGAAGGAGCGAAGTTATTCCTGAAAACGAAATTTGGGAGCACGTCTGATGAATATATGTCGTACGTCAGAAACCTGGAGGACCGGGAGAAATTTACCGGATATGTGCTAAAGGGTGCCATGGAATTGCAGAAGCTCTATGATGGTTTGGATCAGGATATGCCTGAGTATATTAAAAAAGAAAAAAAACTGGAATGGCTTGCCCGGTTTACGCGAAACATGGATACGCTCAGTTTCCATAATCAGGTGTATTACCGGGACTATTTTTCAGAATTTACACCGGATAATACTTTTTTTCTGTCCTTTTTAAGATACAGGTCACGTCAGGATGTTTTTAAAAAAATTCTGATTCAGGAGTTTGATGGTGATCTGAGAAAATACATCGAATATGTGAAAAGGAATTATTAACCCTTCACATGATCGGGTTGCAGGGTTATTCAATATGAAATAATAATTAAGTTTTTATTAAATTTTGACAATAGTATTTTAATCCTTTTTATTTTACTATAATTTTAAAACGAATTTCAACTTCCTTATTATGAGTTCAAAAAGTGGAAATAAGGTGTTGGTGGTGGATGACGAAGAGGATATCCTTGAATTACTCAAATATAATCTGAAAAAAGAAGGCTACGATGTAAAAACAGCTACCAATGGGGTGAAAGCAGTTGAAATAGCACGATCGTACCTGCCGGACCTGATCCTGCTGGACATTATGATGCCACATCAGGATGGAGTGGAAACCTGTCGCCAGATTCGAGAAATACCGGAATTGAATAACGTTTACATCCTTTTTCTAACCGCGCGTACGGAGGAATATTCCGAAGTGGCCGCTTTTGATATCGGTGCTGATGATTATATCGCAAAACCCATCAAACCAAGGGCATTAATGAGCCGGATCAGCGCTTTGTTCAGAAGAAAAAAAGAAAGCAAAAAAGAAAATCCGGTTATCAGGATAGGTGATCTTACCATTGATAAATCAAGCTATACGGTACTTCGTGGGAATGAGCCGGTCACACTACCCAAGAAGGAATTCGAGCTATTGTATTATCTGGCAGAAAACCCGAATAAAGTTCATACTCGGGATGAATTATTACAGAATATATGGGGCTCCGATGTATATGTGCTGGCCAGGACTGTAGATGTACACATCAGGAAGGTGAGAGAAAAAATCGGTGAAGGGTATATTTCCACCCTGAAGGGAGTAGGATACAAGTTTGAAATTCAATAACATGTTTCGAAGTTCCAGAGCAGTGGCGCTCCTGCTGGGAATATCAATTTCCATTGTCACCACAGCATTCCTTTCCCTGACAGAGGGAATAAGTATATTTGCAATTGTAACCTCCGGAATTATTTCATTCTCAATCTCCTATCTGTTAATATATCTGACTTACCGGTTTTTTATCTTTGATGAGATCAATAAGATCTATGATCTGCTCAATAAACTCAGCCAGGATGAATATGACTTTCAACAAGAGGAGACCGGTAATTCAAGCAATCCGCTCAAGGCGCTCAGTTCGGAAATTTCCAAATATGTAAATATCAAACAGCAGGAGATCGATGAACTGAAAAAAATGGAATCTTTCAGGAAAGAATTCCTTGCTGATGTATCCCATGAGCTGAAGACTCCAATTTTTGCTGCCCAGGGCTTTATTCATACCCTGCTGGATGGCGCCATCAAGGATAAGAGTGTGAGGGACAAATTTCTTAAAAAGTCCGCCAAAAGCCTTTCCCGGCTTGATAAATTGGTTCAGGATCTGCTGGTAATCTCCCAGATGGAGGCCGGTACCGTAAAGATGAACTTTTCTCATTTTAATATGTTTAACCTTGTCCGGGAAGTGTTCGATCAGTTTGAAGGCAAGGCTGATAAAAAGTCCATAAGGTTATTATTCGACCCGGCTACATCTGAAGATATCTATGTATATGCGGATAAACAGAAAATATATCAGGTGATCATCAACCTGGTATCCAACGCCATAAAATATGTACGGGATTCCGATGGCTATATTAAGGTAAAGCTTATACCTGTTGATTTCAATGTCAGAATAGAAGTGGCTGATAACGGGCCCGGCATTCCCAAAGAGGATATAAAAAGAATATTTGAACGATTCTACCGTGTTGACAAAAGCCGGTCAAAAGACAAGGGAGGCACCGGACTGGGGCTTTCCATTGTAAAACATATTCTGGAGGCCCATAACCGGCGCGTATCCGTAATAAGTGAAATGGGAAAGGGCTCCACCTTCTTTTTTACTCTTCAGAAAGGTATAAAGGAAAAGGCGCTTGTGGAAGAAGCCTATGATAGCTGATCTTACTTTGCCTTAAAAAATTCCCTGATATTATCGTAAACCTTATCCATGAGACGCCCTCTTGATTCGACACTTGCCCAGGCAATATGAGGGGTTATAAGTAATTTTTCTTTTTGCCTGACTCTCAATAATGGATTGTCACGCTGGACCGGTTCTTTGGTTAACACATCCACACCTGCCGATCCGATAATTCCATCGTCTATGGCCCTGGCCAGGTCTTTTTCATTTACTATTCCGCCCCGCCCTGCATTGATCAGAATGGATGTTCGTTTCATTTTTTTCATTTCCTTCAAGGTGATCAGGTTTCTGGTCTGTTCATTAAGGGGAGCATGTATCGAGACAATATCGGCCTGGTTGAGCAACTGATCAAGGGAAACCCTCGTGTAGTCCGGGTTAAAGTTTTTGCCGCTGGTGGAATAATAAATTACCTTACAGCTAAAAGCTTCCGCCAGTACAGCTACCGATCGTCCAATATTGCCCAGTCCGATTATACCGAAAACTTTATCCCTGAGCTCAAATATGTCTTTTTCAAGATGTGTGAAGATCGGACTTTTTATATGTTTTCCTGATTTTACATATTCATCATAATATCGCATATGGTTAATGAGATATAATAACATGGCGAACGTGGCCTGTACAACCGAATAGGTAGAATAATCCTCTACGTTTTTGACCATAATGCCCTTTTTAGCTGCATACTCAAGATCAACGTTATTCATGCCTGTGGCCGCTATGCAGATCAGTTTTAAATCTGTGGCTTTATCCATTACATTTTTGTCTATGACCACTTTGTTGGTTATTACCACTTGTGCATCCTTGATTCTTTCTATGGTTTGATCGGGGAAGGTTACCTCATAGATTTCAAGTTCTCCCAGCTCCCTGAGGCGGTTTATGTTTTCAAGATCTCCTACCGTGCTTTTATCCAGAAATACGATTTTCATGTTTTCAACCTAATTTTTATCTCTTCATGTATGGGTATGCAGGACCCAAAAATATGAGTATTCCAAGATATGACTAAATTTCACCACTTCAAAAGGGCTATCCGGTCTGTTCATTATTTTTAATGGTAATTATCAGCCGGGATGAACACTGAATTTCCTTTTTATACATTCATCGGGATGCCGGATTGCAGACTTTATCTCAATACTATTCATCAGCCCAGTAATCATCCCGTTTTCTGGATGCAAGCAACATTTTCCTGCCGTCCCAGGCCTGCATTTTAAGCATTATGTTGGGATAAGCTTCTTCGAACCAGTATATATTGGTTTTGTCCTCAGCCAGTTTTACCTCCACCATCCAGGCCGGGGTTCCTGAAAGATATTCCAGTTTCTCAGAATCAATGGTAGCGGCCGATATGCTAAAGATGGCATCATATATTTCCGGGTCAGTGGCCTGGTTCGTGATCTGTGATTCAACCACGCGCGCCTCGAAGGTCATCCCATCCCTGAAATTAAGGGTGCGCAGCGAATAGGAAAGCTGATCTTCAAATAATACATCGCCGGGAAGGGTCATCGAACCACGTCCCTGGTTATCCCAGTAACTGTCATAGTGGTATATATAACGGTCTTCTTCCGGGTTGATATGTTTGAAAGTATTACCGCACCATTCCTGGGAGCTGTTGGTCAGTTTATGAACGCGGGCCGGTTCATCTCTTTCGAAATAAAGACTGGTCAGGTAATGATAGGGATATTTATGCGTTTCTATCTGGGCAAATTTATTCACCTTTATCACATCAAAAAGGTCATTCCTGTCATAATCATCGGTTTTAACGTTAAATTCCCTGTTGAAGGTTTCTTTCACCAGGATATAGGCATAATCATAAAACCGTGCTTTTCCATATACAATCCGTTGTGATTCATAGATGGCTACCTCTGACATCCCATCGTCCCAGAGTTTATTCTCTGCCCACCGGGTATTGAAATTCCGGTCAGATCCCGATGCCATAAAATTAAATACATCGGTTTTTTTGGCGATCAGAAAAAAGGCAGCTGATAGAACTATAAGTAATATAAGTATAAGGATAAGTTGAATCTTCCGGGTCATTTTTTTATGTGTTTAGGTCATTCGAATCAATAACGGATAAATCGTCTTTTTGATCAATATCGGTAAGTTCTGGTAACAGAAAACAGGTCTGGTTATTCGTTTCAATGTCATATATGGTATCTTTTAGTACGGAATCCGTACTCCATTGTTTGTTTTCAAACAGGGATTGATTCAGATTTTTCATGCCCAGAAGATAATAACCCCCATCGGCAGCCGGTCCGATCACATAATCATGATCGCCAAGTTTTTCGAAGGCATTTTCAACGACATTGGCAGTGAGTCCATAACAATCGGTACCAATAATGCATATTTTTTTGTAACCGGATCCGAATCCTTTTTTAAAAGCATTCTTCATCTTTTCGCCAAGTGATTTTCCGCTTTGCAGGAATTTATCATAATGTTTGGGATCCCATATGTCAGATTTGTCGATGAATTCATTATAGAACACCCATTGGGTGCATGACACATCACGTATAGCTTCATATGTTTTCCTGATAAGCATTTTATATATCGACAGTGCCTTCATTTCACCAACCTCGGCTGCCAGCCTGGTCTTTACTTTGCCCGGAAGGGGATTCTTTTGAAAAATGATTAATAATCGGTTATTCAACCCTGTATGGAATTAATATATCAAATTACGATATTTTTCTGATTAGCAATTATGAAAATAATATTTCTCTGTCGTTTACCGGACCGGAAGACCGGAGTCATAGAACTTGCCGGGTTATTTCTCCAATTACGAATCTTATATCTTTTTGATCAATAGGGTAAAGATGCATTGTCCGCCCTTCGAAAATAAATACAGTCTCTTCCAGAAGGCTTTTTCGGACAGTTAAAATAAGATATCCATTGGGATGGTCCAGTATACGTTCAATTGATTTTTTCCATCCACCTCCAGCCAATTCCAATGGTCCGAATTCATCGATTATGATCACATCTGCTTCTGCCGATTCAATTAGCAAATGTTCTCCGAATGCGAAAGCTTCCGGATTAAAATAAAATTTACGGACTTTTTCCCAGCCTTCAATGGGTTCTGTGGTACAGATTAAACAGGACTGGTTTGTTTTGATATCAACCAGTTTAAAACCTTTTTTTTCATTTTCCCGGAATATTCCACGGGCGATGAAACCACCTGTGTCGAGGCCGGGAATGGATTGTAATTTGCCGGATAATTCCATCAGAAAACTTGTCTTTCCCGAATTAACTTCTCCCGTGATCAAAATAAGTTTTCTTCCCATTGATCATAACGAGTTTTTCAGCATGTCCAGATCATCCGGAGAATTTATATTGTAAAGCTCACGTTCCAGGTTGATGCCCGGCAGCATTTCCTGGGTGATTATCCGTAAATTAAAATATTGTATGATGAATTGCATCGATTTTTCCCCGCTCATCAGAAACTCTTTAAACCTGTCCCTGATGACCACATCATAATATCCGAACAGGGGTTGCATATGGGTGTTTATACGGGGAATAGTAATTTCTGAATCATGTGAATATTCAAACAGTTTTTCCGCAAGGGAGGTACTGGCCATGGGCAGATCACAGGAAATCACCAGGTTCTGGAACGTTTCAGACCGGTAAAGACCCGATAAGATGCCTGCAGCCGGTCCCAGGTCAAGCCATTCATCGGGAACGATCTGGTGTCCCAGATATTTATATGTATCGTCATTGGTACTGATCAGTATGCGGGAGCAGATCGGTTTAATATGATCAATCACATGTTCGACCATGGGTTTACCCATAATTTCTATCATGGCTTTGTCTTTACCCATTCGAACACTTTTACCACCACACAATACTATTCCGGTGATGTCTGCCATTTTTTTATCAGTTCGTTGTTCTCTTGTTCAAGTATACCGTATGCTTTTTGCACCTTTTCATTCAGAGGCTGATGGCCGTCAAACCAATGGATACGGTGTCCCTGCCTTTCCATTCTTCTGAACCAGGTCATCTGTCTCTTGGCAAATTGATGTATGGAAACTTCCAGTTGCCTGAACATTTCTTCATAATTCAATTTTCCTGTCAAATATAAGGTTATGAATTTATATTCTAAACCATAAAAGATCAGATCTTCAGGTTTCAGTTTTAACAGCAGCCTTCTAACCTCATCGATCATTCCTTCATCAAACCTTTTTTTCAATCGTTCGGTGATCTTTCTGCGTTGTGAATTCCGGTCGAACTTTACTCCGAAAATCAAGGGTTTAAAATCAGGATAATCGGGATCTTGGATATCATGCTTCAGGTAATAATCGGCAATTTCTATTGCCCGGATGGTCCTTTTTCGATGAACCAGATCAGTTGTGTTGTGCAGATGCTGCGGATATTGTTTCAATTGATCTTCAAGGGCCTCCTGGCTTTTATCCGAAAGGTAGTCCCTCAGTTCTTTATTCACCGGGACTGCCGTTAATTTATATTTCTCCAGGACGGCCTGTATGTACAGCCCCGTACCGCCTACCAGGAAAGGTTGTCTTTTTTTCGATACGATGTGGTTAAAAGCCTGGATGAAATCATTCTGAAACTCATACACATTGTATTGATATCCCGGTTCGTGGATATCCACCAGATGACCTGGTATTTTTTTATCATTGACCAGGTAATCATCATAATCTTTTCCCGTGCCTATATTCATCTCCCGGTATACCTGTCTTGAATCGGCGCTGATTATTTCACCATCAAGATGATAGGCCAGTGAAGCGCCAAACCGGGTTTTGCCGCTGGCTGTAGGACCAAGAACGGTGATCAGGACATTGTTGTTCATAAAAACTGAGCATAAATTTCCCGACTGTTTTTGAAATTGACAAATATTTTGTTATATCGCTGGTTATTCCTGAAAAAAATTCGTTCAAAAACTTGATCTATGGAAGAATTAACCTATGAAAAAGTCCTGCAGATGGATTTGCCGAATATCATAGTGTATGCCACGCCTGTTATGATCGGCCTGGTGTTGCTTGAATGGATCCTTAGTGCTTACCAGAACCGGAAGATCTACGATGCGAAGGATACACTCGCTGCAACCGCCATTGGCGTAGGTAATCTTTTGATCAGTGCAGCCATTAAGGTTTTTACTTTCGGGATCATGATCTTTTTCTTCAACCTGGCCCCCTTCAAAATACAGCCGGTCTGGTGGTCCTATATTCTTTGCCTGGTATGGATCGATTTCTGGAGATACTGGGCCCATCGATTTGCCCATGAAAACCGGTTTCTCTGGGCTACCCATGTCACCCATCATAATTCCGAAAAATATAACTGGTCGGTTTCTTTCCGGCTGGGCTGGACACAACATGTCAAGATCCTGTTTTTTATCCCGGTGGCCCTGACCGGATTTCACCCGGTGGTCTTTTTTATCTGTCATCAGATCGAAGTTCTCTATCAGTTCTGGATCCATACCGAATATATACGA
The DNA here is from genome assembly GCA_964543195.1 of uncultured Roseivirgaceae bacterium. Taxonomy (GTDB): domain Bacteria; phylum Bacteroidota; class Bacteroidia; order Cytophagales; family Cyclobacteriaceae; genus JAGTVG01. The sequence goes on from CAZIXF010000012.1 coordinate 60,619, forward strand.
AAATTACCCAAACCAATAGAGTTTCTTTTCACTACCCCCTCGCATCACAGGGTTCATCATGCCCGGAATGGGAAATACCTCGACAGAAATTACGGATCGACGTTTATCATCTGGGACAGGATATTCGGCACCTTCCAGGCCGAAGAGGAACAACCGGAATATGGCATTACCAAACCGGTAAACAGCTACAATCCGATTTACCTGAATTTCCATGAATGGATCGACATTGTAAAAGATGTACGATCATCGCGGTCTCTTCGCGAAGCGGCTGTCATGATGTTTGCCCGGCCCAGCAAGCTTGAAGAAAAAAAGAGGCTCTTCAGGTCCGGCGAATCCATACTGAAATCATCCGGGCAAAGTGGCAATGCTACGGATGCTTACGTGGATAAAGGGATAGTGATACCGGATAAGGACTAATTCCCGGTTTCTTCCATTATTTTTTTATAGTCGTAGGCGGCTTTTTCAGGACCGGTAAATTTACCCTTGAAAATATCTTTGTTGTCCACGTAGAGCTTCCAGTCCTGCACACTTCCTTCCAGCACAGAAAAGTTTTTATAGCCATATTGGGTCAAAAGCATCCATGAGGCATTGGCATGGGATACATTTTTACCATGGAGTATTTTCTTGTCTTCATTTTCAAAGAACGACCGGAACTCTTCATCCAGCAAACGTTCGTAAGGAATATTAATAGCGCCGGGAAGATGATAGGTAACAAATTCATCCGGTGAACGGATATCCACAAACCGGATGCCTTTCGTTTTTTCTGATGAGAACTTTTTTGCCTGATCGAGGCTTATGAATTGGTTTTCCTCAACCACCTTTTTGAGCATTTCACTGGCTGCCAGTTTGAAGTCGTATTTACTGGTCGACTTGACGGTGACCATGGCAAAAAACAATCCCAGTAATATGATAAATGCACCTAATATAATTGTATTCAGATATTTCATGATATCACGTTTTTATTTATCGCTTAACTGCATCCCCCCTGAACCCTGGTTTTCTTTCTTCTGGGCACCGGAGGCAGAGCGGGGGCAGCTTCTTCCTGTTTTACCGCACCGCTTCCGGTAAAATACTGCCTGGCAGCCATTCTGGTTTCATACTTTTCCCATTCTTCCCGGGGTGCGGATAGCTCAGGAGGTTCGGGCTGTATTATGGTGCTGAACCATCCGTTCAGGCCTCCCTCCAGTTGAAAGTTATTTTTCATACCCATTTGGCGGGTAAGGATCACAGCCTCACCGGCCAGGATAGTGCTATTGCTGTAGAAGATGTTCATATTGGAGATCTGGTCCACGTAAGGTCTCCATTTTTCACTCAGAAGACTATCGAGCGGTATGTTTATTGCGCCTGGAAGATGGTATAATTCGTATTCTTCCTTGCTTCGAAGGTCAATGAGTTGTATCGATGGATCCTCGTTGATCAGCCTGTCGGCCAGTTCATCCGGTGTGACCTTATAGGTGCCAAGTTTGATCTCCCTGTGTAACTCCCTGGCATCCAGCCGCAGCGATGAAGTATCTTTTTTTGGAAGAATAGCGGCTATACTTCCCAATGAAATTAATATGATGGATATAATTACTCGTGTGTTCATAATGATCAGATTTCTTTGGTTATATCTTCACGTTTGAATTTTTTCTCAGCCAGCTCGGCCACCCAGAACATGGCCGCCGCCACCACGATGAGCAAAAGGGCAAAATACCCGTCCCTAATACCGAGCACATCCGTGACTTTTACAGGTCCCACATGACTGCTAAGGTAAAGTTTTTCCCAGAGTGGAAAGGTTTCACCGAAAAGCAGAATCCCGAGAAAACTTCCACCGATAAACCAGATGGCATCGATTTTCCCGATGGCGGCTGCAGAAAAACTGGTGCCCGGACAGAAACCGCCCATGATAAAGCCGGCACCCATGATCACGCCACCCACGATACTGCTGTAGATATAATAATCGTTGATATAGACAATATCCAGGTCGATCAGTCCCATATAATTGAAGAAGATCAATCCCAGCATGCCGGTAATGGCCGCCGTAAAGAATACTTTCAGCACAGTGGTATCATATCCATAAAACATGCCGGCCAGTTTGCGGCTTGATGAAAATCCTGCCTGTTCGAGTGCGAAACCAAAACCCAGCCCGATTGCAAAGGCAATAAGTAAGTTGATCTCGTTTGATACATTAAATAAAGGTACTATTGGTCCCATAATCAAATCCAGTTTTTTCTAAATACATAAGCTAAAGCGAAGGCCGTTCCAAAAATGGCCATCATCGTTACGAATCCTGCCAGCGAAAGCACCGACATGCCGGTAAGCGCGGCACCACTGGTGCATCCACGGCCAAGCTGGGATCCGAAACCAAACAGCAAACCGCCTGCAGCAGCAAAAGCCAATCTGCGTTTTTTGGTGATCTTTGGTGATTTTTCAACCTTCCAGGTGAGTCTTCCGGAATACGCACCTGAAAGAAATCCCCCGATTATTACACCGGCAATTTCCAGTACAAGCCAGGTTTTTAATGGATTTTTTTCCGGATCAACGTATTTGCTGAAATAATCCGCCTTCTCTGCGTGGTCGGGTAACACCGTTTCAACACTGGCCACCACCATGCTCCGGGTGGCTCCGCTTGCTCCCAGTCCGCGGCCGGTCAGGTAAAAAGAGGCCAGCAGTACCAGGCCCAGTAATACCCCTGCCAGATAAGGATTCATATATTTTTTTGGTGTTTTCATAATATTGTTTTATGAATTTATTTAATACAAATAACGACTTTCCTGACCTGCATACACGATAATAAACCTTAACACGACGTTTCCAACCAGGATCAGGAGACCAGGTATGTAAGCAGGAATATGCCTCCCCCTGATTTCCAGGAACTCCAGGATAGCCGGGACGACCATCCCCGTAAAAACCGCTATGGTCCAGAAAGGCAGTGTGTAGGGCCCGCCAAGAAACAGCTGGGCAGCCTCTATCTGCACTTCTGTACTCGCCAGAAAACCCATAAACATATGTATGATCAGGAAGATCTCGATCCCGATCAGAGCCAGGTCGATCCTGCTGAAAAGCCTTCTTTCCAGCTGATTCCTGGACACCATCATGATAGTGGCTGCGCCCGCCGATAATCCCGAGGCCAGGAAAAGAGGACCTAGGATGGAAGTGTTCCATAAGGGTCGAGCATTAAAAGCAGATAGCAGGATGCCGGTGTAAATACCCAGTATGACCGAGAAAAACACCATGATCCAGGCGAGGGTTTTCCGGTTTTCTATGAAAAAGGATTCCAGTTTATAAAGCCATTTAAATTTCCAGTCCCATCCCGGGAAAAGGTCCCGGATGTAGGTGGCCGACCATATGATCGACAAAGGGGTAACCACCATCAGGGTCCATGCCCCCCACGACATGGGACTTTGCAGCTTGATGGTGGTATAAAGCTGCCAGAAATAGGGTTTATGGTTCAGGTCGATAAGCAGGGCAATCAATCCGGCTACCAATAATATGGGTGTGATCAGAGGGGCCCATTTTATAGTCGATGGCATGTCCTTTTCCCTGCCTTTCAGATAATAGAAAGCGGCGAAAAACAGTATGCCTGCGGCCAGACCTCCCAGAAAAAGGTATAAAGGTATTTCCCATCCCCAAATATGGAGAGCAGGGTCTATTTTGGGATTCATTCTGCCACTTGTTATTATAACTTCTTCGTTCATTTCAAATCAGTTTTATATTATGAAATAAAGCTGCGGTTCTGTTCCTGCTTCGGGGATCAGTGTTTTATATTTCCTTACTTTAAGAATTTCCGATACCTCACTTTTCGGATCGTCGAGGTCTCCAAAGTACATGCATTTAGTCGGACAAACCTCAACACAGGCCGGTTTCTGACCGTTTTCCAACCGATGGGCACAGAAAGTACATTTATCCACATAACCTTCAGGATGGGGATACCGGGCATCGTAGGGACAGGAGGCAATACAGGCCCCGCATCCGATGCATTCATCCGGGGTTACCAGAACGAGTCCGCCTTCCGCATAATGACTTGCTCCGGTGGGGCAACATCGTACACAGGGTGAATTGGCACAATGGTTACACCGCTCTGACCTTATCTCGAGCTCAAGCTGGGGATAAGTGCCTGCCGTATTTTCCACGATCCAATCCCTGCAATATCCAATCGGAACATTATTTTCAGTCTGGCAGGCCACAACGCAATCGGCACAACCCACGCATTTTTTGGTATCTATAGCCATTGCATATCTCATGACTCAACCTCCTTTCCTTCCGGTTTTTCCAGTTTAAATGTGACAAAATTGCCCCGCATTCCGGTGCCACCCATTATCGGATCTATTAAAACCTTAGTGATCATCTCAGAATCGCTCGCTCCTTTTCCAAAGGCTCTCGAGAGCCGTTTGTCCGTATGGCCGAAACCATGGACCATATAGACCGAATCCCATCGTATCCTTTCAGTCAGGCGCACCTTGATAGGGAAGTTCGAAAAATGCCCATCCTGGTTTTCCAGCCATACTTCCTGACCGTTATTTATTTGCCATTTTTGAGCTACTTTAGGATTTACCCATAACACATTTTCTTCCATCAGGTCGGTTAAATGGGGGTTGTTGGCTGTACGACTGAATGTATGAGCAGGGGCCCGTCCATAATTCAGGTGGTAAAATCCCGGAGGAGGCTGATCATGCTCGGTATAAACAGGAAGCGGATCAAATCCTTCTGCCTGCAATTCGGTGGAATAGAGTTCTATTTTCCCGGTATTGGTATTGAAGGTAAAATCTTCACCTTCCCTGAAATACAGGTATGGATACTCTCTGGGGAATTTTTTTACACCAATACGCTTCATTTCTTCCAATGAAGTGCCCACCTGTCTGAATTGCCATTCCAGCAATTCTTCAATATCCTTCCATTTGAAATATTCATCGAGCCCTAATCGTGTGGCCAGTTGCTTCACCATCCACCAGGCCGGTTTCGTATTATACTTGGGTTCCGCTGCAGGCATACGTAAAGCAATGGAAGGCTCCCTGTGCTGGTCGGTACGGCTGTAATCATATCGCTCCAGGTAAGTGCATTCGGGGAGCACCACATCGGCATAACCTGTAATTTCCATAGGCATGGTATCTACTACTGCAATAAATTCTAGATTCTGGATGGCCTCCAGCGTTTTTTTCTTATCGGGCAGGGTGTGGATAAGGTTTGTGCCGTTTACGATCCATGCCTTGAAATTGCACTCCCTGTCGGGAGAAGGAATGGTGGAATCACAGATATCGTTGGAAACTACTTCCAGGGCAAGTTTATATTTTCCGGGGTGGGCATCCCGCCAGGTTCTTTTTGGTTCCGGGAATTCCGGATGAGGATAGGAGGGAAGGGTTTTTCTTTCCGGAAAATAAAATCCGCCCCGCCGGCCCCAGGAACCCAGAATGGCATTCAATATTGCCACTGCCCTGAGGCGTTGGGTATCATCTCCATACCAGGTTACATGCCTGCCGGGATGGACGATCACGGCCGGTGAGGCATTGGCCATTTCACGCGCTGTTTCACGAATCACATCCGGTTTAATGGCTGTTTTACCATAAGCCCATTCGGGCGTATAGGGTTCTACATGTTGCTTCAGTTGTTCAAAACCATAAGTATAGCGATCCACATAATCTTTATCATACCATCCTTCTTTGATGATCACATGGATCCAGGCCAGCAACAGGGCCAGATCGGTAGAAGGTTTTATAGGAAGCCAGTGTTTCGATTTGCTGGCTGCCGTGGAATATCTGGGATCGACAGTAATGATGGTGGCACCCTTGTCGATGGCTTCTGACATCTCCTGCACCTGGCCGTTATGCATGTTTTCACCCAGATGAGATCCGATCAGTACCAGGCAACGGGTATCCCGGATATCGGTTCGTTCCGGGGAGGCGATGATCTCACCGTATGTGGCAAAAAAGGCGGACTCCCTCGGACCCCTGCACTGTGCAAAAGAGGGGGCACTGATATTGGTCGACCCCATCGATTTTAAAAGGTCCCCAAAAAATTTTCCTCCGGAACCATGAGTGAACAAGGCTATACATTCCGGGCCATATTTGTCAGCTACCTTTTTTAGATTATCGGCAATCAGATCGAGGGCTTCATCCCAGTCGGCCTCCACATAAACCTGCTTTCCATTAACTGTTTTCCGTATTAGCGGGGTTTTAAGCCGGTCCTCGTCCTGGTACATGCCGATGCCTCCGGTTCCCCGGGGACATAAACGGCCGTTGCAATGCGGATCATCCTGGTTCCCTTCCAGTTTCCAGATCTCCCCCTTTTCGTCGGTATATGCCCAGGCCGCGCATTTCCAGAAGCACACTTCGCAATAGGTCGGGGTCCGGGTATAGTTCTTGACAGAGCCATTTGCCGGCTTGGTTTCAACAGAACCCTCCGACCAGTTGTAGAAGGAGGAAGCTATTGCTGCTGTTCCTATACCGGCTGTTGAAATCTTTATAAAATCTCTCCGGTTCGTTTTCATGAATTACTGTTTTACTAGATGAACATATGATCATATAAGGATCATATCATATGTAACTGTAAATATCAACATGGATCGGAAAAAAATAATTGACAATAATCAAGGCACGGTATGATATTTATCAATTTTTGACAAAATTAAAATAATACTGTCTTATTTGTAATAAATTAATAATTGTCCCTTATATTTTATGAAAAGTTTGATGGATTTCCTTTTTATGCTGAAAAAATTATAATTTATTTCTTTAAATTATTCCGGGAGATGTTTTTCAAAATAATTGCGGTTAAATTTAATACTCCAGATTCCTCTGAGATCCCCCATACTATGGCCTGTAGCCTTATCTTCAGGATAAAGGGCCTGGATCAACTCATAATGCTCCTGTTTAATATCTTCACCTATCTTTCCATGGCAATTCAGGCATAGTTGATTGGATAAGATGATCGGTCTGGCAAAATGAACTGTTTCTTTTGTTATGGATACCCTGGGCGTAGGGGTGTTCCCGGAGGAGATTGTTTTTTCATAATCCTTCAGTATGTCAGATTCCGTTTTATCCGGTTTATCTCTTGGATTGCGCACATAAAAACTGGCCCGTTTGATCTCGACCCCATGTTTTTTTTCCAGCGAATCGACAATTGGATATGCGTGTACATTACAGTACTTGAGAGCCTGAGGGATCCCGTCATGCTCAATAGCTGTTTTCAAACTGGAGGCCAGTACCTGCTGGGTTTCCATGGTGATCCGGTTGCCTTCTTCTTTAGCCAGTTCCATGATCTTTTCATCGGAAATTTGATCTGTATCCCTTGACGCTGTACAGGACCCGAGCAGGAGCAGGGATGTTATTATGGCGGTGATTGTATGAATCCTTATCATATCTGTATCAATTGATATTGCTAATTTAAAAAGATAAAATATTTTACAAAATAATAATAAAAAAATTAATATGAAAATGTAATCATATGAATAATATTTAATATGTTTGTATAGTGATGATGCCGGAAAACGGCGGGAATAAAAAATAGAAGGGGTGTTTGCGGAACAGGATCCATGAATGTTTCTGTGGATTCCTTTTTGGTAAGGGAGCCGGATTCTTCATAGGATGGCTCCCTTATTTCCTGGACCATGCTTCCCATCCGATGATTGGAAAACCTGCTCTGCATTACTGATCAGCCGGATATCTCAACCCCCAGGATCGTCTTATTCCATCCATGATATTCATAATCCGGAGTGATTCTTCGTGCGGCATGATATCGGATTCGGTCTTATTGTTTTTCATGCAATTGATTACCTCTTCGGCTTCATAGCTGAAACCTTCGGATGCCAGGGGCAGGTCATAGGTTTTTGATCCTCCTTTTTTATAATTGATATGGAATTTATTTGCCCTGTAAAAATGGGGAATGTGAATATAACCTTTTGATCCGAAAATCCAGGCGTCATGACGCGTTTCTACGTTCACTGCAGAATAAAGTAAGGCCATCACGCCGTTTTCATAGTGGAATACATAGCCCGATTGTTCGTCAATACCCGTGGATGAAAAAATCACGGAAGACTGGATATCTACCGGGTCTTTTTTCATGATCATTTGAGCAAAATTGATCGGATATACACCCACATCAAGCAGAGCCCCACCGGCCAGTTCAGGATCATATACCCGGCTTTTTGCATCAAATGGAAAATCATACCCGAAATCCGCTTTGATCATTTTCACCTCACCAATAACGTTTTTATCCAGCAGCTCCATAAGCTTCCTGGTGGAGGGAAGAAAACGTGTCCAGAAGGCCTCCATGAGAAAAACCTTCTCAGTTCTGGCCAGTTTGATGATTTCATCAGCCTGCCTGGCATTTACAGTTAACGGTTTTTCACATAATACGGCTTTTCCCGCTTTAAGACATAATTTTATATTTTCGTAGTGAAAATTATGTGTAGTGGCAATGTAAATTGCATCAATTTCAGGTTTGCTCACCAGTTCTTCGTATGAATCGAACCAGGTTTTCACCTTATTTTTCTCAGCAAAATCACGGGCTCTCTGTACTGATTTGGATGCCACTCCGTAGACTATGGCATCGGGTACTACCTTCAGCGACTCAGTAAAACGTGCGGCGATATTACCACAACCTATTACACCCCAGCAGAACTTTTCATTGATCATTTTCTAAAATATTTAAGGTTTTTTATTTGAATTTTTAAAAAAAGTATATACATTTTAAGTCATTTTTTAATTTATATAGCTTAAATCGCTGATTTATAATTTTTTAAAATAAAAAATAAGATATGGCATTTTTAATTATAACGTCCGTAGTGATAATATCAGCAATAATGCTCATATCTTCAAAACGATTCAGGAAAAAAGTTGAAGAGATCACTTCGAAAGAAGGCTGAATTTGTATTGAGGGTGAATGATATTACCTACTGAAGAACACAGCAAACTTGCTTTTTAAATTCTCAGCAAAATAATTTCTGATACAGATTTTGTGATCTTTGTTCAATCTGTTATTTTTCAGGAACATATGGGTATTAATCGTAGAAATTTCATCCAAAAGGCATCATGGATAAGTTCCGGCATTCTCGCCGCCTCCACACCCGGATTCAATGATCCCCGTAAAATTTTTCCTGCGTTTAACTTCGATCCTGAACCTTCTGCTGCACAGAAAGCCTGGATGAAGATGGGCTTTGGAATGTTCATCCATTTTGGTGTCAACACTTTTTACGATAAGGAATGGAGTGATGGAAACCTTGACCCTTACCGGTTCAATCCCGTTGGTTTTGATAGTGATCAATGGTGCAGAGTAGCCCGGGATGCAGGTATGAAATATATAGTACTTGTAACCAAACATCACGATGGTTTTTGTCTTTGGCCGTCCAGTCATTCAAATTATACTATTTCCAGAAGCCAGTTTAACAGGGACATCGTAGCAGCTCTGGTTAGTTCAGCCCGGAAATATGATTTGAAAGTGGGTTTTTATTTCTCCCTATGGGATCAGCATATGGACCATCATATAAAAGATGAATGGATATTCATTGATTTTATTAAAGATCAGCTGACAGAGTTACTGACCGGATACGGGGAAGTGACGTTGATCTGGTTTGATGGTTTCTGGAAACGTCAGCAAAGCGGCTGGGAGAAAAAACCTGAAGATAATGATGGGGAAGAAATTCAATCGGAAAATGATTCTGAAAGAGATATCCGTTTTGTCCATTCCTGGCGGATGGAGGGTGCCTACAGGTGGCAGATGGATCATCTCTATAATTACATTAAATCGTTGCAGGAAAATTGTCTCGTAATGAATAATTCCACCGGCTCTTATCCCGGTGTTCCCTTATTGCCGGTGGATATCCGTAGCGGTGAACGCTATACGGTTGTAAAAGAGGATAAAAAACTCTGGGACTGGCTTGGTAAAAAAACTTATCTTCCATTGCAGATTGAGACCACCATGTCAACAAAAGGGAATCAGCGGTTTCCTTCAGGCAACTGGTTCTGGCATGAGTGGGATCATTCTGTGCTGAGTAAAGAGGATATTCTTTCATATCTTGAGGTTGCACGCTCAATCCAGGCCAATCTGCTTTTGAATGTAGGGCCTGATACCAGGGGAAAACTGAGGGAAGAAGATATCAGGGTATTGTCGGAGTTGGAAATATAACAATCTGAGAGAAAAATGGAACGCTTATCCTCATATCAGGAAGAAGTGATGCCTTCATCTGTCCAGCAGGCTTTTATGGACCTGAAGTTTGGCATGTTCATTCACTATGGGATCAATACTTTTTACAATACCGAATCAAGTGATGGAGCATTACCTCTTTTTAATTTCGACCCCTCAGTAGTGGATACCGACCAATGGTGTAATATTGCCAAACTGGCCGGGATGAATTATGTGGTTCTGACTGCAAAGGCCTCGGATGGTTTTTGCCTCTGGCCCAGTCGGTATTCCAATTATACCATAGCCCATACACCTTACAAAAAAGACATTCTGGAAGACCTCGTCGATTCGGCCAATAAGGTTGGTCTGAAGGTCGGAATTTCTTTTTCATTATGGGATGAACATGTGATGATCAGGGAGCTGAGCGATGAGGTCTATGTTGAATTTATACTCAATCAGCTTGAAGAGCTTTTAACGGGATACGGACCGATGATTGAAATATGGTTCGACAGTTTCTGGTATAAATATGCACATGGATGGAAAGGGGAAAATGGATTTGCCGCACCCGGGGATGAGTTTTTGATATCCTGGCGGATGGAAGGTGCTTACCGCTGGCGATGGGACTATATATATACCCATGTCAAAGACCTGCAACCCGACTGCCTGGTGCTGAATAATTCAACACGGGTATTTCCGGGATTGCCGCTTTTGCCGGTCGATGTACGTAATGCTGAAAAGGGCCAGGATATGGAAGAGGATAGAAAAGTCTGGCAATGGCTCGGTGAGGATTTATACCTGCCATTACAGATTGAGACTACTTTATCCCAGAAAGGTACCGGGAAATTCCTCGACGGGTACTGGTATTGGCATAAAGGGGATAATTCAATTGCAAAAAGATGGAAGGCAAACAACTGGAGGAGAAATGCAGAGAAACTCAAGGCCAATTTGCTTTTGAATGTGGGTCCTTCTGTGAATGGTAAGCTGCGTCCTGAAGATGAAAAGCTGTTGTTAAGGCTTGGATGACCCGGGACTAGGAATTAAGACCTCTAAATAAAGGTAAAAGGGAGTTTTATTTAAGCATGAAATGAATTATTCTAAAAATTGAAATCTTTCGAAAGATATCGATCATTAAACCAGGCATCCGGTCCCGTCCTGCAAAGATGGATGGATCTCCGTTTCGGTGCCCGGTTCACCTTTGGTATCAATACCTTTTACAATACCGAAGTAAGTGATGGGTCTCTTGACCCGGAAGCCATGGTTCTGGAAGACCCGGATGTTGAAGGCTGGGTCGATACGGCCCTGAAGGCAGGAATGAATTATTGTTTGTTTACCGTCAAAAACAATGACGGATTCTGTAACTGGGCAACCCGTTTCAGCTATTACAATATCATGAACACACCTTTTGGCAGGGATATTCTGGATATGCTATCGCAGGCATGCCATAAAAAAGGCCTGAAACTCGGCTTGTATTATTCACTTAAGGATGCCTATGTTTCATTCAGTGACATGGATCAGAAATTTTATGAATATACCCTGGCTCAACTGGAGGAACTGTTCACCCGCTACGGACCCGTCGTAGAGATCTGGTTTGATGAAGCATGGCATAAGCAAAAAACCGGATGGGATTTAGCCCCGGAAGATTTCATTCATGCATGGAGAATGGAAGGGGCCTATCGTTACCGGATGGATTATATTTATAAGAAGATAAAAGACTGGCAACCGGATTGCATTGTGGCAAACAATCCGTCAAATGAATTCATTGGAGTTCCCCTGCATCCGGTCGATGCCCGTGTGAGTGTGGAGGTGGCTGCGGTAGTGGTGGATCAAAAATACTGGACATGGTTGGGTGAGAAAAAATTCATGCCCCTGGAAATTACCATAAACCTGTCCGGGAAGGCAGAGGGTAGGTTCGAGGAAGGGTTCTGGTTTTTTCATGATGGTGATACTTCCGCACCGGAAAGCTCGAGGGTAAAGGAATGGTTGAAATTCACGGCCAGGCACAATGCCAACCTTGTGTTGAATTGTCCGATCACATCTACCGGGAAATTGCGGGAAGAAGACCGGACATTACTTTCTTCTCTATGGGATATGGAACAATCTAAAACGAAGGAAGAATAATAAACCCGACATTTCAATGCAAAAAGACGATGAACTCATAATGATACAATACAATAATCGATATTGACTTAAGCGCTGAATTTTCATTGTTAGTATAAATAAAAATGCCATGAAAAAATTGTTAAAATCCTTTTTGTTATCGTTAATTTCCATCCTGATTTTCAGTTGCCAGCCAGCAAAGGAGGAGAAGGAGGAAATCCTTACGATCGGTTCAATGGATATTATGGATCCAAAGTTCAACGAGTTGATCCCTGTGGATGCCGGGATAGAAGTACTGGCAGAGGGTTTTGAATGGTCAGAAGGACCGGTATGGATTGCCGGTAAAAATTACCTTTTGTTTTCTGATATACCCAGGAACAGTATATATAAATGGGATCCCGAAGATAGCATTTCTTTGTATCTGAAACCATCCGGTTATACCGGGGATGATCCCCGGAAGGGAGAATCCGGGTCAAACGGTCTTTTGCTCAATACGGAAAGTATGCTGATATTATGCCAGCACGGTGACCGCCGGATAGCTTATATGGATGCTCCTCTTGACAGGCCTGAACCTGATTTTGTCACACTGGCAGATAGCTATAGGGGTAAGCGCCTTAACAGCCCCAACGATGCAGTATTCCATGCCAACGGCGAATTATATTTTACCGATCCTCCCTATGGATTGATCGAAGGGGAAGATGATCCGGCCAAAGAACTGGAATACCAGGGGGTTTACCGTTATACTACAGAGGGTGAACTCTACCTGCTTACCGATGAGCTGAGCCGTCCGAACGGGATCGGATTTTCTCCGGACCGGAAAAACCTGTATGTGGCGAATTCAGATCCTGATCATGCCATCTGGATGGTTTATGATGTGAGGGATGATGGAATGATCGAAAACGGCCGGATTTTCAAGGATGTGACCAATCGTGTGGGTATTGACCAGGGATTGCCGGATGGCCTGGCAGTTCACAGCTCGGGTGCTGTTTTTGCTACCGGTCCTGGTGGAGTATGGATATTTGATCCATCCGGCACGGCTCTCGGATTGATCCGCACCACACAGGCCACGGCTAACTGTACCTTCAATACGGATGAAAGCTATCTTTATATTACCGCGGATATGTACCTGCTTCGCGTGAAATTGAAATAATATCCCCTGGCGCGAGCTTCAGGGCTCGTGCCAGCCTGCTTCCGGGTCAGAAATCACTATTTTCCACATAATCCATCCGCTTCATTTCCAATACTCTTACAATTGACTTATTTTTATCCCGAATTTAGCCAAAAATATTTTTACAGATGAAAAAGCTTTTTATAACAATCTTATTAGCAGTTTTAATTTCGGTTTCCGGTTTTGCCCAGCCCGGATATCAGCCTGCACAGGAAAACCTGGAAAACAGGGAATGGTTTCAGAATGCAAAATTCGGTATGTTCATACACTGGGGGGTGTACAGCGTGATGGCTGGAGGTGGCGATTATGGCATTGCCGAGTGGATCATGAACCATAAAGAGATACCCATTGTGGCTTATGAGAACCTGTCGGAGTTTTTCAACCCTGTGGAATTCAATGCAGCAGAATGGGTTTCCATAGCTAAAGAAGCCGGTATGAATTACATCACCATTACCAGCAAACATCATGACGGTTTTGCCATGTATGACTCGAAAGTGAGTGACTGGGATATTGTGGAAAGGACACCCTATGGCAAAGACGTGTTGAAGCAGTTGAAGGAAGAATGTGACAAGCAGGGAATAAAACTGTTTTTTTACTATTCACAGCTTGACTGGCATCATCCCGATTATTATCCCCGGGGGCGTACCGGAAGAGGATATACCGGACGACCCGATCATGGTGACTGGGATGAATATATCGATTATATGAACGCACAGTTAAAAGAACTGCTTACCAATTACGGTCCCATAGGTGGAATATGGTTCGATGGCATGTGGGATCAATGGGATGCAGACTGGCAACTGGATGGTACATATGCTCTGATCCATGAATTACAACCCGGAGCACTGATTGGGAGTAATCACCATAAGTCTCCATTCCCGGGCGAGGACTTTCAGATGTTTGAGCGGGATCTCCCCGGTCAGAACACCATGGGCTTCAATGAAGCAGGTATATCCGATCTGCCTTTGGAAATGTGTGAGACCATGAATGGCTCCTGGGGCTATAACATCAAGGACCGGAGATTCAAATCGTCAAAACAGCTTATTCAAACCATGATAAGAGCAGCGGGATATGGAGCTAATTTCCTTTTAAACAACGGTCCCATGCCTAACGGGAAGATCCAGCCCGAAAATATAGATACCCTGAAAGTGATAGGTAAATGGCTGGATAAAAACGGGGATGCTTATTATGGCACCACGAGCGGCCCGATCCCTCCCCGATCATGGGGCGCCACCACTCAGAAGGGGAATAGAGTATTTGTGCATGTTATGAATCTCCAGGATGAGTCCCTCCTACTACCGGGATATATTGAAAAGATCAAATCGGTCGTATTGTTTGACGACAGGTCGAAGTTGAAATATGAACAGACGGATATGGGTACTTTGATCAGGATTCCATATGAAAAAAGAAATGATGTGGACACCATAGTGGAACTTACACTAAGATAATATTTATAATGATCCCTGCCGGTAAAATAAAGCGGATTGCGGTAAAGATCGGATCCAATGTATTGACCGATGAGCACGGATTGCTCGACAGGCGTCGCATGGAGGAAATTACCCGGCAGGTATCGGAGATAAGGCAATCCGGCATAGAGGTTATTCTTATATCATCGGGAGCAGTGGCCTCCGGAAGGGGAGTGTATCAACCCGGTCAGAAAATAGATGCGGTAGGGCAACGGCAGATGTGGTCATCGCTGGGACAGGTCAAACTCATACAATCCTATTCGGTGTTGTTTGAGAAATTCAACCTGCTGTGTTCCCAGGTATTGGTTACGCGGGATGATTTTCGCAGCAGGGAGCATTACCTGAATATGAAAAACTGTTTTTCGGTGTTATTGAGTAATGAGATCATTCCGATAGTGAACGAAAATGATGTGGTGGCGGTAACCGAGTTGATGTTTACCGATAATGATGAACTGGCTGGCCTGGTGGCTACCATGCTCAATGTAGATTGTCTCTATGTGCTTACTACCGTAGACGGGATTTACCGGCTTGAAGAAAGTGGGGAAAAAAGACTGGTGAAGGAAATAAATCCGGGTGAAAAAAACTATGAAAAATATATATATTCAGATAAATCGGCCTTTGGCAAGGGAGGAATGTTGACCAAAGCCCATATGGCCTCGAAAGTAGCAGGATCAGGCATCGAAGTGCGGATAGGAAACGGAACCAAAAACAATGCGCTGGTCGATATGTTATATGGTGACCATTCCCATACCCTGTTTAAAGCCGCTGCCGGAAAATCCAATATTAAAAAATGGCTTTCGCATTCCACTGGATTCGAAAAAGGTTCGGTTGTGATCAACGAAGGAGCGTTCAGGGCCCTGATATCAAGAAAGGCTACCAGTCTTCTCCCTGTAGGCGTCATGAAGGTGGAAGGCCGGTTCAAGAAGGGTGACATCATTACCATATTCGATGTGAACCGCAATCAGATTGGCCTTGGAATGGCCCAATACGATGATGAACAGGCGAAAGAGAAAATAGGTAAGCAGAACCAGCGGCCCCTGGTACATTATAATTATTTATGGTTAATGGAGAATTATGGAAAATCAATTAATATTTGAGCAGGCCAGAAAAGCATGCAGGGAGACCATTCATATTACGGATGAAATGGTAAAACAGATCCTGCATGACCTGGCCGATGAGGCGGAACGATCTACCGATTTCCTGTTAAGGGAAAACCAAAAAGATCTGGATCGCATGGACCCTGAAAATCCAAAATATGACCGGCTGAAACTGACTGCTGAACGGATTGGTTCCATTGGTTCGGATCTCAGAAATGTGGCCGAACTTGAATCTCCCCTGGGTAAGATCATCGATAAAAGGGCGTTGAAAAATGGTCTGGAAATGAAGAAGATCAGGGTGCCCCTGGGCGTGATTGGGATTATCTATGAGGCCAGGCCTAATGTAACTTTTGATGTGTTTTCCCTGTGCCTGAAATCAGGCAATGTCTGCCTGCTTAAAGGAGGAAGTGACGCGGAACAGTCCAATATTGCCATATTATCGCTTATCCATAAAATTCTCGAGAAACATAAGATCCCTTCCTCGATCGTTCAGTTGTTGCCGGTCTCCCATGAGGCCACCACAGAAATGCTGAATGCAGTGGATTATGTTGACATTATCATTCCCAGGGGAAGTCAGAAGCTGATCGACCATGTCCGTAATAACGCTAAAGTTCCTGTAATTGAAACCGGGGCAGGTATCGTCCATACTTATTTCGACAAGAGCGGAGATATGGAAAAAGGAAAGAAGATTATTGCCAATGCTAAACTAAGACGTGTAAGTGTATGCAATGCCCTGGATTGCCTGCTGATCCATCAAAGCAGGCTGCAGGAACTACCTGCCCTGACTGAAGAACTGGGCACACAGGAGGTGGAAATCTACGCCGATAATCAGGCATTTTCTCAACTCATGAATAATTACCCTGAAAAATTTCTTTTCCCGGCCAAAGAGGAACATTTTGGGACAGAGTTTCTGTCGAAGAAAATGTCAATAAAAACAGTCATTTCAATCGATGAAGCACTCGATCATATTGCAAAATACAGTTCAAAACACAGTGAAGCAATCATTGCCGATGATGAGCCGACCATTAACCGCTTCTTCAGCGAAGTGGATGCGGCTACCGTGTATGCCAATACATCCACAGCATTTACCGATGGGGCACAGTTCGGGATGGGGGCTGAGATCGGGATCAGCACACAGAAATTACATGCCAGGGGACCCATGGCACTTGAGGAACTCACCAGTTATAAATGGGTTGTTCGTGGAACAGGGCAGATCAGGGAATCATGAGCAGGAAATTTTATCCTAACCGGAAAATTATTAATTTCGGCAAAAATTCATCTATCATGGTTGCCAGGAAAATTATTAAAAAATGTACCCGCATGTATTATAATTTTCCTGTCGAGGCATTGATCTGGATCCTGGGCCTCGCAGCCCTGGCTTTTTATGATCCGGTCAATGACACGCATTTTTCTTTATGTCCATTGGATAATCTGGGGTTTTCTTTCTGTCCCGGATGCGGACTGGGGAGGTCCATATCCCATCTTTTCAGAGGGGATTTCATACTTTCCTTCAATACGCATCCATTGGGTATTTTTGCAGTCCTTATTCTGTTACACCGAGTTTTCAGACAATTTTCTTATTATATAAAAATTTCTAAATTATTAAACCTGAATCATGGCTAATGTCCTTAAATTACTACCCGAACTGCAAGGCCAGGAAATGTCATATGTCCAGGAGTTGATCAATGACATGGGACCCGATGAAGCCCAATTGTTCGCCAACATATACCGGGCACGGAGAAGAGATCCCAACCTCATATTAATCACTACCATCCTTGGTTTTTTTATAATTGCAGGCGTTCAGCGATTCCTGGTCAATCAGATTGGCCTTGGGCTGCTTTATTTATTTACTGTGGGGCTCTGTTTTATCGGTACGATCATTGACCTCGTGAATTATCAGAGCATTACCTTTAATTATAACCGTCAGGTTGCCGACGAGGTGGCATTGATGACCAAAAATCACTGATAATTTGAGGTTTGACTGGTTGACAATCGCAAAAAGGCTGGAAGCTCTTGCCCAGACGGGACTGAGTTATTCACAAAATGATTACGATCTTGAAAGATATGAAGAGATCCGGGAAATAAGTCATCAGATATTCCATCATTATACCGATGACCCCGTCGAAAATATCCGGAATTTTTTCAGTAATGAAAAAGGCTATCCAACACCGAAGGTAGATGTGAGGGGTGTTATTTTCAGGAATGATAAAATCCTGCTGATCCAGGAAAAACTCGATCACTTATGGGCTTTGCCGGGGGGATGGGCAGATATAGGACTTTCTCCCCGGGAGGTGGTGATTAAAGAAGTAAGGGAAGAGGCCGGACTGGATGTGAAACCCGATCGTCTTTTGGCCGTATTCGATAAAAACAAACATGGACATCCACCCAGTCCATTGCATGTGTATAAATTGATGATTTTATGTATAGATAACGGGGGAAATCCTTTTCCGGGGATGGAAACATTGGATGCAGGATTTTATAATCTGAATGAACTGCCTCCGTTGTCACTTGAAAGAAACACAACTGATCAACTGAAAACCCTGTTTAAGTTGTATAAAAATCCGCAAGCCCTGCCCCTGATTGATTGATACAGGCCAATGAAAAAAAAATTACCCCCGTTCAGGGAAATGATTCTTTTTGAAGATGACAACTACATCGTGGTCAATAAACCGCCCTTATTATCTTCACTTGAAGACCGCGCCAGCCCGGAAAACCTCCTTGTCCTGGCACGCAAATACGAGCAAGGGGCTCAGTTATGTCATAGGCTCGATAAAGAAACTTCCGGAGCGCTGATCATTGCCAAAAATCCGGATGCCTACCAGGCTATGACCTTGAATTTTCAAAATCGGAACGTGTTCAAAACTTATCATGCCGTGGTGGATGGAATTCATGATTTCAGGGATACCCTAATCGAGGCACCTATATTTACCGGTGATAACCAGTGCCATGTGGATGAAAAATATGGGAAAACATCCAGAACGATAGTTAATTCCCTGAATGCGTATAAACAGCACACACTGGTTGAATGCTGCCCGGTAACAGGTCGTATGCACCAGTTAAGAGTGCATCTATCCCATGCGGGTGCCCCGATTACCGGTGATGAAATCTATGGGGGCGCCCCGTTTTATCTTTCATCCGTTAAGAGAAACTATACATTGGGCAAATTCGAGGAGGAAAAACCGTTGATACGACGATTTGCGCTTCATGCCCTATCGATTGATTTTCCGCTGATACATAACCACCGTAAAAAGATCACGGCTCCTTATCCAAAAGATTTCGCTGTACTTTTAAAACAGTTGGAGAAAAATACCTGATTAATCGAATTATCTTCATTGATGACTTTGTTTTCATTAAAAGATCGTCTATTTTTGTGCCTCGTTTTTGGGTAAATCCTGTCGTTTATAATTATTTAAAATAAAGAAAATTGGATACTATCAGTTATAAAACCGCAACGGCAAAAAAAGAAAACATTGAAAAGGACTGGTATGTGGTCGATGCTGAATCCGCGGTGCTTGGAAGAATAGCCAGTAAGGTGGCCGGGATCATTCGGGGTAAGCATAAGCCCTCATTCACGCCCCATGTGGATTGTGGCGATCATGTAATAGTCGTAAATGCATCGAAGATCAGACTTACTGGTGATAAGTGGAACAGCAAGTTATATGTTTCCCATTCCGGATATCCGGGTGGTCAGCGGGCTTTGAATCCAAAGCAGGTCATGCAGAAAGATCCCGCAAGGGTATTCGAGGCAGCGGTAAAAGGTATGCTTCCGAAAAACCGGCTCGGTAGGCAATTGTTTCACAATCTTCATGTATATGCGGACAATGAGCATCCTTATGAAGCACAAAATCCAAAAGAACTAAAATTATAATTGAAATAAATTAATGGATATCATTAATACTATCGGAAGAAGAAAAACCAGTGTCGCCAGGATCCATTTAAAACCTGGTAAAGAGGATTTCACCGTTAACGGTCAAGCCCTGAAAGAATATTTCAAATCGGATATTCTTGAAACCATTGCCAAACAGCCCATCGATCTCACTGAATATGATGGAGGTTACGAGATCAACTGCAATGTCAGGGGCGGAGGTTTTAAAGGACAGGCTGAGGCTATCCGGCTTGCCTTATCGCGTGCACTGATCAATATAAACGAAGAATACAAATCACCATTAAAAAAGGAAGGGTTTCTGACCCGGGATCCGAGAATGGTGGAAAGAAAGAAATATGGCAAGAGAAAAGCCAGAAGAAGATTCCAGTTCAGTAAACGATAAAATCATAAATTTAATTAATGGCAAAATTAACCTATAAAGATTTACTTGATGCTGGTGTCCATTTCGGACATTTAACAAGAAAGTGGGACCCCCATATGGCTCCTTATATTTTTATGGAGCGGAATGGGATTCATATTGTTGACCTGAATAAAACCCTCGCTTGTCTTGAAGAAGCATCAAACGCAGTAAGGAACATTGTGAGAAGTGGTCGGAAAATCATGTTTGTGGCTACAAAAAAACAGGCAAAAGGAGTAGTGGGAGAGGAAGCCATAAGGCTTAATATGCCGTATGTTACCGAAAGATGGCTCGGTGGCATGCTTACTAATTTTGCTACTATCCGGAAATCCCTCAAAAAACTTTCATCTATTGAAAAACTGATGAAAGATGAATCTTATCAGAACCTTGCTAAAAGGGAACGGTTGATGATCACCAGGGAAAAGGATAAGCTGGAAAAGGTCCTGGGAGGTATTTCGGATCTTACCCGTCTGCCGGCAGCTGTTTTTGTTGTCGATATCAAAAAAGAACATATTGCAGTAAAAGAAGCCCAAAAACTGAATATTCCCATTGTGGCCATTGTGGATACCAATTCCAATCCCAATGATGTGGATTTCCCCATTCCCGGCAACGACGATGCATTCAAATCAATTGATATCATCGTCCGTCAAATTGCCAAATCAGTGGAAGAAGGGTTGATGGAGCGAAAGAAAGATAAGGAAGATCAGAAACTGAAAGAGGAAGAAGAGGCTAAAAGGAGAATGGATGAAGGGAAGGAGAAAATAGAAGAAAAGCCCCGGACAGAGTCCAGGGAAACTGCAGCAAAAGAAGGAGAAAAGAGCAGTGAGGAAGTGAAAGCGGAGAAAGAATCTCCAAAGGACCAGAAAGAATCGCGTAAAGAAGAGGAAGTTAAGGAGCCTGAGGTGAAAAAGGAAAAGGAAGAGAAGAAAGAAGAGAAATCTGCCGTTGAAGCTGATGCTGAAAAGAAGGAAAAGGAAGAGAAGAAAGAAGAGAAATCTGCCGTTGAAGCTGATGCTGAAAAGAAGGAAAAGGAAGAGTCTGAATCCAAGGAAGAAAACAAGGAAAAAGCTGAAGTAAAATCCTCTGAAGAAAAATAAAGATTGTTTTTCAAAAAGAATAATAAAATTGAACATTGAATATGCTGTCAGTGTTCAATTTTTTTATACATTTTATTAATCCAAAAAAATAAAAAAATGGCAATATCAGCACAAGATGTAAATAAACTTAGAAAAATGACAGGGGCCGGGATGATGGACTGTAAAAAAGCCCTCGCTGAAGCAGATGGGGATTTTGATAAGGCTATTGAAATATTAAGAAAAAAAGGACAGAAAATATCTGCTTCCAGAGCTGGTAAAGAAGTTTCGGAAGGAACGGTATATACACGGTGTAATGCCGATTCGACCCGTTGTGTACTGGTGGCATTAAATTGTGAGACTGATTTTGTTGCTAAGAATGAAGAATTCCAGGCATTGGGCAACGCCATCGTGGAAATGGCTGCCGACAAGATGCCTTCCAGTATAGAGGAGCTCAAAAAATTAAAAGTGGATGACGACCATACTGTAGATGAAAAGATCATCGAACTGATGGGTAAGATTGGGGAGAAGATCGAGATATCGGCCTACGAGGTGATGGAAGGTGCACAGGTGGTCTCCTATGTGCATGCAAATAATAAACTTGGTGTACTGGTTTCACTGAATGAATCGGGTGGCGAAGAGGTGACACTTGCCGGAAAGGATGTAGCCATGCAGATAGCAGCCATGAGCCCGGTAGCTATCGATAAGGATAATGTACCTCAGGAGGTGATCGATAAAGAGATTGAGATCGGAAAAGAACAGGCCAGGGAAGAAGGTAAACCTGAAGAGATCCAGGAAAAGATCGCTATGGGTAAACTCAACAAATTTTTCAAAGAAAACACCCTTCTCAATCAGCAGTTCGTGAAAGACAACAGCAAAACCATAGGTCAGTATCTTGACGGAGTGAAAAAAGGGCTGACTGTTGCTGCTTTTAAGCGTATCTTTATCGGATAAGTTTATTTATTACTCATAGTATGGCTTGGAGCCATACTATGAGTTTTATTAATATCTCTTCCTCCAAATTTCCCATAACATCACCCCATAGACTATGATGTATTCGATCGCTATAAGCCAGTAATTTTCATGGTATCCCTGCTGTGTATATCCTTCATAAGTAAGAAAGATGAGGCCTGTCCATACGAGTGGAAAACGGTACGTGGTAAACAGGGATAAGGCCATCAGAGTGGTAATATACCATGGATGAAGGGTGGTGGTCATGGCAAAATAGATCATAAGCAGCCACATAAATATCTCAGTCAGCGATCCTTTTTGAGCATACCGGGAAAAAGACAGCCACAAGATCATTAAAAAGGTAACCAGCCCGAGCAAAGGTCCTGCTGCCTGAATAATATTGGTGCCCGTCAACCAGTAACCCACTTCCCTCATCAGGTAATAAATGCTCGCATTGAATTCAAACCATTGAAAGTATAATGAAAGGCTTTTAAAGATACCATAGATCATCTTGAGATTCAGGAAAGGTAAAAAGGATACCGCAATCACCAGGAAACTTATTCCGGCGAGAACCAGCCCCTTCCTCATTCCGGTACGATACCAGATAACCGGAAGAAAAATTAACGGCAGTAGTTTGGAGATCACGGCCATCCCGAACGCCAATGAAGATAAATAGATTTTAGTCCGTTTTAATCCGAGCAGCAACAATAAGATAAAAAAGATCATCTGGGCCTCGAAATGAAGATTTCCCGTTAATTCAAGAATGACGAGTGGATTGAGCACATACAACAATCCTCTTTTCAAAGGGAGCCCATATTCCCTGAGCAGCTTTCTAATCAGATAAATATTTCCCAACTCAAATAAAAGGATGAAACCCCTGATGACCAGAATGCTGCCGAACAGGGAGCCTGGGGATAATTTCGCTGCGATAAAAAAGATCAGTTGATTTAAGGGAGGATAGCTGGAATAGGTGTCCTTTCCGAACAGATCAAACAGAGAAGTATCGATACCCTGGATATGGGAATAATTTTCCAGGAAAAAAACAGGCGTGCCAATAAATGGATTCATACCATGGACGGCTAGTCGCCCATCCCAGATAAACCGGTACACATCATCCGATAAATTGGGCACCACTCCAAGCAGCGATAAACGGAAAAGGATCCCCAACACATATCCTGTATTGATCTGACGGGAGGTATTCAGTAGCAAATAAAGCCAGATGTATGCGCCGAAAAGGAGAAAATAGGTGGTTAAGAGCTCGAAAGATTTATAACGTGGAATCAGGTAGCTGATGATCACGTAACCGCTCAGAGAAACGATCACTGTGATTGCCATGTAAAACCATTTCTTGTTATTTGCCACGTATGGTAATATTTAT
This sequence comes from uncultured Roseivirgaceae bacterium, assembly GCA_964543195.1. Taxonomy (GTDB): domain Bacteria; phylum Bacteroidota; class Bacteroidia; order Cytophagales; family Cyclobacteriaceae; genus JAGTVG01. The sequence continues at coordinate 84,227 of CAZIXF010000012.1, forward strand.
TATCGTATAGATGACAATGGCTGCAAACCCGATGGCCAGCATAAGATGAAACAGTACCAGTCCGAAATCCTGCAGGTAAATCCCGGCCGCCACACCAAATAGAAAATAAAAAACCAGGAATAATTCCAGGAAGTTCTGCCAGGATAAACGATAATTAATATATGGATTTTTCCCGGGCTTATCTTGCCTGGATGAAATATTGAATTTTGGAGTTCTGACAAAAGGTGTTTTTATTCCCGCCAGCCCTTCAAAAACTGCGATCCCGTTCTGAAGCGATAAACCAAGCGTAAATGAAAGGAACAGGGGAAAGTGGATCAGGTAATATTTCAGGGTATTACGGGGATGATTATAAAGGGAGGAGATCCAGTAAAAACCGGCAATAGCGAAAAAACCGATGAGAAAAACCGATCCGATATCGAAATATATTTTAAATTCCGGGTTCGACTGTTTGAAAAATAACAGCGGTATGCTGCAAAAGGCAGCGATCAACAGCAGCGGGAACACGGTGCTGTTCAGAAGATGAAAAATGCCATGGAGCTTGTTCACAAACCCTGAGGGTGTTCTTAAAAATTTTAAAAGTGTTTTCCTGGCTGTTTCAGAACCACCTTTTGTCCATCGGTATTGCTGCGATCGGATGGCAGAAAGCACTACGGGCAATTCGGCCGGCGAGGTAATATTTTCCAGGTATTTGAATTTCCATCCCTTTAATTGAGCACGGTAACTGAGCTCCAGATCCTCCGACAAGGTGTCCAAGGCCCAGCCACCACTATCCTCAATGCATTTTTTTCTCCAGATACCGGCTGTCCCATTAAAATTGATAAAGCTGCCGGCAGCACTTCGACCTACCTGTTCTGCCGTAAAATGAGCATTCAGGCCAAAAGCCTGAAGTCTGGTAAGCAAAGAATAATGCTCGTTGATATGGCTCCAGCGGGTCTGTACCATACCGGTGTGCGGGTTATGGAAAGCCGGCAGGGTCTTTTTCAGAAAATCCCTGTCAGGAATAAAATCCGCATCGAATATGGCTATGAATTCACCCCGGGCTGTTTTTAATCCTTCTTCCAGGGCTCCTGCTTTATAACCCTTTCTCTCCCGGCGGTGCAAATGATCGATATGAATTCCTTTGCCGGATAATTTTTCCGTTAACCCGGCAATGATCGGTGTGGTTTCATCAGTAGAATCGTCAAGCACCTGGATCTGGATCCTGTCCCGGGGATAATCCAGATCCGCCACAGCATTGACCAACCGCTTAATCACGAATTGTTCATTATATACCGGAAGCTGAACCGTAACCAAAGGAAAATTACCCAGGGGAGGAAACTTTTCTGTTTCATTCTTTTTCCTCTTTTTTTCCTTTAAGTATCGAAGTGAGAGATCGAACTGAACCAGGCTGAAGATCATGATCAGCGTCATGGATATCAGATAAAGTCCGATCAATACAAATTCCATCAATAATATTTAAATATAGTCCGAATTATTTTTTCTCCAGCCAGGATGGATCCTTTGATCGTACCGGATACTTTTGATTTGCCGATACGTTTTCTATAGCTCACCGGGACTTCTGTGCACTTAAATCCTTTTTTTGCTGCCTTCAGTTGCATCTCCACTGTCCACCCGTAGTTTTTGTCTTCCATGCCCAGATCTTTGAGGCTGTTCCACCGGATCGCTCTGAAAGGCCCCAGATCCGTAAACCGGATACCATACATGATCTTCAGGAGTCTCGTGGCCAGCCAGTTGCCGAAGATCTGCTGTGGGGTCATGGAGCCTTTTTCTCTTTCTCCCAGGGATCTGGAGCCAATAACCAGATCCATCCCCATTTCAGTGATGGGTTGTATCAGCCTGTTCATTTCTCCCGGATAGTCCGAATAATCCGCATCGATAAAAACGATTATATCCGTGTTTTTATCTGCCGTATTTTTTATATATTCCATTGCTTTGAGGCAAGCATTTCCGTAACCACGTAATGGCTGATCCAGAGTAGTGGCCCCAGATCTGCAGGCCACTTCCCGGGTGGCATCGGTAGATCCATTGTTGACTGCTATTATCTCCTTTACAATATTTTTTGGAATATCCCGGATGACCCTGGCAATTGAATTTTCTTCATTGTAAGCCGGAATGATAACCCTGATTGTTTCATTCATAAAAAAACCACCGAAACAGGAGAATATAATTAAAAAGCAAAGCTATCCATTTTAATCATCATGCTGGTTTATAATTTTTATTTCCAACCAGTTGGGGTCCATTAAAACGACCTTTCTCTTTTTTGTTTTCCAACTTGAGCACGCCCCGGGGGCATACGGCAGCACAAATACCACATCCTACACAGGAAGCCCGGATGACGTTCTGCCCACGCTGAGCGTACCACCGTACGTCAATACCCATTTCACAATAGGTAGAGCAATTCCCGCAGGAAATGCATTGTCCGCCATTGGTAGTGATCCGGAACCGGGATTTAAAACGTTGCATCAACCCCAGATAGGCAGCCAGCGGGCATCCGTACCTGCACCATACACGGCTTCCCCTCAGGGGATAAAAACCCACGCCAATCACCCCTGCAAACACACTTCCGATAGCGAATCCGTATATCCATTTTATACCCTCCGTGTTGATACCCAGAAGTGTATTATTTCCGGTAAAAAAAGAATATAATGCTGCACCCGTATTAATTATCACAAATACCAGTACACCATGGACCATCCAGCGTTCTATTCTCCAGGCTTTTAGTGATTTACTCGACAGATGCCTGAAGGGGTCGCCCATGGTCTCTGCCAATGCTCCGCAACCACACACCCAGGAACAATACCATCTTTTCCCGAAAAAGAAACTGAACAGGGGGACGGCTATTACAGCCAGCCCTGTGCCCCAGAAAAGTATGACCCACCCGATAAATCCGCTCGACATTAACGTGTTCAGGTTATTGGAGTAAAAGAAATCATGATCGAGAGGCCAGATATTTTTGAAATCATAGGATGGGGTATTTAAAGCCACCATAATGGATGGGATCAGAAAAGCAAATCCAAGTTGAAAGAACATCACCGATACGGTCCGGATCATCTGGTAGCGGTTACCCCGGTACTTCAGGAACATGCGTACCCCCATGACCAGTATGGCAAGTGTGTATAAAACACCATATAAAAACCAGTGGCTCGCTTCGCTCCCCTGCAGCCATTGGCTGATGGGATCAACCAGAATAACCCAATTGGTCACATATTCGGGATAGAAATAAATGATGATATAAAAGGCAAGCAGTAAAATGCCGAGGCTAATACCAAGCCATCCCCTCGATTTGACAGAGCTGTGAAAAATATGATCATTTTTTATGCCGGGTATTCGCCAGCCATAAGCCGACAGGGCATAGATTATACCGCCTGCCGTCATGAATCCTATACTGAGTATAAACCAAAGCCATAATTTCTCGATTAATAATCCCTGACTGGCATGTTTGGTCATATTGAATATATGCTGGCTGATTTCATAATCCGCGAACCTGTTGTTATCCAGCCGCTGGTTGGCTTTATCAAAAACAGCATGAAGGTCGCTTATGTAATTAAAATTCCAGTGATAAGTTTTCCCTAACATCGGCCGGGCTTCTTCGATAAGGATCTGGAATTTTTCACTTTCTCCTTCCTGCCGGATAATGGATTCAGTTAACTGATAATCACTTATGGTGAAGATAAAGAATGAAGCCAGCAGTCCTGCAATAAATAAGGTGATGCCTGATATGATAAATATTTTTCTTCTTTCCATAACTATTCTATCCATTAAATAATGAGAGCAAGCCCTTTTTTTCCCGGATTTTTATTCTGTCATCGGGGAATTTCCGGTTATATTGTTCCACAACCTGCGGTATGGGATCGGATATGAATTCTGAATCGAAATAGGCCAAATCAAGTTCACGGACCACTTCAGGAATGGATTTCCCATTACTGATCCACCCGTCACAAACCTTATGCTTGAATCGCACACCCATTAAATTCACGCCTACCAGACTTTTGTTTTCGGCATCAAATGTAAGCCTGATGGAACGTTTGCCATTTTCATCTTCCCAGTAAATATGATCTTCTTTTACTCCCTCTATATTTTTTACATGTCCATATACCTGGTATTCGATATCAAAAAACTTGGCAGAGTTGAACCATGGTCCCGGATCAAAAGCTGTTTTTCTCCCGGTAATGGTTTGCGCGACGGTTTCTCCATGTATCCTTCCGGCATACCAAACAGGTTCTATAGCCTTACGGCCAGGCCGGGGGTCTTTCATCTGAACACAATCTCCAATAGCATAGACGTCCTCAATATTCGTTTCGAAATAATCATTGACCAGCACACCTTTGTCGGTTTCTATTTCTGAATCTTTTAAAAATTCAATATTAGGATGCACCCCCACGGTAAGTCCGACGAACTCACAATTGATTACCTCACCCTGTTTGGTTTTCACCCCTTTCACTCTTCCGTTTTCACCGGGCAGGATCTCCTTTAACTCTGTCTCCAGTCTGAGGTCCACACCATGCTCCCGGATATGCCTGCTCACCATTCTCGATTCTTCAACCGGGAGCACCACGTTGAAAAAACTTTCTTCCCTGACAAGAAATGTTACGGGAATGTCCCGTGAAAGCAGCATTTCCGTCATTTCAATGCCAATCAGGCCGCCTCCAACGACCACGGCGCGTTTTATACCCCGGGTATAGTATTCCATATTTTCCAGGTCCTGGTAACTGTACAGGCCCTGAACCCCCTTAAGATCTTCACCCGGCCAGCCGAATTTATTCGAAAGTGAGCCTGTAGCGATGATCAGCACATCATATTCAAGTTTTTTCCCTGACTTAAGTACAAGTCTTTTTTTTCTCGTATCGATTTTAACCACATGGTCACGGATAAGGTCCAGTCTGTTCTTCTCCCAGAACCAGTCTTCGTAAGGTTTTGTATGCTCATAGGTCATATGACCCATGTAAATATACATGAGGGCTGTCCTGGAGAAAAAATGATCCGTTTCCGATGAAATAATCGTAATGGGGTCATCGGATTGTTTCCTGATGAAACGGGCTGCGGTTACACCGGCAATACCATTTCCAATAATCATTATTTTACGCATGGAGCCTGATTATATGGTGATCAATCAGATTTACAATAATTGTTAATTTAAACAACAGGCCATGGCTGTTTTTCAAAAAAATGTGCCTATGTCTCGATTATGACATTCATTGCTTTGTCCGGTGAAGATAAGTATCCTTTTTCAAATACTCAAACCGGAGGAATACCAAGGAATGAAATATTAAAAAAAACTTATTGCCCCCATCTTTTCATAAACAGGGACCTATGCCACTTTGAATTATAATTAACACCTGTTTTCTCAAAGGGGCATAGATCCTGTCCACTTATTATATTTTTGCTTCCTGTTTCAATTTGTTGTTATTCCGCATGCTCTCGCCGAAAGTTTTCACCTGATTAGGGATCTGTTTTGGTGAAAAGCCGGTAAATTGCAGGTCTATATTTTTATACCTGGCGTTTTCCTGGAAATCTCTGATCACCTCCAGTACATCATGATCGATGATCACCGATTTGGACCCGTCAATTTCAACCCTGGAATTCTCCGGGATATGATTTAATGTTTGCAGAATGCTGGCTTTGTTAAGAAAACTGACATTCTCGGAAAGTTCTATTTTGATCTTTTCCGGTACATGATGTTTTTCCGGATCAAAATAATAGGGAGTCTTCATGTTATCATACAGGATAAACATAATGGCCACTCCCATTCCGAGCGTTATGCCTATAAGCAGGTCAGTAAAGACTATGGCCACTATAGTTACCATATATGGGGCGAAGAGAGACCAGCCAAGTTTATACATACTCCGGAACAGGGAAGGTTTGGCCAGTTTAAAACCTACAATGATCAGGACTGCTGCCAGACTTGAAAGAGGGATCAGATTCAGGATGTTGGGGATCAGCAAGGCGCTCAATAACAGCAGAAAACCATGGATTATTGCTGAGGTTTTGGTACGACCACCACTCTGAACATTGGCAGAGCTTCTGACGATCACCTGGGTGATGGGCAATCCACCGATCAATCCGGAGATCACATTACCTATTCCCTGTGCCCGTAATTCCCGGTTGGTCGGGGTGACCCGCTTCATGTGATCCAGCTTATCCGTGGCTTCCACACTGAGCAGTGTTTCCAGGCTGGCTACAATGGCCAGTGTAACTGCAACGATATAAACGTCAGTATTGTAAATACTGGAGAAATCGGGCAGTGTAAAAAGCTGCAAAAACTCATTGAAATTGCCAGCCGAAGGAATATTAACTACCTGGCTTGAGGCAAGGTCGAGTGCAGGGATATTATCGAACAATATATTAAGGCTGATCCCCGCAATAACGGCCACAAGAGGTCCCTGGATCAATCCAAAAATTTTATTTTTTTTCATGAAAGGCCTCTCCCATAAAACCAGGATGGCCAGACTTATCCCCGCAATAATTATGGCACCGGGAGAAAGATGATTCAGCATATTGATCAGTTCGGAGAAGGTGTTTTCTCCATCCGGCTGAACAAAGGAAAGATCACCTTCATAATCCGCATCGTAACCTACGGCATGAGGTATCTGTTTCAGAATAATGATGATTCCTATTCCCGACAGCATTCCTTTGATCACGGATGAAGGAAAATAATATCCTACGATCCCGGCCTTGGCATAACCCAGGATGAGCTGCAGGATCCCGGCGAGTACCACCGCCAACAGGAATACCTGATATGAACCAAGATCATTGATAGCTGACAGGACTATAACGGCCAGCCCTGCAGCAGGACCGCTCACACCAAGTGCTGATCCACTGAAAGAAGCCACTACGATTCCTCCCACGATACCGGCAATAATGCCGGAAAACAAAGGAGCTCCTGAGGCCAGCGCAATGCCAAGGCAAAGAGGAACAGCTACAAGGAATACGACTATACTGGCTGGAAAATCATATTTTAAATTTTTCAGAAAATTGTTTTTCATGGCTTAATCGGATGTTTTTTAGACGTTATTCAGGTAATGGTTTGATAAGTTTTAATTATGGTCTGACTTGTGTTAGGTTGGCAGGTTCAGGCAGAAAACTCGGGTGGTTCATCAAGGAGGTGAGGGTATCCTTTTTTAAACGGATTGCGGAAATTAACAGAATGGCTCCTGATCGAACCGTTCCATGTAAGAAAATAATAGGAGGCTCTGGTATCGTCCTGGTCTTCGAGGTCTTCACACGGTTGATTTTTTTTGGCTAATGAATCGTCCGAAAGATTGATGTGTGTTTCGTTATCCGTGGTATGATTCACGTGGAGATGAATAGGGGGTTCATTAACAATCCAGGCAGAGATCATTATGACAATAAGAACAGTATTTGCCAGAAAATTTTTCATGGATAAGATCCAAGCAATTAACCTGTTTCCAGGGAAAATGTTTAAATTTCATAAATTCCTGCTCCCTCCGAGCATTAACAAACTTCAAAAATAATTTCTTTTTACTATTTTATTGGATATATGTCGAAAAAATCCTTTACTATATTGAACTTAATGTTTGTTTTGGGATTCGTATTTTGCAGATAAATGAATAGAATATCCATAATAGCTGCAATGTCAGAGAATCGTGTGATAGGGAAGAACAACAGGCTGCCCTGGGATCTTCCCGCTGATCATGAACATTTCAGAAACATAACTGCAGGGAAGCCTTTTATTATGGGAAGAAACAGTTATGAAGCCCCCGACCGGTTTATCTCGGATAAAAAGACCATCATCCTGTCGACAGGGAAGGTGGACGACCTGTGTGCCAATTGCCTGGTGGAGAATGATTTGAGTAAGGCGATAGACCGGGTAAGCGGAGAAGAGGAAATTTTTATACTGGGTGGACAGCAGGTGTTCGAACAGTCTTTTCCCCTTGCCAATTATATTTATCTGACCATTATTCATGCGTATTTCGAGGGCGATGCGTTTTTCCCTGAATTTGACCATATGCAATGGAAGATACAGAAAAAGGATTTTCACCATAAGGATAAAGACAATCCTTATGATTATACTTTTCTGGAATATTCAAGGATATGAACCAGATGAACGCTTAAGTGTTTAAATGATGATTATTGATTAATTTTAGCATCTGGAAGCATCATTTTTTCAACTCAAAAAAAAATATATGGAACAATTTTTATTGGGATATGATGTGGGAAGCTCATCCGTTAAAGCTACCCTTGTTGAGGCAGAAAGTGGAAAAGTGATGGGATCGGCCACTTCTCCCGAGAGGGAAATGGGTATGCTCACTCCTGAATCCGGATGGGCGGAACAGGATCCCGCCGGATGGTGGAAACACCTGGTCAATGCCACACAGGAACTTATCCGGAAACCGGGTGTAGATCCGGCTGGAATCAGGGCTATTGGTATTTCTTACCAGATGCATGGCCTGGTGCTGGTCGACCGGGACAAAAATGTATTACGACCCTCCATCATCTGGTGTGACAGCAGGGCTGTGGATATCGGTGAAAAAGCATTCGCATCCCTGGGCGGGAACACAGCATTAACCCATCTATTGAATTCACCGGGTAATTTTACTGCATCCAAGCTGAAATGGGTCATGGATAACGAACCCGAACTTTATGACCGGGTCGATAAATTCATGTTACCGGGTGATTATATAGCCATGAAGATGACCGGCGAGGTTAAAACCACCATCCCCGGACTTTCGGAGGGAATATTATGGGATTTCCTTGAAAAGGATATTGCCGGGATGGTATTGGATGAATATGGTATAAACCGCGAACGGATACCTGATCTTGTAGATACTTTCGGCATTCAGGGTGAATTGACCGCCATGGCTGCCGACGAACTGGGGTTACCTGAAGGAATTTCCGTTAGTTACAGGGCAGGGGACCAGCCCAATAATGCATTTTCGCTTAATGTGCTTAATCCCGGTGAGATTGCAGCTACTGCCGGCACATCGGGCGTTATATTCGGATTGATCGATCAACCCGAATATGATCCTCAATCAAGAGTAAACACATTTGTACATGTAAATCATTCGACCAGAGAACCCCGTTATGGTATTTTGCTTTGTATCAATGGTACGGGCATTTTGAACAGCTGGCTAAAGCATCACACCGGAGATATTGATTATGATGAAATGAATGCGCTGGCCTCTGAAATTCCTGTGGGATCGCAGGGGCTGAAAATACTGCCTTTCGGTAATGGCGCTGAGCGGGTACTGGGTAACCGGGAACAGGGAGGGTCGATTCATGGATTGAACTTCAATGTACATAAAAAGGCGCATCTGTTGCGGGCTGCTCAGGAAGGAATCGTATTTGCCCTGAAATATGGTTTTGATATTATGAAACGGATCGGTATGGAAATGAATGTGGTAAGGGCGGGAAACGCCAATATGTTCCTGAGTCCGGTATTCAGGCAAGCATTTGTTAATACTACGAATACTGTAGTCGAGTTATATGATACGGATGGATCCCAGGGAGCTGCAAGGGGTGCCGGTGTAGGGGCTGGGATATATGCTGACTTCGGAGAAGCGTTTAACGGACTTCAGCTTATCCAGCGTATAGAACCGGACAAGTCAATGATCGACCAGTACACTGATGAATATAAACAATGGTTAAATATATTAAACCGTAATTTGAAATGAGCACTGAATATTTTAAAGGAATAGAAAAAATCAACTACGAAGGGCCGGAATCTAAAAACCCACTGGCTTTCAAATATTATGATGAGGGCAAAATGGTGGCGGGAAAGACCCTGAAGGAGCATCTGCGTTTTGCAGTCGCTTACTGGCATTCCTTCTGTAATACCGGTAATGACCCCTTTGGTCCGGGGACAAAAAAATTTCCCTGGGATGCCAGATCCGATGCTGTACAGCGGGGGAAAGATAAAATGGATGCGGCCTTTGAGTTTTTTGTCAAACTCGGTGTTCCCTATTTCTGCTTCCACGATTTCGATCTTGTCGATGAAGGCAGCTCGCTGGCCGAATCGGAGAGCAGGCTCAGAACCATGGTGGATTATGCCAAACAGAAAATGGGAGAAACCGGTGTAAAATTATTGTGGGGTACCTCGAACCTCTTCAGTAATCCGCGGTATATGAACGGTGCTGCCACAAATCCGGATTTTTCCGTGGTGGCATATGCCGGGGCACAACTCAAGAATGCACTGGATGTGACCATAGAATTACAGGGAGAGAATTATGTATTCTGGGGAGGCCGTGAAGGATATATGAGTCTTCTGAATACCGATATGAAAAGGGAACAGGAACATTTTGCCCGCTTTTTGCACATGGCCAGGGATTATGCCAGGAAACAGGGCTTTAACGGAAATTTTTTCATTGAACCCAAACCCATGGAACCCACCAAACACCAGTACGATTATGACGCATCTACGGTCATAGGTTTCTTACGCAAGTATGACCTGTTGGGTGATTTCAAGCTGAATGTGGAGGTTAACCATGCAACACTTGCCGGTCACACATTTCAGCATGAACTACAGGTGGCTGCCAATGAAGGCTTGCTGGGCAGCATAGATGCCAACCGGGGTGATTATCAGAATGGATGGGATACCGACCAGTTTCCTGCCGATATTTATGAAGTGACGGAAGCCATGCTTGTTATTCTTGAAGCAGGCGGCTTCAGAGGGGGTGGCATTAATTTTGATGCTAAACTCAGAAGGAACTCCACGGATCTGATTGACCTGTTTTATGCACATATCGGGGGCATGGACATCTTCGCCCGTGCTTTGATGGCAGCGGATAAAATCCTGGAGGATTCTGATTATAAGCTTATGAGAAAGGAACGATATGCTACGTTCGATTCAGGCAAGGGAGCCGAATTCGAACAGGGAAAATTGGATCTCAACGAACTGAAGACTATTGCCGAATCAACAGGTGAACCCGAGTTGATCAGTGGCCGGCAGGAATTGTATGAAAATATTATTAACCAGTATATCTGATCTCTTATCACTATAGGCTCCTTAACGGATGAGAAAGAGCGGATGGATCATATGTTTTTTATTGATGATGTTCAGCGGAAAGTTTAACTTTTCCTCTGGACAGAATAACGAATATATTCTGATCCGGGGAAAAATTTCGGAAGCTTCCACCGGTAAACCTCTTAAAGCTTCCGTTACATTTCAAAGTTATCCCGATGCCTCCGAGGTTTACATAGAAGAATCGAACGACTCCACGGGTTTATTTGAGGTATATCTGCATAAAAAGAATAAATATGTGATCGAGGTAGGTGCACAATACTATAAGCCTGAGATTGATACCATCAATGTTACCTCGGATACGGCGGGGATGGATTTCGAATTGTTGTCGGTTCGACCCGGTGAACTTCTGAGATTGCATAAAATATATTTTGCACAGGGTGATTATCATATTCAGGACAGCTCAATACAGGAGTTGAGTGAGATTGCCCTACTGCTGAATCAATATCCGGAAATGAAAATCCAGCTCGAAGGTCATACCGACAGGCTGGGGGGCAGGAAAGCAAACCTGGAACTTTCCGAGAACAGGGTGGAGGCGATTAAAAGATATTTAATGGATCAGGGTATCCATCATAAAAGGATCAAAACCAGGGCGTTTGGAGAGAGCAGGCCTATTTCGACAGAAAACACAGACGAGTCAAGGAAATTGAACAGAAGGGTAGAGGTGAGAATATTGAGTATCTGATATAGAAATTTTTTTGAAGTTTTTATATCTTGAGGACGTAATCACCCTAAACCAACCGAAATGACAAGATTACCCATTTGGCTGGGTCTGGTTTTTGCCTGGGGCCTGGCTGGAGCTCAGGATGTACAGTGGGCTTCGAGCGTTCTGGATTTTTCATCCCAATTATCGGATTATGAATATGCAGCCAGCCAGGTTCTTGACAAACCCGATGTTTTGCCCAATCCCGAAGATAATCCGAATGCATGGCTTCCCGATAATCCTGACCGGATCTCATTTATAAAGGTTGGGTTCGATGAGCCCATGAGTATTGAACAGATTGCGGTGGCCGAATCCTATCATCCGGGGGCCGTGTACCAGATTTTTTTATATGAGCCCAATGGAAACGAACATCTTTTAACCACATTGAATCCTCGTGAACTGGAAGTAAAAGGGAGAATGCTGAATATTTATGTAAACAAAACTCCCTATGAAGTAAGCGCTGTGAAAGTAGTGATCGATGGAAGTAAGGTGCCCGGTTATAATGCGATAGATGCAATAGGGATTTCAGGAACAAAGGTACCTGTTGTTGCTGAGCGGGATATCGCATTGAGAAGGAACCCCGGACTGGATGAAGAATCTCTGCCCTTGAATTATTCTGCAGGCGAATCCGATACGAGGCCTGTTTTTGTAAAAAAGCTGAATCAACTTTTTTTTACCAGGGGGTTCAGTCCGGAAAATGCGGGTCTGGATACGGATCCCGGAGATATCTGGTTTGCCGAACTGAACCGGTCCACTGGAAATTGGAAGCAGGCTGCTCCGCTTCCCGGATCGGTGAACAATATCGGATTAAGTACGGTGGGAGGTTATTTCGAAATGGATGGACGGGAATACCTTCTGCTGGGCAACATATCCGGAAAAGTGAATAAAGTGACCTCCAATCTGGTACTGGTCACCCAGAAAAACAGACTATGGGAAAATTTTTATGAACAGAAAATAAGAAGGGATAATATCGCTTCCTTTGATGCGGATTATGCCATGGCTGGAAATGGTGCCGTACTTTTTATTTCTACGCTTCGCTACGATACGGAAGGAGGAAGGGATCTGTACATCAGTTATCGGGATGGAAATAATAAATGGAGTGAGCCGGAAAATATGGGAGAGGAGATCAATACTGCTCATCATGAATATTCCCCGTTTTATTCGGAATCTGAAAAAGCATTGTATTTTTCTACTGCCGGTTATTCAAGTTACGGGCAGGGAGATATATATCGCGTTATCAGGCAGGATGACTCCTGGACCAACTGGTCGGTACCGGAAAATATCGGACCGGATGTCAACACCGGGTTTGATGAAAAGTATTTTTACTTCGACGAAGAGGACGAGCACGCCTATTTCGCCCGATCCGGTGAAGACAGTGTTTATCGTATTGTCAGAATCGACCGTCCCCGGTACATGGAACCTACTCCCATGGTCGTACTCAGGGGTAAGGTTTCGGATGCAGAATCGGGAGAACCGCTGAATGCTGAGATTTCCGTTGACCTGTTACCTGAAAATAATCCTTTCGGGATTACCATAGCAGATCAGTCCGGAGGTGAATATGAGATCCAGTTGCCTTCAGGAAATCAATACCGGGTGACCAGCGAAAAGGAGGGGTTCGAACCTTACCAGATTAAGGTGGCACTTGAAAATAAAGACCAATCATATGGATATGAGCTGGATATCCCCCTGGTGGCAATGGGTAAATCCCAGCCTTCAGATACCGGACCGATAGCCGAAGCAGAAGCAGGGGAAACTACCGATCCGGGATTGATTGCCGGTGAACAGGAAGCTTTTTCTGATACAGAGGAAGCGGATGACGGACGGGATCGCGAAACGTCGGGCACCTCATCCGTCAGCGATGTAGTTTTTGATTTCAATTCGGTAGAGCCGGTGGAAGCGTCTCTACCCATACTGGACAGGATAGCGGATTTTCTTTCAGTTTATCCGGATGTGAAAATAGAAATTGCCGGATTTACCGATCATATCGGCAGTGAACTATTTAATGCGGATCTGGCCACAAAGAGGGCCATATCGGTTAAAAATTATCTTGTTAAGGCAGGCATATCCGCAAAAAGAATAAAAGTGATCGGTTTCGGCGAGAAAATGCCTTTGATCGTTTCGAATGACATCAGGGATCTGCAGGTAAACAGACGGGTTGAATTCAACTTTACAAGATATTAATACGAGTCCAAAATCAACCCCATTTTTTCTTTCTCTTAATTATGAGGCAAACCTGAGCCAGCCCAACCGGTTTCAGGGATTTCCGTGATATCAAATATCAAGCACAATATCATTTGCGGGTTATTTTCTAACAAAAATGAACCGCAGGGCACCACCCTGAGTGATCCGTCATAAGGACGATGCTAAAGCCTGTCCCACGGCTGATAAGCAGGCCCTGTCCCTTTGATAAGCAAGCAAGGGTCTGTCGTATTTGGAGGTTTCTCAACCCTTATTTCCCGGAATACTGACAGAGACAATTCCTTTATGACAATTTGACCTTATATGCTGACTTTTTTTTTAAAAAAATAGTATGGCATGATTTATGAAGATTTGTTCATATGTAATAAATTTGTAAAGCATAAATTTTATGATCAAATGGCAGTTGAAGCAATAAATTCACATCAGGATCTGATAGAAAAGATTGATGGTAAACCCAGGGCCTACCTTCTGCTTTATAAGGAAGGGTCGGAACAAAGCGAATGTGCCAGAAAAAACATTGAAGCGGTGGCTAATGAAAATAAAGAAGCGAATATGTACACGGCCAACGTGAAAGAGGTTCGGGATATTCACGTACAGTATGGCATATCCACCGTGCCTACCCTGATAGAATTTGATAAGGGAGAATACAGGAATACTTTCAAGGGTTGTCATCAGAAGGATTTTTACCAGACCTTGCTGGATCATATTATCTTTGAAGCCAAAGCGGCAGAAAGACCGCAGAAGAGTGTAACGGTGTATACCACCCCTTCTTGTCCATGGTGTACAACCCTGAAAACATACCTCCGGAAAAATGGTGTAAGGTTTACGGATATCGATGTATCGAGAGACCAGAATGCCGCACAGGATATGATCAGAAAAAGCGGTCAGCAGGGGGTACCCCAAACCGATATTAACGGAGAGATGATCATAGGTTTCGATCAGAAAAGAATTAATCAATTGTTGGAAATTAAATCGAATTAGAAATGAGAGAATTACAACCGGTCAATCAGAATGTGATTTTGGATATTTCCGAAGAAGCTGCAGAGCAAAAAACAGCAAGCGGTATTATCATTCCCGATACGGCCAGGGAAAAGCCGAAGTTTGCCAAGGTGGTGGCTTTAAGTAATATTGAAGGTCCCGAAATTGCCGTGGGCGATACCGTTTTTTATAAGGAATTTTCGGGAACAGAAATTGAAATGGATGGGGCCAAATATCTTGTTGTTCCTTATGCCGACGTCTTGGCCAAAATCGTAGAAACCGAAGAGATTTAGAAGATTTCCGGTGCATGGATTAATTGCGTTGGAATGGCCTTCCTGACCGAGATAGTCATCCAGGAGGGATCTCTTATGCATTATCTGCATACTACCAGGGTTACTCCAGGAAGACAACCTGGTTCCGGATTGTCTTCCTGGAGGGATCCCGTTGGTTTAGTATCATCATCTTCGGATTGTCTTCCAGCAGGGATCCCGTTGGTTTAGTATCATCATCTTTCTGTCCTTCCTAAGGATTTTAAAAATTTAATTCGTTGTGTGAATTAGATAATTAACCCGAAAAATTCATAAATTTTTCGCCCGAAGGGCCGATTAAGCGCAA